>JAIQFF010000267.1 GCA_020073395.1 Terriglobia bacterium
CCCAGGTCCAGGCTTCCGACATTGGCCTGTTCTCATCCCTCATCGGTTACCTCGCGGACGATTCGAAGCACCTTGAGGATCTGGGAATCCGCATCCTCGACCCTGACCTGGAGCCCCGTGACCTGAGGGACGAACTCGACTTCGCGGCCCACGTCATGCTGATCTTGAAGCTGAACCAACTGAGTCAGACGAACCTGCGGGGCCTATATCTACGCGAGGAATTGCTGGCGTCTTGGTTCCGCTACCGAGAGGCCGTGCGCGAAGAGCTCGCTGGGCTAATTGCGACCATCAAGGGAATCCACTACGAGCTGGCCGACGTCTGGGACATCCTTGAGCGCGTGCGGGAAGAGGACGCTTCGTTCTTTGCCAGTGTGCCGCACTACACCCGAGGCTACGAAAAGATGTTCTCCACGCCTAACCTGACGTGGAAGGAACCTTCGATCCAGCAGTTCGACCCGAAGTGCTTTCCCGCCCTTCTTCAACGGCTCGGTGAAGTCCGATGTGCCGCCATGCTGTGCCGGCGCGGCGAATGGGAAGAGGAAGTCCCCCCGCCCTGGAAGCGTGTTTTCGGCAGACCCGAGAGCCGGGAAAAGGCGCTGTGGATCATCGCCAACCAGTCGATGCAAGCCTATGCAGAGAACAAGACGGGCTTCGGAGACATCAGAAAGCTGCCAATATACGACGACCACGAGATCACGCCAGCCTCAAAGTTCCACGTCGTCATGGTCGGTCTGCCCACGGCGCTCTACTATCGGGACCTGTTCGTCCACAGGCTTGGTGCCACGACCGCCGACCGTGGGTTCTTGCTCCTGGTCGATGGTCAGGTGATGACCTCCTTCGGCATCTTCATTCAGGATTTTCTCCAGTTCAGAACTCAATACCTGCCGGAGATGTTCGGGATCACCCGGTCAAGCAGGCGCTACCACCGGCTCGGGAAGTTATTCATGCTGCTTCTGACCTCTGGCGAAATGAAGAAGCGCCTGTGCGACATCTTGAAGCTCTGGTTGCATGAGCCTCGCGGAATTCAAACGACCTCAATTACGGTCCATGAGGAAGGGAAAACCGACAGGGGAGCCCTGAAGGTGGCGTCACGCGAGACGCTTGGCGATGGAAGATTTCGCATCATCTACCGGGGAGACTTTAGGGACGATAGCTTTGCCGATGTGGTAGCCGACTGGCTCAAGAAACACGGTGAGAGGAGGCGCGATGTCTGAGACAGAAACGAAAAAGAGAGAACCTAAAGCGGCTGCTGCCGTCATCGAGCCGGAAAGCATTCTTGACCTCGGCTTCGGCCTGGAGCTGTGGAAGGCTCATCCCTCGTCTTTGCGCGAGCAGGATGTCAACGCGCGTGCGATGCCCAAGGCAATGTTCGAACGTCTGGCCCAAACCATCGCACGCGACAAGCGGCTTGAGAGCCTGCCTCTCTGTGCTAAGACAGAGCGAGGTCTGGAGATTATCTCTGGTCATCACCGCGTCCGGGCCGCCACTGCCGCCGGCATCTCTGAAATGTTTGTGCTGGTCGATGTGACGGGCCTCACCCACAGCCAAATCGCTGCCAAACAGCTGGCTCACAACGCCATCGAGGGCCAGGACAATGACCAATTGCTGGCAGAAATCTATCGGCAAATTGAGGACGCAGAATCGAAGCTCGAAGCCTTCATAGATGAGAAGCTCGACGTTGAAATCCCCAAGGTGAAGATTGAAGGGCTGGATGTGGAGATTGACTTCAAAACCGTCCTGTTGATTTTCCTGCCCCGAGTGAAAGAGCGGCTGGACCGAGCCCTGGAATACTTGCGCTCCTCGGGCCAGAGGCTGGACGGTGTTTACATCGCGGCGGATTCGGACTACGCCCCGCTTGAAAAGGCCGTGCGGAAAATCCACGAGGAGTACGACGTTCGGGTTGTCGCCGACATAATAGGCAAGCTAGCTCAGCTAGCAATGCAGGCTTCCGGCGTTTCGGTCGAAGACCCAGAGCGAGTTCACCTGAAAGACCTCTTCGGAAGCACGTGGGTTCCGAAGGAATCGGCCAAGGTCATTCGGGATGCCGTCCAGAAGATGCTGGAGGCTGGCGAACTGACAAAAGCCAGCCGGTGGCAAGCCCTGGAATACTGGGCAGCCGACTACCTGGCCTCGGGCGGTCATTAAGAGATGTCGAACCATGCCGAACAGCACGAGCGTTGGGAACGGCAACCGCGTGAAACATCGCGGGCTTACGAGCTCTTTTGCGCATACCTGGACATGGGGATTGAGCGGTCGCTGAGGAAGATGAAAGCGTCGCTCAACGGTTCGCCAAGCGTTCGCCGCCTTCAGGTGCTTTCGGCAAGGTGGAACTGGGTTGAGAGGTCCCAAGCTTACGATGATTACCTTGAATACCAGCGCCGGTTGCAGCAGGAGAAAGAACGCCGGGCAATGCACGAGCGCCACGCGAGGGTCGCTTTGCTGGGCATGAACGTCGCCGTCAAAGGGCTGGAGAGCCTTCTGACCAAAGTTCAGAGCGGCGAAGGAGCAGTGGCTCCGGGAGACCTAACACGGCTGCTGGATACGAGCGTGAAAGTGGAGCGGCTGGCGCGGGGAGAACCAACCGACAGCCACGAGGTTATGGGACCTGGCGGCGGCCCCGTGAAGCTCGACCTCGTTCAGACGCTCAAGCGCATCGATGAAGTCTATGGCCTCAAGACGGAAGACAGTGCCGGGAAAACTCGCGATCCGGGTGACGGGTCCGGAGCTTCCGAATCCTAACTTCAGGCTCTATCCCTACCAGGCCCGTTGGATTCAGGACCATTCTCGCCTCAAGATTGCCTGCAAGTCGCGTCGCATCGGCTACTCATTTGCCGCGGGCTTCCGCGCGCTGCGCTCCTGCCTGGAGTGGAAGCACAACGTCATTGTCCTTTCGAAGAAAGAAGAGTTGGCCAAGGAATTCATCTCTGAGGCCGTGGCCCCTCATGTTCGGGCCATCGGCATCTTGGCGGACTATCATCAAGGCTATATTCCCCAGACCTCCATCTATAAGCAAGAATGCCAGCTTTCCAACGGCTCCAGAATCATCGCTTTGACAGCCAACCCGGACTCGGCAAGGAGCTATGAAGGTGATGTTCTTTTGGACGAGTTTGCATTTCATCTCGACGCGAGGAAGGTCTACGAAGCGATTGAACCATCGATTACGCGCGGATACTCCCTCGAAGTCATCTCCACACCGAATGGGCAGCAAGGTGAATACTACAAACTGGCCAAGGCTGCGGGGTTGGTGGACGATCTCGGCGTGCCCAACTGCGAATGGTCGGCACACAAGACCGACATCAACCAGGCCATCGCGCAGGGCTGTCGGGACCGCTATGGCAAGCCATTGAGAATCGAAGCTGTCCGTGCTGGGTGCCTCGACGATGAAATGTGGCTGCAGGAATATTGCTGCCAGTTCCTCTCGGTGGCCTCGCAGTGGATTCCTCCGGAGCTTTTTGAAAAGAACACCGGCGCGCCGGTCGGCACCACGGTCGAGGTCGCCGATCTGCTGTACAACGTGCCCGCGCGGCTGAAGTTCTTGAAGGGCGAGGCCACCGAGGCATCCCACATCACCGAGCTGGTCGCCAAGCTCGCGATGGCGTACCCGCGGCTCCACGTCCGGCTGAGGCACAACGGCCGGACCGCGCTCGACGCGGCCCCGGATCGCGACGGCTTTTCCCGCGCGCAGGCGCTGCTCGGGCCGCGGATCGCGGCGCGGATGGTGCCGGTTGCCGGCGAGGAGTCGGGCGTGCGCGTCACGGCGTACCTCGGCGCGCCGGAGCTGGCGCAGGCGACCGCGCGGGGCGTGCAGCTGTTCGTCGGGCGCCGGCCGGTCCGCGATCGCGGCCTGCTCCACGCGCTCGCGATGGGCTACGGCGAGCTGATCGCGCGCGGCCGCTACCCGGTCGCGATCGTCCTGCTCGACGTCCCGGCCGGCGCGGTCGACGTCAACGTGCACCCCCAGAAGCTCGAGGTCCGGTTCTCCGATCCGGCGGCGGTCGCCGCGGCGGTGTGTACATCCTAAAAATCTTTTTGCCCATCATCTTAGGTTTTCTCGTTCTGTTCATCGGGCTTCTGGCGGTCTCAGCCCTGGCCTTCTGGTGGCGGCACTACCGGCTTTGGCATCTGGGGAAAGAG
>JAIQFF010000268.1 GCA_020073395.1 Terriglobia bacterium
CTAACTGGCTCGCCTACCAGAGGTTTCTTCATGAAGTAAACGTTCCAGATCAGGCAGGAGAGCAGCGCGCCCAGGGTCAGGAACACGGCCACGCTATAAGGCCCCAGCGGATTTCCGTGAGTCATGGCGCGAGTTACGAAGGGTGCCCAGAGTCCCATGAGAACTCCGGAGACGATGCAGGTAACGATGCTCTTTTTCGAGACTGAGCGACCGGCGCTGGCCAGGCTGCCGTAAGCCTTGCCGTCGAGGATCACCGCAACTACGGCGCAAGTTACACCTGCCGCCAGCAGTCCCAGGTTGCCCTTCGGCTGTAGAGCGTAGCTGGAAACGACTCCGACCACCAAAGCAATCCCGATGGAAACCGGAAAAGCCACTGCGAGACCGGCCATGTCAATTCCAGCCACTAACAGCAGGTTGGCCAGATTGAAGATGGCGCCGGCAATCAGCATATAGACGATGTTTGAGCCATCGGCGGAATGAACATTGTTCAGAAAGCTTGCCGGGTCGCTCGACGACGTATTTCCCATGGTGAACGCGAGAATCAGCGACACCAGGAATATTCCCAGAGCGTAATCCCAATAGAAGAGCTCAAAGCGGTAGTTCTTCACGCCCTTGAAGGTGTTGGCCCAGGAGCCCCAACAGATGGCGCTGGTAATCATCATCAACAGCGCAATTTCCAGACTGTGCGGCGTGTACATAGGTTTCTCCTTGGCACTTGCCCGCTACTTGCCCTTAATTCTGGAAACAAAAAGCTGCAGGAATCGATCAGCCTCGACATCCACACAAACTTTGGCGTTGGGCGCGACTTTGTCCAGGGCCTCGATCACATAGTGGTTGCCGTGCAGCACGTTCCGCTCCACCATGCCATGGCGATTGGCGACGGTCTCACCTCGGGTAAACTCGCCGCGGGTTTCGACATCCACGTGCATTTCCGGGGCCTTGACCAGGGTCGCATCAACGGCCACACCGACTGCGAGAGGATCATACATCGGCGAGCCCAGCGAGCCGAACTGCGCGGAAAGATCGACCAGATATTTTCCAACAGCGTAGATGAAGTCATTCACCGGACCATGAGTCTGTCCTAACTGGGCGAGATATTTCCTGGAAAAAAGCGTCTTGTCGCCGACATCCAGGCCCACCATGGTCAGGGGCCAGCCCGCCTGGAAGACAATCTGGGCGGCCTCGGGATCGTTGTAGATGTTGGCTTCGGCCGCGGCGTTCACATTGCCGCCGGCGATCGAACCTCCCATGAGGATAACTTCTTTGACCAGGGGAACAATGGACGGATCTTTGAGAACGGCCAGCGCAATGTTGGTCAGCGGCCCGACCGGGACCAGAGTGATCTCATGCGGCGCGGCGTGCACCATCTGAATGATGAGGTCCGGTCCAAAGTGCGAATCTACTTTGCATTTGCTGGCTGGCAGTTCGACATTGGCCAGACCATTCTTGCCGTGCCAGAACTCGGCCGTGATGAGTTTCTGAAAGAGGGGATGCTGCGCGCCGGCTGCGACCGGAATGTCGCATCGGTTGGCCAGCGAAACCATGCGCAACGCGTTCTCCAGGCCCTGACTTGCAGTCACGTTGCCGGGGACCACAGTGATGGCGCGCACGTCCAGTTCGGGGGAATTCAACGCGAGCATCAGAGCCAGCGCGTCGTCGGTCCCAGGATCGGTGTCAAAGATGACTTTCTTGGCCGTCGCCGAGGCGGGGACCGCGCAGGCAAGCAGGGTGGCGACAGCCACTAGCTGAAAAATGATGTGGTTCAAACGTTTCAGAATTGGTTTTCTCCAGACTCGAAGCAGCGTCGTAGCCTAGCTTTCAGAGCGAAATGCTGTCAAGGCCAATTGTAGGCGTCAGGGGGACGTTCGCGCCTACAATACGCGGTGCCGTACAATTAGAATCGCAAGTATGTCAGTCCAGAACAAAGCACGTTATGGAGTGGCAAGCGATGTGAGCGATCGTGTGGACACTATCGCCACGCTGGCCGGCCATCCCCTGGTGTCGAATCGGGGCATTCCACTCAATTTCGACCGGTTGCAGCAAGTCCGCGTTAACACCAGCGCGGTCGAACGCAGGGCGCAAAGTCACGTTGCCCGCCGCACCGTAAAAAAAGATTGGCAGGCGGCGTGGTTGTTGCGCGCCGTCTCCTGCATGGACCTCACGACGCTCTCGGGCGATGACACCGAGGAACGGGTCCGCCGTCTGTGCGCCAAAGCGCGGCATCCCATTCAGGATGACCTGGTCAAGCGGCTGGGAATTGAAGAGCTGGATGTTAAGGTTGCCGCAGTTTGCGTGTATCACACCTTCGTCGAAACCGCCGTGCGGGCGCTTGAAGGCAGCGGCGTGCGCGTGGCTGCGGTCTCGACCGGCTTTCCCGCAGGCCTGTCTCCCCTCGCCGAACGTGTCGCTGAGATTCGGCGTTCGGTAGAGGCGGGCGCGGACGATATTGATGTCGTCATCACCCGCGCCCATGTTTTCGGCGGCAAGTGGCAAGCGCTCTACGATGAGATTGCAGCGTTCAAACAAGCCAGCGGGCAGGCGCACATGAAAGTGATACTCGGCACCGGCGATCTGCTTACGCTGCGCAACGTGGCCCGGGCCAGCTTCATCGCTATGATGGCGGGCGCAGATTTCATCAAAACCTCTACCGGAAAAGAACCAACCAACGCTACTTTGCCGGTAGGCTTCGTAATGACGCGCGCGATTCGCGAATATGCGCAGGAAACCGGAATGGCAGTCGGTTTCAAGCCGGCAGGAGGAATCCGCACCGCAAAGCAATCCATCGAGTGGCTGGCGTTGATGAAGGAAGAACTCGGTCCATCCTGGATGAGAGCGGAACTCTTCCGCTTCGGAGCCAGCGGGCTGCTGAACGACATTGAACGGCAACTGGAACACTATGCAACTGGACGTTATTCTGCGGATTATCGTCATCCATTAGCGTAGGAAGAAGAGGCGAATGTGTGGGGCGGACACTCTTGTCCGCCGCTTTTGACTTTGATTTGTGTTCGACGTTTGAGTTTGGGTTCGACGCAACCCACTATGAGCATCGCTGAAAAGTTCGTCGCCATGGAATACGGCCCCGCGCCGGAGGATCCGAAAGAGGCCCTCGCCTGGCTGGATCTCCACAGTCGCCGCTTCGGACACTTTATCGAGGGCGCCTGGCGGCAGCCGGTGGAGGGCGGATACTTCGAATCTACAGATCCGTCGACGGGCGATAAACTTGCCACCGTTGCCCAGGGATCGGCAGCGGATATTGACGCCGCGGTGCGGGCCGCGAGCGCAGCCCTGCCGAAATGGCAGGCGCTCTCACCGCATGCGCGAGCTCGCTATCTGTACGCGCTGGCGCGGACGGTGCAGAAGCATTCCCGTCGCCTGGCCGTGCTCGAGACGATGGATAACGGCAAGCCGATTCGCGAGAGCCGCGATATCGATATTCCGCTGGTCGCCCGCCACTTCTATCACCATGCCGGATGGGCCCAGTTGCTGCACCAGGAATTTCCGGGATACATCGCCTGTGGCGTAGTCGGGCAGATCATCCCCTGGAATTTCCCCTTGCTCATGCTGGCCTGGAAGATTGCGCCGGCGCTGGCCACGGGCAACACAGTCGTGCTCAAGCCGGCGGAGTTTACGCCACTCACGGCCCTTGCTTTTGCAGAAATCTGCTCCGAGATCGGCCTGCCGCCGGGTGTGGTCAACATTGTTACCGGCGACGGTTCGACGGGCGAGGCGCTGGTCAAGCATCCCGACGTTGCCAAGATCGCGTTCACCGGCTCGACCGAAGTAGGACGTGCCATCCGCAGCGCCACCGCTTCCAGCCACAAGCGGCTTTCGCTCGAACTGGGAGGCAAGTCGCCTTTCATCATCTTCGAAGACGCCGACCTCGACAGCGCGGTGGAAGGGCTGGTCGACGGCATCTGGTTCAACCAGGGACAGGTCTGCTGCGCCGGCTCCCGCCTGCTGATGCAGGAGAGCATAGCCGAGCCGCTCATCGCTAAGGTTCGAGATCGCATGAGCACGCTGCGTGCCGGGCCTCCACTCGACAAATCCGTCGACCTTGGCGCCATCGTCGCGCGCGTGCAGCTCGATCGCATCAAGCGACTGGTAGATCAGGGAGTGGCCGATGGAGCAAC
>JAIQFF010000079.1 GCA_020073395.1 Terriglobia bacterium
TGAACTCATCCGCCAGTTTCAGCAGACCGCTGAGGAAGCCATCCACCCATTTCTGGGGCAAGCTCCGCGGAAGGGCGAGCGAAAGGAACACCGCCAGCGGCTGGCCTCCCATGGCTGCGATGTCACTGAGCCCGCGCGCAAGGCAGCGATGCCCCACGCTCTCCGGCGGGTGCCATGCCCGTCTGAAGTGGATGTCCTCCAGGCTGAAATCGGTAGTAAGGAGAGCTTGATGACCGCGAGGGATCGGGACCACAGCACAGTCGTCGCCGATGCCTATGCCACGGAACATGCCACGTCGTCTCGCGGCTTGGCCGCGAATCCGGCGGATCAGCGCTCTCTCCGGCAAAGGCACGCCGCAATCATATACAAGGGAAAGAACCGTGTGGGGTCCCTCGAGTGAAACCTGGGACCTCAAGTTCATAGTCAAAAGCGGTGGACAAGAGTGTCCGCCCCACCCCGGTTCTGGCTTTGCACAACGGTCACGTTACCCTCCCTACCAAAGTCACCACCGAGTAACAGGTCCCTCCGGGCAGTGCTCTATACCCGGCGTTGGTAAGGCCGCCAACGTTGACAGGGGGGAACCTACTTTGTTACCGTTGCGAAGCTGTCCAAACACTTGTGGCCGAACTAAGTGGTGCATTCAGTAGGGATTGCAGACACGAGTTTTCGGCCATTCCCGGTTCCGGTAGGGTTCGGGCGCGTAAAACAGCTGGGGTGCAAGATCTGAAGCTGGCCCGGATTCAGGATGGCAATGGGGCTCTCGTAACCGCGAGCCGCCCTCATTGGGCCGATCCTGATCAACTAACGGAAGGAATAAATTGCAAAAACGCTTCTACATCCTTTTTGTGGCACGCGGTGACGATGGTCAGCTGCGCAAGATCCCCATTCCCGTTCACTACCTGTATGTGTTTCTGGTAGGGGCGTCGATTGTGGGGCTGAGCCTGACCGGTATCGCCAGTTCGTACCTGCGCATGCTGCTGAAGGTGTCGCACTACAACGAGCTTCGCACCGAGAGGGAAGATCTCCGTAACCGTTACTCCCGTCTTGAGCAGGTGGCCAAGGAGCGCGATATCCAGGTGGCCTCGCTGGGTTCGCTGGCGGGCGAAGTTTCTTCGCTGTATGGTCTGAAGTCGGATCCCAACCTGGTGACTGCGTCTTCGGAAAACGTGGCCGGCGTTCAATTCGTCTCTTCTCTGGACCAACTCTACGCGCTCAGAACATCGGCGCTGACCGGCGCCACCATGACCGGTCTTTCTCTGGGACTCACGCGTAACGTGACCACCGCAGACTGGCTGAGGGCAAATTCAGCCCCCAATCTCTGGCCGGTTGAAGGCCCCATCACCGGCTCCTTTGGCGAACGTATTGATCCATTCAACGGAGAAGGTGCTTTCCATAGCGGTATCGATATTGGATCGACGGACGGTCAGCCTGTAGTCGCGCCGGCCGATGGCGTAGTCACCTTTGCCGACTTCCTGGGCGGTTACGGACGAGCCATCATGATCGACCATGGCCACGGCATCACCACCCGCTACGGCCACCTGGCAAACTTTGCGGTCATGACCGGGCAGCACGTGCATCGCGGCGACACCATCGGATTCGTCGGTGAGAGCGGCCGCAGCACCGGTCCCCACCTCCACTACGAAGTCCGCATCAACGATACTCCAGTCAATCCCCACAAGTACTTGCGCCTCACCGTGGCCAATGTGGGCGGATTCGCAGCCGGGAGCTAGATCCCTCGGACAATAAGGACTGTTTCTGGTTTCCAGTTTCTGGATCCGGTCGGTGGGACAGATTCCTGTTCGCTGTACATTCACTGCAGCCGGAAGCGTTCGTTCATCAGCCGCTGCAACCGAGGTCGGTAGAGGATGTCGTAGGCCAGTTCCTTATCGGGAAACATGGCCAGAGCCGCACGCCTGGCACCAGCTACCAGTTCTGAGGCTTCTTCCACGGTAAGGTTGCCGTCCTGGCTGATGACCGACATGACCATGCTCATCATGAGCTGCAGTCGCCGGATGTTTCTGGCTTCCTGCTCTTTCTCGGTCAGGTGTGCGGACAGTTCAGCCCGCTCCCGTGTACTCATTACGCCCCCAGACTGTTCAAAACCCACCACCGCTCCAGCACCGGACCTCCAACATTTTTCGATGCTCCAGCGCTACCGGGCGTTGCGCTCGTTTCCATTGTTCTATTCTGTCGGCATTCGGAAGCGAACGCAACATCTCCGGAGTGCAGGACTTCGGTTACCCACGCTTACCGGGTTACAATCACAGTGCTGCCAGCCAGGCGGAAGACTGAAGTGGACTTGATCCATGCCGCCGCCTACTGCCCCGATCGGAGGAGTTATGAACCAACGTCCCGCTGTGCGCCCCAATCCCAATGAAAAGCTGGTGCGGGTGTTTGATACGGAACAGGAGTCCGAGGCCATGGTTGTGCACGGTCTGCTGGAGTCTACCGGGATCGATTCCGATATCACGTCGCTGGACGCGCAGCAGGACATTCTCCCTGGCGTCGGCGGCACCATTATCCTGGTGCGAGAAGAGGATGCTGAGCAGGCTCGGCGGGTGATCGAGGAATATCGCCAGGCCCCGGGCAGCGATGAAACCGCGGAAATCGATATCAGTGGACTTCCGCCCGAGGAAGGCCAGAAATGACGGTCTTGCCGTCCAGATAGAACGTGACCGCGCCGTCGAGATCGGTGCGGTAGGTCAGCACGCGGGCTTCGCCCAGCCGGGCCAGAACTTCTCCCCGCGGGTGACCATAAGTATTGCGCTCTCCCACAGAAATCACCGCAAATCGAGGATGCACCCGGTCTAGTAGCAAGGGAATGGTGGAAGTCGCGCTGCCGTGGTGCGCCACCTTGAGCAGGTCGGCTTCCGGTTGCTCTTCCGCGATTTGCTGTTCCGCCTTTCTCTCTGCGTCTCCTTCCAGCAGGGCGGATGTTTTTCCGTAAACCAATTTCATCACCAGGGATTCATCGTTGCGCCGCGCGGCCAGGTCCTGCGCGCCCGGAGCCAGGATTCGCACCTCTGCCCCGCCAAAGTCAAACTCATCACCCGCCTGATGCTGGACCACGCGCACCCCCAGTTCCTGCGCCTGTTGCCGCAAGGCTTTCATCTCCGGATCCGAGGGATCGCCCAGCCACAACTCCCGCGGCCGGAAGTTGGCCAGGATGGCAGCGGCCCCGCCCTTGTGATCGGCATGCGCGTGCGTGATGGCAACCGCGTCGAGATGGCTGATGCCACGCGACCACAGATAGGGCGACACCACGTCTTCGCCGATATCCAAATCCGAATGTACCCATTGCGGCAGGCCTCCAGCGTCCACCAGCAGAATGCGGCCGGTGGGTGATATCAGCAGGATCGAGTCTCCCTGACCTACGTCAACCGCCGTCATCTCCAGCACCGCGGGTCGAATCTGTGGCCGCGGCGGGACCATGGAAATCCACAGTGCGCTGGCAGCCAACGCTGCCAATCCACCTGCGGCCAGCCAGGGACGGCGGCGTACCAGGGCCATGGCCAACGCAATGGCCAGGACGCTAAGCAAAATCAATGCAGTCCCTGGCGTGGGCACGCGCAGATCGGCGATCCGCAGTCCTCCCAGCCAGCGCACCGTGCCCGCGATGCCCTCGAGTGCGAAGCCGGCGATCAGTACGGGAATCTTCGCCAGGGCGTGCGAAACATACCCGAGGGCCATGGCCGCGACTGCCGCCGGCATCAGCAATTCCATCAGCGGCACCACCAGCATGTTGGCCGGCAGTCCCACTACCGTGGCGCGATGGAAGTAGTAGGCCATGGGAAGCGCCAACCCGATCTGCATGACCACCGAGATCAGCAGCAATTCACCTGTTACCAGCAGCGTGCGCGCAGCACCAGCCAGTACCGGCAAGGGCAAGCGGTGACCCGCAAAGCGTCGCAACCGCCCGGCGATCATTCGCAAATCCAGACGGAACTGCACGACTCTTGCCGGCAAAACAAAATCGTAGGCCATTGAATCTATATTTCTCGAGCCGCGGACAAAGGGCTGAGTGGTGCGCTCCAGAATGGGTATGCCCACTGCCGCCACCAGCCAGACACACAAGAAGGTCAATTGGAAACTGGCACCGAACAGGACCTGCGGATTAACAATCATGAGACCGAGAGCCGCCGCCCCGATGGCGTTGAGCATCGACTTCTCGCGATAGAGCAGACGCGCCCCCAGATAGAGGGCCAGCATCAGTGTGGCCCGCCAGACGGGAGCGCCCAGTGCAGTCAGCCAGGCATAGCTCATCATGAGCGCAACCGTGATGGCGCCCGCCAAGAGATCGCTGACCCGCAACCGCCGCAGAAACCAGAACGTCACCAGGGCGAGAATGCTCACGTTCATCCCCGAGACCACGAGAACGTGATACGTGCCCGAGCGCTGAAAGTCGGCGCGGGTGGGGCGGTTGATGAACGCGTCTTCACCAATGACCATGGCGTCCATCAGCGCGGCCTCCCGCGGTGGCCACAGGGCATGAACTTTGTCGATGATGCTGCGATGGACTCGCGCCCGCCAGAATTCAGTCCGGCTGCCGGCAAAGCCGGGAAGGACCTCGACGCTCGAGGATTTGACAGAGGCCAGAGCGACGATCCCGTTTTCCGCCAGATATCCCCGATAGTCAAACGCGCCCGGATTACGGTAGTTGCGTGGAGGGGAAACCCTGGCGGGAAATCGCAGGCGCTCACCGTAGCGGAACCGGCGGGCGGCACTTGCTTGCTGATCAGACTCGTTCTTCAGTTGCGGCTGATAAACATTGATTCGCATGCCGGAATTGACGGCAAAGCTCTGGTTGCCTCGGGCGATCCGTTCGGTCTCGACTTCAAGTCTCTGGCGGATGCTGCCCGGGCTGTCCTCTTGCGGAGTTCCTTCTTTGGTGACGTGAGCAGTAACGATAACTTCCGTCCCGTCAGCAAAGCGAAGCAAGCCGGAACCACCGATGTCATCCTGGCCGCGCACTTGAACCATGAGTGCTCCCAAGAGAACGAGAGCCCCTAATCCCAAAATGAACGCAGGCGGGCCACGTCGCCGGAACAGGTATGCGCCCGACAGGGCAAAGACAATCCAAGCCGCGACCCACCACAGTGGCGGCCGCCAGGTGTGAACTCCAGTGGCAATTCCCGCGGCAAAGGCCAACGCAGCCCACAGCAAAGGCTGCCGTCCGCCCGACTCGTGCCGCGCAACAGGACCCGAGTTCATTGTGGATTCACCGCTGCTCATGTGGCCAGCGGACGAGGTGGAACACGCTCTCCAGGTGGTAAGTCTGAGGGAATAAATCCACCAGATGCGCCTCCTCCACCCGGTATCCGGATTGGAGCAAGCGCGCCAGGTCGCGCGACAGAGTTGCCGGATCACACGAAACGTACGTGATGCGGGGCGCCGCCAATTTCACCAATCCCTTGATCACTCTTTCGCCTAGTCCGCTCCGCGGTGGATCTACGACCACCAACTGGGGACGCAATTTGCCCGCCGCATTTTCCAGATACTGCTCTGTAGTGGCGCGAACCGCTTTTACGTTCGCGGGCGAATTGTATAGCAGATCGGCATGAGAAGTCGGTGACGACTCAACCGCAATCACCCTTTCAAATTCCCGATTCAGGACTGAAGAGAAAAGACCCACCCCGGCATATAGATCGAGCGCAGTCCCCGTAGCGCCGGCGTCCCCGCCGGCTGTCCGGTGGGCGTCCCGCGCACCGCCCCGCCGGTGAACAACAACATCCACCAGCTCGTCGGTCAGATGTCGGTTCACCTGGAAAAACGCCCCCGCGGTGACGCGATACGAAGCCAGCTCCGTCGCATAAATGAGGTTGCCGCTGCCGCCCAGTGGCTTGGGATCACCCTGACCTTCTGCTTTCGCCGGCCGGGCCGCAAAAAACACAAGGCTGGAAATTTCCGCCAGTGCAAGCTTCAGTTCCGCAATAAATTGTTCGGCAGCGGTTTCAGGCAAACCGTAAACCTCCGCCAGCAGTTGCGTGTCATCGCTGTTGGCGAAGAATTCGATCTCCTGAATCCCAGGCGGAACGTACCCGCTACGTCCCAACTGCCACACCGCGGCCAGGGCGCGATTAGTCAAAGGCGAACTGATCGGACACTCTTCCACCGGCAGGAGCTCGTGGGAGCTGAACTTGTAATAACCCAGCGCGAACTCCGGCGCGGCCTGGACTCTGAACCGGGAGCGGTTGCGATAGTGCCACGGCGGGGAAGGATGAATGTGCAGCTCCGTGTCCAATTCCAGCCTGGCAATGCGGCGCAGGTTTTCTTTCAGGATGGCAGCTTTGATCTCAAGCTGATGTTCGTAGTCAGTGTGTTGATAGCGGCATCCGCCACAGCGCTGGAAGTATGGGCATCGCGGATCGACGCGCCGAGAGGAGGCGGTAAGGATCCCGTCCAGTTGAGCGCGCGCGAAGCCGGGCTTCTCTTCCCGAAGAACTGCTTCCACAGTTTCGCCGGGCAGGACAAATGGCACAAATACCGCTTTGCCAGGACCGCGATCGTCGGCGGGAAGCCGCGCCAGGCCGTCCCCGCCATAGACCAATTTCTCGATGTTGAGTCGCAAGCCTTGATTCTACAGGGAGGGTATGGGGCGCGCGCGTTCCACGCCGCTGTGGCAGCGCCACTACAGAGCGTCTTCCCCCAACTTTGGCAACCAATGCCGTTGAGGAATTTCAGAAACCAGAAACGGGAAACCAGAAACTCGTGTCATCTTCCCTTCAACATCTCCACCACTCGATCAAAGTCCTCGAGCGTTGCGTATTCGATCACGATCTTCCCTTTTCCCTTGCGGTCGCGGATGCGTACTCGCATTCCCAGCACCCGCTCCATCTCGGTTTGCGCCGCCCGCACATTGGGATCGACCCACCGTGCCCGGTGCGGTGTTTCCTCTTTCACCATGGGCACATTCGTGTGGTCCACCAGCTCTTCGAGTTGCGCCACCGACAAATGCTTTCGCACCGCCTCGTCCGCGACTTTCGCAATCAGGTCGGGATCGAGCAACTGCAGCAGCACCCGGGCCTCGCTGAATCCCAAACGTCCTTCCTGCAGGTGCTGCAGCACCGGGGCCGGCAGCTTCAGCAATCGCATGTAATTCGAAACCGACTCGCGCGAGACTCCAACCCGCTGCCCGATTTGCTCCTGGGTCAATCCGAAGTCACGGCTCAGTTTGGAAAACGCCGCTGCCTGCTCGATGCAATTCAGGTCTTGCCGCTGCAGGTTTTCGACAACCGTCATCTCCGCCGCCTGCTGGTCGGAGACCCGCCGCACAATCGCGGGAATCGTCGTTCTCCCGGCCAGCTTCGACGCCCGGCAGCGCCGTTCACCCAAAATCAGCAGATAACGCCCGCCCGCGCCAGGACGCACCACCACCGGCTGCACTACGCCGTTGGTCCGGATCGAGTTGGCCAGCTCCTCCAGCGCTTCAGGGCTGAAGTGATTGCGCGTCTGATAGGGGTTCTCTTCGATTTGTTCAATCGAAATCTGGACAACCGCGTCCCGCCCCTCGGATGGAATTGGCATGTGTGGCGCGGGCGCCCCGCCCGCGACGGCCGTTGCCACCGCACCCGGAGCCGCTGCCGTAGGCCCGACTACCCGCGGCCCGCCCGGCAACAGCGACTCCAGTCCCCTGCCCAGAGCCTTACGTTTCTCAGGAACGACCTTCTCCGCTTCGGCAACCACCTTATCCGCTGTTGTTGTCATTTCCCCTCGAATCCTGGCAGTGCCCGTGTGGGAATAGCCACCCTCGGCTGTCCGGCCGAGCAACGCTCGACTTTATTATGCTGCGATCCATTTACATCGATATCCATCAATATAAAAACATAGACATGTATCAATCTAGGCCGTCTTGTCCATCTCCTGCACCGGTGCCGCGGCCTCCACCGGCAAATGGTGCGCGATGATCTCCTTGGCCAGGCGGATGTAACTCTCCGCGCCCTTCGATCGCGGATCGTATAGCAGGGCTGGCCGTCCGT
Organism: Terriglobia bacterium; assembly: GCA_020073395.1. GTDB lineage: Bacteria > Acidobacteriota > Terriglobia > Terriglobales > Acidobacteriaceae > JAIQFF01. The sequence continues at coordinate 7,977 of JAIQFF010000079.1, forward strand.
GACTGGGCGCCTCCGCCAGCCGAATATTCCGCGGAATCGTGGTCTCACAAAGTTTCTCGCCAAAGAACCTCTTCAACTCCGCCATCACTTGCTGCGCCAGGTTGGTGCGCTCGTCCAGCATGGTCAGAACCACGCCCTCGATGGTGAGTTCGGGGTTGAAGCTGCCTCGAATGCGTTCCAACGTGTCCATAAGTTCGCTGATACCTTCCAGAGCGAAGTACTCCGCCTGCATCGGGATCAGCACCGCATCGGCGGCCACTAGGGCATTGAGAGTGAGCAGATCGAGGGCGGGTGGGCAATCGAGAACGATGAACTGATAGCGCTCTCTACAAGAGGACAACGCGTCACGCAGACGAAATTCTCTGCGCTCTGTGTCTACCAGTTCGATATTGGCGCCGATCATGTTTTTGTGGGCTGGCACCAGCCACAGCTGTTCTATCTCAGTCGGCTGCACTGCTTGTTCTGGACTGGCTGCACCCATCAGCAAATGATAGGTAGAGATCCGCTCCGGGTCCCTGACCAGGCCCAGCCCGCTGGTTGCATTCGACTGCGGATCGCAATCCACGAGTAGAGTGTTGACTTCGGCGGCCGCGAAAGACGCGGCCAGATTGATGGCGGTCGTAGTCTTGCCAACGCCGCCCTTCTGGTTGGCTACCGCAATGATGCGTCCCATTTAAATTTTAGAGAATCCAGAGATGTTCGCAGAATAGGCCGAAGCAATACGCGATTGCAATGACGTATTTTGGTGCAACGCACCGATCGGGACATCGTGCTGATCAGGTGGATGGTTGCGCGTAGTCCAGTCTGAACTTTCCACAGAAATGTTCCTCGTGGAACACAATCAATAATTCAAATGGCAATGTTCCACGTGGAACAATTAAGAAAATGCAGCGCAATAGTCCTCGCTGAATGTGTGGGGACGGGCCTTCGACCGGTCAGGGCCGAGCGAAGCTTGGCACGCCTTTCTTAGGTGCAAGGCTGCCATTGCGGCAAGATTGCTCCTGGACGTGATCGCTGCTGATTCATCTGGCTGACACTATGTGACCGGCGTGCACAACCGAGACGGCCCCACAAGATTATGTTCCATGTGGAACATTAACCATCCGTCCCCGCGCCCGATGGAAGTCACGCATGCGCCCAACACCAGGTCAATTCATCGGAGGCCACGGGCCGTGCAGCCGAGCGGAGCTCGGCCGAGAGGCTGCATCTGACAAGCCGGATCTTCTCCACTTCTGGCTTGCTCCGCAGTTTAGCCGCAAACCACATTGGCGGCCATCCTGCCCGCCCGTCAGACCGACGGGACGCCGATGCTACCAGAAAGTACCACTTATTACTCTTTTGGTATGTCCCCCTTCAACATGCTGATCCGTAACCCGGAATGTACCCATCGGAATCACGTATCTACCACTATTTACAGTTTACAGGCATCAATACTGCAACATTAGGCTAATAATAGCCTCCTAAAAGCCAGTTTTGTCCCACAATCTAAAACTTGATTATCATTATGATTCCTTCCGCCCGATGATCACGGCGCGATTGGACGATACGGGTAAACTGACTGGCTCCTCCCACTGCAGGTCCGGCAAGAGCGCTCGAACACGGTTAAGCTGAGATCCTCCAACCAGAATCGCCAGGCAACCGCCATCTGCTAACAGGCCAGCGGCGACCTGAAGGATCGATTCAAAGCGCTCAACAGCTCGAAACGTAACCACATCGCCTTTGGACCCAGGGAACGCTTCTGCCCGCCCGGCAAATACATCGATATTTGACAATCCCAGGCTGCGCACCACCTCCCGCAGGAATGTCGCCTTCTTCTGGCTTGATTCAATCAGCGTAAGGTGGATGTACGGCGCCCATATTTTTATGGGCAGACCGGGGAAGCCTGCCCCGGAACCAACATCAATGACGTGCGGCCTAGTTTCCGCCCCAACCTCAGCCTGCGGAAACAGTTGCCGGGCGACGAAAATGGATTCACCAAAGTGGCGCGTGACAATTCTTTCTGGCTCCCGTACGGCAGTGAGATTGATGCGAGCGTTCCATCGCGATAGTAGATCGATGTACATCGATATATGTCGGATTTGAACTGGGGAAAGAGTGGCCGAATTCCTGATACCAGCTATCCCTTCATGATGCTGGTTGGCGACGCTACCGCTCAGAAATGGTGCGAGTAACTCCACGATGCGGGCGTCATCCATGCGATTGCAGATTGTAGATGGCGGGGAGAAAATCTTAAACCTTGGAATGTCTTGGAAAACGGGAGGAAGTACCAGTCTTCAGTTATCAGTTCCCGGTTCTCAGTTTAGCGCATCACTTTCTCGATGGCGGAGCGAAGTTCCTCGTAGGGCATCACATCGGGATGATAGAGGGCCACGCGGCCCGCGCGATCAATCAAAACCATGGTCGGAACGGTACTAACACCGTAGATCTTGAAATTGTCTTTACTCACGGGGACGGGAGCGGCCTGCAATCCCGGATAGAACTGCTTCCAGACCCGCTCAATATAGGGCAATTCTTCCTTCGGCTCAGCATCCTCCCCTCTCGCTTTGTAACCATAGAGCGTAGTGGGAGCCAGCAGAATCAGACCACGGGCGCCGAACTCGGACCGGACCCGGGCGATTATCGGGCCCTCTGCCTTGCAGTCTGAGCACCAGTGTGCCCAGAAGAAAAGCAGCACTGGAGACCCCTTGAGCTCGGCCAGGGTTACCGGCTTCGGCCCCAGATACGACGTGACCGTCAGAGCAGGTGCAGGCTGTCCTACGAGCCCCAGAATATTGAGATTCTTCTGCAACCGGGCCTGGATGGAAGTGTTCCGGTAGGCCACCAGGCTGTGGCGGAGGAGGGCGACCGCCTGGGCAGGTTCTCCCCGAGTGGTCAGCACCTGGGCCTGAACTTCGAGGGCGGCGCCGAGTGCTGTTGGCAGGTGAGGTTCCGCATCAAGCGGGCGCTTGGCCAGCAGTTGCCGCGAGAGGCTCTCCGTCTGTCGGGCATAGGTTTGGGCACGATCCAGTTGGTTGGCCAAAAGACTGGCTCGAGCCATCCAGGAAAGAGCTTCCACGTAATCAGGGGTTACGCCCTGGCGAGCGCGAGAGTTCTGCAGTTCCGTCTCGGCAGCGGAAAAGTTATTCCGCGCCAGGGCCTGCCGCACATCATCGCTGATTCCGGCGATTGATGCCGTCGAAAGCACCAAAAGAACCGCCAGGAGACGAGGAACCATACCACATGATAAATGATAAATCCTGACCATGGGAGGTGGCGTTCTACGCCTTGATGGCCTGCTCCGCCGCCGCCACAGAATCGACAAACTGGAAGAACTGCTCGACCCGAGTGACTTTGAGCGCACTGTGGACCCTATCGTTCACACCGATCAGGTACAGACTGCGTCCGTCCTTCTGGTGGGTGACGTAGGCCCCCACCAGCGCTCCGATCCCGGCTGAATCCACGTAGGGAACGTTGCTTAAGTCCAACAGCAGCGCTCGCGAGCTATCGGAGCGGATCCTGGATTGAAAATCGAAAAGCGTGGTCATGGTCAGAGGCCCAGTAAGGCGCAAAATGCGATGTCCTTCCTTTGGCCCAGGGAAATCTTCTATGACGAGGGGCTCCTGTGGCATCGCGACATAGTAGTCTGGAGCAGTTTGGATGTTGTTAAAGGAATGTTAATTTTGAGAGCAGACGTCCGTCCTGCCTCTGCTGAGCCCTAAGTGCAGCCGAAAGGCAAAAGGAGACTCGTCCGCATAAAGGCGTAACCAGTTCGGTTAACATGAGTACAGGAGAGAGTTATGCCCCTGAAGGTGGGAGACACAGCCCCGGATTTTGAATTGCCCGCGGTCGAGGGCGAGCGCCATCTGAACATAAAACTCAGTGATTTCCACGGCAAGAAGAACGTAGTGGTGAGCTTCCATCCGCTGGACTGGACGCCGACCTGCGCCGCCCAGGTTCCGGCGTTCGATGCTGACCGCGACAAGTTCGCCCGCCTCGACGCCAAGGTCGTGGACATCAGCGTGGACTCGATTCCCAGCAAGATTGCCTGGCAGAAAAAAGAAATCGGCCTCATGCACACTCCCATGTGCGCGGATTTCTATCCTCACGGCAAGGTCTCGGAACAGTTTGGAATCCTGCGTAAGGAGCAGCCCTTTCCCGGCATCTGTGAGCGCGCTGTGTTTATCGTGGACAAGACAGGGAAGATTGCGTTCGCCAAGATATATCCGCTGGACCAGGCCCCAAATAACGAGGAACTGCTGGCAGCGCTGAAGAAGATTGGTGCACAAGGATGAAGAAGTAAAGGCCTAACCGCAAAGTACGCAGAGTAGAGTCTCGGATAGATGCAAGCTGTTCTTCAACCGGGCGTTTCCTTCGCGAATCTCAGTGGCCTTCGGGGTTTGCCCGCTTCTGCCGGCCTCGGTTCACGACTGTCCCTAAGACCAGCAAGCTGAAAGCAGAAATCACGCCCAGTGATGCCACACAGTAAATGCACCAAACTCCCAGAAGGTGCGCTTCAATGTGGGCAAGATAGAGGGAAAACGCGAGTGCTCCCAACGAAAGCGGCAACAAAACCGCATACCAGCGCTTGAGCGCCAGTGCGCCCAGCAGCAGATAGCCTGCAATCCCGATGGTCGCTACCGGCACACCCCAGAGTACGGCGTAGAGACTGTGGTTTACGATCCCGCAATCCCACTTTTCGTTGATGCTGCAGGGCGAAGTGTCGGTACGGTAGTGTTCGCGCAAGGCCAGCGAGGAAACAGCCATACCTGCGACAGCCAGCAACACCAGAATGAATCTCATGCGCTCCTGTTCTCCACAATTCCTCCCGCGCATTGGATGCGCTGGACCGAGTTCCGACACCTGATGTCTGACGCCCTCCTCTAAAAGCGAAAGCGGTATTTCACCTGCACCGAGATCTCGCGCGGGTTCACATAATGTGTTCCCCCGAAGGTATTGCTGTTGTCCAGCAAATAACGGTGATTGGACAAATTGAGTCCGGTCAGACGAACGTCCCAGTTTTCACCAAACGATTTCCCCAGTGACAAGTCAAAGGTCTCGTGCGAGGGCAAGTGCTCCGGCCCTTCGCCGTCGACAAAACCAGAGCCGTAATTCGCGTTGAGGTCGGCCCAGGTGCGCCACGGCAGCACCAGATTTACCCCGGCAGACAGTGTGTGGCGCTGGTCGTGATCGAGGAAGAAGTAGCCTTCGTCCGGCGGCTCGAAATCGGTCAGGCCACCGGTAACCCCGCCGGCGCCTTCCGCATACTGATGAGAATAGGCAGCGTGGAACTGGGCGCGGCCCGAGATGCGTGGCGAGTTCATCGTGCCTTCCCACCCCCGGATGCGGGCGCGATCGATGGTGAGCGGGAAGAAAATGTTGGAATTGCCCAGGATGTCATGGTCGAAAAAGTTCTTGGCACCGGTGCGGAAATTGGAGACATCGAAGGTCCATCCCGCCACGGGGATAGTCAGGCCCAATTCGTGTTGCTCATCGCGCTCGCCGCGGAGCGGCAGGAACCCAAATCCTTGCTGCGCGGCCTGCTCCAGCAGTGGACCATTCACGGTAAGCAGCGGCGGAGCCTGATAGTAGCGTCCGTAGAAGCCGCGGAAGACCCAGTTGAGGCGCGGCACGCGGAGCGCAGCGCCGATCCGCGGGTTAACCGCGTTTTCGCTTACGGTTGAGCCAAAATGCGTGAGCCGCACTCCGCCGTTGATGGTCAGCCAGTTGGTGAGCTTGTACTGATCCTCCAGAAACAGCGCTTCCACGTTCCCCCACACTCTTTCGCGCTGGCTCAGAGGCGGATTGCTGCCATCGCTGGTGACAACTCCAAAGAGCTGGTTGTCGCGCGCCCCGAAGACCTGGAAACCGACTCGGGCATCGTGCTTCCCGTGATTGACCGCCAGATTAACCAGGCCACCAAAGTAGTTCGAGCCCCGGTCATCGTCGGGAATCACCACGTCGGGGTCGGGCTGGCCCACATAATCGCCGATGTAGTGGGCGCGGTTGAAGTGGTAGAAGGGTGAAACAGTCAGGACGGTAAACGGGCTAACGATATGCAGCCAGGAGAAATTGACCAGATCATCGCGCTCATTTTCTACGTCACGAATACCGAGGGCCTGCTGGTCAGGATCGTTGGGGACCTGATAGTGGTCGCCGCGGGAAGACGCAACCAGGCGAAGCTGGTCTTTCGGGGTCTTGTTAAACGTCAGGGAAGTGAAGCCGCTGAGCCCCGCGCCCAGATCGTGCAGGACCTCGGTGCTTCCCGTTTCCAGTCCCAGATCGGTGCGATTGCCGGACATGCTGGCGTAGTAAGCAAAGCGGTCGGTATGGTCGCCGATGCTGAACTGATCTTCGGTGCGATTGAAGCTGCCATAACTGGTCACCAGCTCAGCCTGGCGATCGCGCTCAAACCCGGAGCGGGTCACCACGTTAAAGATGCCGTAGGTGCGGTCACCGTATTCCGCGGAGTAGCCTCCACGCTGCACTTCGAGGTAATCAATGTCCTTGGGATCGAACTGCGGCCCGACGTTTGAAGCAATATTCGTATTGGGCACGGGAACGCCGTCAATCAGCCATGACACCTGATGTCCCCCCCGGATGTGAAGCTGGTCGTGGACCATGTAGGCGCTGGGCACGTAATTCGTAATCATGCTCAGGCTGTTGGTCTGATCGGCGCCTGGAGTTTCTGCGATCTGCCGGCGGCTTACCAGGGTCGCAGTCGTGGAGGATTCGGGATTGATCGCGATGGATGCGTCCTTGACTTCAACCGTCTCCTTGGTCTGGGCAACGGTCAGCGAAAAGTGAGTACGGACATCGCGGCCCGAGCTAAGGACGAGTTTCTGCTCCTCCGCAGCAAAGCCAGTCAGTTCGACCGTTACCGCGTACTCGCCCAGCGGCACGCTGTCGAAGCGAAATTCGCCGGCGTCGTTGCTGCTGACCGACTTCGTCCAGGCGGAATTGGCCGCGCGCAGGGTGACCTGCGCCCCCTGTACGGGACGGTGCTGCGGATCGTGGATCAGACCACTGACCGTGCCAAAGATGGTGGCGAAGGCAGTCAGGCTGCTCAGCAGCACCCCGACAAGAATTAATGCTCCCTTGTAAGTCATGACTTTTCTCCGATGCCGATGGAGGACGTGCGAGGACGCCCGTCCTCCATATCTAGATCTAGTGCTGGCTCTTAGCTGCGTCGGTGCCGATCCTCACTTCCGCTGCATGCAGCGAGTTGTCGTTTTTGTGGGCATGAATCACAACCCGGCTTCCCACCTGAACGTCCTTGATCGTGGCTGGGGCGTCGCCCTTGACGAACTTGGTTTCGCCATCGAACTCCACCGTCTTGGCCACCCCGTCGCGGGTCTTCACTGACAGGGAATGGTCAGTGACGGCCGTGACCGTTCCCAGAACGTGTTCCATGCCGCCGTGAGCAAAGGCCAATGAGCCCAAGAGCGAACCCAGGACCAGTGAGCAAATCAGAATCCGAGTCACCGTCAGCGTCAGCTTCTTCATCTCTGTCTCCTTGAAGGTTTTCATCGGGATTTCGGGGCCTGATCTCCAGCCGGCCCGCCCTTCAGAAAATCTTCTTCTTCCTTCTCTTCTTTACGGTCGGCATCGCTCTTCGGATTAAAACGTTCCATGTCGCGAAGTTCGTCCGCTGTCAGCTTGGGCAAATGACGGATGAAAAGGACCAGCTTCCAGCTGTCCTGATCGTTATCATTGCCGGGCTCGCCCCACGCCGGCATGCCCGTCCAGCGGATGCCATTGCGAATGATGTAGTAGAGCTCTCCATCACTGAGTTGCTGGGTTGCCGCTTCCCGCATGTCGGGCGCGGGCGGATACAGATTCCGTCCCATCTCGGTGTTGCCGCCGCCGTCGTTGCCGTGACAGGAAGCGCAGTGATCGGCAAAGTGCCGAGCCGACTCTTGAAGCACCTCGGTCGAACTGGCGAAAGGATTCGGGCGCTGCCTGGCGTCCGCTGGCAATGACCAGGTGCGCAAGCGCCGCGCCAGTGCGGCTTCCGCCCTACTGGGCGCCTGCCGTGCGCCACAGCAATGCGGGACCAGGCCGGAAACCCAGAGCCCAGCCCCCAGCAGCAGAACAACTGTTAATGCAGCCCAGAGCACACGAGACATGCGTATTCACCTGTTCTCTTATCCGAGGACTTGAGAACGTCGGACTCCTGTAGCGCCGGCATCCTGCCGGCTGTCGGGGACGGCATCTCTGCCCAACCAGCGCGGGCGAAACGCCCACGCGACAGCCAACGGGACGGCGGCGTTACCTGCCAAAGGCGGAAGCGATCCGAGAGAAAAGTAAAAAATGTCAGCGCAGGGTTGTTAGCTGAGCGGGGGGCCGCGGACGGGCCGAAGGGAGTGAACAAAATTGCTGCGTAAAAGCGGATGCGAGTCTGGCGACAGGTGGGCCAGAAGCGGATGCGAGCTGGAATCGAATCCCGATCCCAGTTCAGCCCAATGAGCAGTCGTAACCGGGGGACAACAATTGTGATTTTGGCCGCCTACAGCCTGAATCTCGTGACTGCCAGAGCCGTGATCGTGCATCGGCTTCCGCATACAGCAGGCATGCGGCGGAGGCGCAGAGATCGCCATGCCCACGGGGATGAACACCGCGGCGAGCAGCAACGCAAGCAACAGTCTGGCAGTCAGGCGGTGCATGGTCCGGTTACAAATGCTGGTCACAAGGATAGGGGACGCAAGGCCTGCGCGCAAGTGTCCTGGCTGATGGTGTAGGCGCGAGCGTCCCCGCTCGTGCGGTGGCATGGTCCGGCCCACCGCGGCAGCCGGCTACTTCATCAGGACCCAGCGCCCCCCGCCGGTAAACAAGATGACCAGGTTCATCACTACAAACATCAGATCGTAGTGCCAGCCGTAGCCCTTCTCGCCCCAGAAGCCAGCGTGCCACACGAAAATCTTCTTCTGGATCGCGCCCAGCATGATCACGATCAGGCCCAGCGCAGCCAACTGGGTCAGGACCCCGAAAATGACTCCCAGGCTTCCGGCCACTTCGGCGGCGCCCAGGAAAATCGTAAATCCCTTGCTCATCTCGATGCTCTTGCTGCGGGCTTCCGGATCCTTGAGATGGTTCCAGCCGCTGCTGATAAAGACCACACCCACCATGAGCCGGAGCAGTAGAAATCCGAAATCTGCGAATTGGGCAAGTTGCGGGAACATGGGTCAAAACAACTAGTCGCTGATGTTACCCCTCAAAGCATGGGGCCATGACTCGGAATCGTAAACTGGATTTTTCGGTGCACAACTGGAAAGACACCGCCATTTAAGGCAGCATACCGACTATGACCACGATCGTCCTGCTCACTATCTCGAACCTTTTTATGACCTTTGCCTGGTACGGCCACCTGAAGTACCGGCAGGCGCCCTTGTTCAAGGTTATCATCATCAGCTGGGGGATCGCGTTCTTCGAGTACTGTTTTCAGGTCCCCGCAAATCGCATCGGATCGTACGAGTTCAATGTGGTGCAACTCAAGACCATCCAGGAAGTCATAACCCTGACTGTTTTCTCGGTGTTCTCCGTCCTGTACCTCGACCAGCCAATCAAGTGGAATTACATTCTGGGTTTTGCCCTGATCGTGGCGGCGGTGTTCGTGATTTTCAAGAAATGGTAATGGGAATTGGTCAGTCGAATCCTTCAACGCCGGGATTCTTCGAGCAGTTGCTTGAGATACTGCTGCCAGACTGCGGCGTGAGTGTGCGTGCCGTGCCCGTGTGTCTGTTCTGAAGCAGGCAACAACACGAAGCTGCCCCGCTTCACTTTCTTGATTTCGCGCTCCGCAACCCCTATCTCAGGAGGATTGATGAAGTCGTCCGCGGAATTGATGAACATCACCGGCACTTTGATGGCATCGAGCCGGGGCGACGGATCATAGTTTCGTGAAGCGCTTACCGCATAGAGAAAATCGTTGGCGTCCAGCCCGGCTGTAATTCGCTTCATGGATGCTTCCAGGAACTTGTCGGCCGCATCGCGCGTCGGCAGGTCCTCCTGCATGTGGAGGGGCGCGCTGCCCGCGATCAACAGGAAATCCGCCGAGATTTGCAGCGCCGCACGCGGCTGGCTGCTGTAGTCGCCATTCTTCCAATCCGGATCCTGGCGAATTCCGTCGATGATCATCTTGCGCCACAAGCGGTTGCGTCCTGCAATCTGTACGGGCAGGCAGGCCAGCGGCATTAACGCGTCCATCGCGTCGGGATAGGTCTCGCCCCACATCCAGGAATGCATGCACCCCATCGACGTGCCCATCACCAGTCGCAGATGGTTCACGCCCAGACCTTTCTCGACCAGTTCGTGTTGCAAGGCAATCATGTCTGCATAGTCATATTGGGGGAAGTGTGCTCGCATGCCGTCGCTGGGCTTGCTGGATTTCCCGTGACCGATGTTGTCGGGCAGGATGATGAAATATCGCGTCGCGTCCAGTAACTGGCCTGGCCCAAACAGTACGCCGGCAAAGATGGGCTGCAACAATCCTCGCCCCGTGCCTCCGGTGCCGTGAAGGACGAGGACGGCATTCGTGGTGCGTCCGCTGGCATCTTTCGCCGGCTTACCCAGCGTCGTGTAGTGCAGCCGCACCTCGGGAACAGTTTCACCCGATTGAAAGCGGAAATCGTGGACGACGAAATCACCCTCCTGCGGCGCCGGCCAACTGGTGCTCTCTCCCGCCTGCTGCGCCACAGTCTGTCCCACGGAAGCTGCCATAGCCAGAACTGCAAAGAGTCCTATTAACCAAGTGCTCCTGTTCATCGATTGCTCCGAAGGGTTAGGATGTCCACTTCACGTTAACCTGACAGCAGGCGGACAGTCCAAGAACATCACGAAAAAGCTGACCAACCTGGGTCGCGCGTTCTTTGCCATTGCGATGGCGGCATTTGGCATTCAATATTTTATCCACGCGCTCGCCGCGTCGGTACCCGCGCTCGGTCCGCCGTGGACCCCGACACCCCCGTTTTGGGGATACGTCACCGCGATCATTCTGGTCGCAGCGGCGGCGGGTATTGCAACCGGAACCTTGACGCGTTGCGCCGCAATTTCGTTGGGAATCATGCTTCTTGTTCGTGTGCTGTTGGCTTATGTTCCCAGACTGGCCGCGAATATTCACGATCCGGGCCCATGGACCAGCGGGTCCGAACTACTGGCGTTGTGCGGCGCGGCGTTGGTTCTGGCTGGGGCACCGAAACTGGGGCGGATTCTGTTTGCTGCGCCCCTCGTGGTCTTCGGCGTTCAACACTTCCTGTATGCCCGCTTCATTGCGACCCTGGTGCCGGCGTGGATTCCGGGACGCCTGTTCTGGGCATATTTTGTCGGTGTCGCCTTTTTATGCACCGCAGTCTCCATTGCAGCTCAAAAGATGGCGCGCTTGTTCGCCATTCTGTTGGGCCTTATGTTTTTCCTGTGGGTGCTCATTGTCCATCTGCCCAGGGTAACCGCCACGCCGCATAACGGAAATGAGTGGACGAGTTTGTTTGTTGCATTGGCAATGTCGGGTGGAGCGCTCCTGATCGCCGGATCGGTGAAAGGTGGTTGGACTTTCTATAAGGCGAGAGCGTCCAAGAGATAGTGCCTTGCTCGGAATCTGGTCGTCTAAGGCCAGACACTGGGCGCGACGTTGTCCTTGCGAAGAACCGCGGCAGCAATTTCCTTGAGGAACTTGGCGCACACCATGGCGGTCTGACCGTGGAGGTCCCGGGTCGGGTTGTACTCGACAATGTCGGCGCCAACGACTGGAACCTTCAACCCCTGAATGCAATCCAGCACCTCTCGAACCGACATTCCTCCTGGTTCGTAGTGCGAGATGCCTGGCGCGAAAGCAGGATCGAGCACGTCCAGGTCCAGGGAAATGAAAAGCGGTCCCTCGAACTTCAAGCTGGAGAAGCGATCCAGGTTCCGCATGGTGATGACTTCCACGCCGAATCTGGTGGCTTGGGAAAGCTGGTGTTGGTTAATGGTGCGAATGCCAACCTGGACCAGGCGGCGGGCAAGATGTTCCTCCATGATGCGCGCGAAGGGGCACGCATGAGAAAGCCGGTTGCCATCGAGCACATCGTAAAGATCGGGGTGCGCGTCGAAATGCAGGATCGTCAGGTCAGGATAGCGCGCATGAAAAGCCTTGATCGTGGGATAGGTCACCGAATGATCGCCGCTTAAACAAATCAGCGGATGGCCCAGGTCCAAAGTCTGTTTTACGGCTGCTTCTATGGCGAGAAAGGCAGCCTTCGCGTCGTCCGGCAGGGCGACATCCCCGGCGTCGTGAAAAGAATCTGGACGGCCCAGGTCGATGCCATCTTCGGTCCACAAATTGCTGGAGCCGGAGTAAAGTCTTCCGCGAATCGCCTGGGGGGCTTGCGCTGGGCCGCGCAAGTACGAAGAGTTCGCGTCAAATGGAATTCCGAGAAGCGAAATTGCTTTTACCGCGAGCGCGGCTGGATTGGGATCTGGCATGGATATTTAGTTTAGCGCCTCAGGTGTCACGTCGAGCTTGCGAAGCATCTGGCGTGGAGCGGATGAGCAGGTGGCCCGAGTTGCGCGCTGCACGCCAGATCCCTTCGACTTCGCTCAGGGCAGGCTCTTCGGGACCGAAGTCCTCAGGATGACGCCGGAGTAACAATCGTGGTCCCAAATGTATACTTCGTCTACTCGCGATCTACGATGTTCCCGCCAGGTCGCCGCAAAAGGGGCGTAATGCAAAAATGAACGAACCCAACATAGAAGCCATCATGCAGGTGGGCCTTGGATTCTGGGCCTCGAAGACCCTGCTGAGCGCAATCGAGATGGAAGTATTCACCGAACTGGCCAGCCATGCCGAAGACCTGAACGCACTGCAGGGCCGACTGGGATTGCATCCGAGATCGGCACGTGACTTTCTGGACGCTCTGGTTGCGCTCGGGTTCCTGCAGCGAGTCAACGGAAAATATTCGAACACGCCTTCGACCGACAAATTCTTGGATAAGCGGAAGCCGACCTACGTGGGCGGAATTCTGGAGATGGCGAATCGCCGGCTTTATCTGTTTTGGGGCAATCTCACGGCCGCTCTCCGGACGGGAGAATTGCAGAACGAGGCCAAGGGCGGCGGGCCGAATTTTTTTGCCGCGCTCTACGCCGACCCCGAAAACCTGAAAGGCTTTCTCAAGGCCATGACCGGGATCAGCACAGGGGCGAACCGCCTCATCTCCAGCAGGTTTCCATGGAAGAACTACAAGACGGCCGCGGATGTTGGCACCGCCCAGGGAGATCTGATCGTGCAGGTGGCTCTGGCCAACCCGCATATTTCGGGAGTTGGTTTCGATCTGGCCGAAGTCGCTCCTACTTTCGAAGAGTACGTGGCCGCTCACGGCCTCAGCTCCCGCGTGACATTTCGCGCCGGCAGTTTCCTGGAAGGCGATTTGCCCAAAGTGGATGTCGTGATGATGGGGCACATCCTTCACGACTGGAACCTTGAAGAAAAGAGAATGCTGGTGAGAAAGGCCTTTGCAGCGATTCCCCCGGGAGGCGCACTCATTGTCTATGACAGCATCATCGACGACGACCGATGCAAGAACGCGTTCGGCCTGCTCATGAGCTTGAATATGCTGATCGAAACCCCCGGCGGCTTCGACTACACCGGCGCCGATTGCATGGGCTGGATGAAAGAGGCTGGCTTCCGCGAAACCCGCGTGGAGCACCTGGCGGGGCCCGACTCGATGGTGGTCGGCATCAAGTAAAGGCTGGGTGTGGACGTGTGGCGCGGGCGCCCTCGCCCGCGAGGTT
>JAIQFF010000080.1 GCA_020073395.1 Terriglobia bacterium
AAATCTGCAGCCTCGGTGGCATTGTGCGGAGCCGTAAACAGAATTCCGGTGCCGCGGAATCCCTTGAAGTGCCGCGACCGGTCGTCGATCAGCACATCAGCGTGGATGATGTTCTTGTCTCCGCAAAACACAATCCGGCTGGGTGGAATGAACGGAAAATTCTTTTCCATCCACTGAAACTTCTCCGCGAACGACGAAGGAACTTCCATGGCAGCGCTGGCGATGTAGATGTCGTGGTGGCGGGACAGTTCCAGCAGAGCTTCCTGGCTGCCGGCAATGACCTCGAGGTCGGCGAAAAATCCAGGCGCATGGGGGATGGCGTTGAAGTTGTCGCGGCTTTCGCCGGGAAGCAGCTCGTCCAGTCCTTTTTTGCTGACCATCTCCCGGGTCAGGTTTGCGCCTGCCCGCTGGTTGTACTGGCTCAGATGCTTGCTGAATGAGTCGGCAATGACTTCGTCCATATCAACCGCGATGCGCAGTCGTCGCGAAGCCGCGCTCAGTCGGTTCGCCGGCGGGTTGGCCTTAAGCACAATGGATACCAGCACCAGTACAGCTGCCACTCCGTTGGCCCACATCATCGCCACCGCGTGGATGCGAATGCCGTAGGCCAGCCACAAGAGCACTCCCGTCAGGTAAAGAAACAGCATGGCATACGACAAGCCGCGGCCGCCCTGCTTGCGCAGCTTGACAATCTGCGGGACAAACGCCACCGTCGTGCAGAAGGCTGCCACAGTCCCGACAAGGGCCGTTACCGACATAGCGATTACCTCTCAATCTTCGTCTATCTATAGTAGATGGCCGTAACGACGATTCGTCCAATGAAATGTTTAGAAGTGTGTGATAACTTCCGTTTATGGCACTTGAAACCCAGGAGCTGGCCTCTTTTGCCGTGCTTGCTGAACAGCTGCATTTCGGCCGGGCAGCGGCTCGCCTCCATATTTCTCAGCCCGCTCTGAGTAAGCGCATTCGGAGCCTGGAAGAGAAGATCGGCGGGCCGCTGCTCGTCCGCAACCGGCGCGGAGTCGCGCTTACCCCGGCCGGCACGCTGTTCTACAAAGAAGCGCGCAGAATCATCCACGACATGGAGGTGGCCTTCGAGGCCGTTCGGGGAGCCACCGGCGGCGAACTTGGAAAACTGCGCCTCGGGGTGGGCATGTCCACGGTGCACAGTCTGGTTCCCCGTGCCCTGCTGAAGTTCCGGGAAAGCGCTCCGGCAGTTGAAATTGAGATCGCCGACATGCCCACTCTCCGGCAGATTGAGGCCCTGATCGACGGCCGCCTCGATGTTGGCTTCGTGCGGCTGCCGGTGAAGCATCCCCTGGTCGCGGTGCGCAAGGTACTGACTGAGCGTCTCACTATAGCTACTTCGGAAAAATTCAATGGGTCCCTGACCATGAAAGGGATTCAGGACCAGCCATTCATTCTCATCGATCGCGGAGTCTCCGCCACCTATCACGATCATTGCATCAGCCTGTGTGACCGCTCCGGATTCACTCCCAGAATTGTCTATGAACCGAATGACATGTTTACCATCCTCAATCTGGTGAGTGCCGGCATCGGCGTGTCACTCGTGCCCAAGGCGGCCCGCGCCATGCATGTAAGTGGGGTGAAGTTCGCTCCCGTGCACAGCAGTTATGCGGAGTGGGACATAGGAATGGCGTGGAACAGGAAACTGGAATCTGAAATCATCCGGAAGTTCGCCGACGCATGCCGGCCGGAGTAGCGCCAGGTTGAAGGCTTAGCTTGCCAGGTCGGCAATCCGCACCGCATCCGCACAGGCGCGCACGTCATGGGTGCGGATGATATGGGCGCCCTTCATGATGGCCACGGTTTCCGCCGCCAGGGTCCCGAAAACCCGGTCGGCCACTGGCGCGTCGGTCCCGTTGCGCGCCAGGGCGCGGCCAATGAAAGACTTTCGCGACACGCCCACCAGCAGGGGGAAGCGAAGCTGATGGAACTCCTCGAGCTGCTTTAACAACGGATAGTTCTCTTCCCGGTTCTTGCCAAAACCGAAACCCGGATCGATTACCATGCGCTCCCGTTTCATGCCCGCAACCACCGCGGCGTCGGAGCGCTCCCGCAGTTCGCGCTTGACCACGGTCACTACGTCGGACAAAGGCGGTAACGTCTTCCATTCCTGGGGGCGTCCGCGCATATGCATCAGCACCGCCCCGCACTTCAGTTCAGCCAGCGTCTTCCTCATTTGTGCGTCCCAGAGAAACCCGCTGACGTCGTTGACGATCTCCGCGCCCGCTTTCACGGCGGCACGGGCTACTCCCGCTTTGTAGGTATCTACCGAGATAATCGCCCGAGGATTCTTCTTCTTCACACCTGAGATCACCGGGATGACCCGCTCCAGTTCTTCCTTTTCGGTCACACCGGTTTCGGTGACAGAAGCAACCTTCGCGCCCGGACGTGTGGACTCCCCACCTACGTCGATGATGTCGGCGCCGTCCTGCAGCAGAGTGAGCGCATACTCCACAGCCCGGTCCCGATCGAAGTTAGCGCCGCCGTCGGAAAAAGAGTCCGGAGTGACGTTGACCACGCCCATGATGAGCGTGCGCTTTCCCAGTTGCACGCTGCGGGGTCCAATCTGCCACTCGAACACTGGACGCATGTCAAGGATCCTAAACCCCAGGCTCTCTCAGAATTTCAAGGTAATCAGCACCGCGAGAATGTCCATGGGCCAATGGGCCACAATCAGCGGAGGCAATCGCCGGGTCAGCAGGTAAACCAGAATAAATACGGCGACCCCTGGTAGAAACGCCAGGAAACGCCACGCCATGTAATGCCAATCGAGGATCAAAGGAATAAAACTGTGTTGCAAGGTCCACCAAAAGGCCACCACCGGAATCGCAATCCACTTACTCCCCGATAGCGTCAGGATGCGGGGCAGGGTATATGCCTGGTACGTCATCTCCTCAGTCGGAGACCAGATGACCCACCAGATGCCCAGGCTGTAGATCACCGCCCACAGGGGAAGTGCCCGCCCCGCCAGCAATCCTGGATACAGGTTGGGCTGCGTAGAGCCATATATCAGCTTGCTGCCGAGCGGAGCCCCGACCATGAAGAATGGGAAGATGACAAGAAACCACCCGATACCAACGAACAGATCGTGCCCCCATCGCAGATGTATCCTCCCGACCAGGTCGCGCAGTCTGATACCTTCAATGCGAGTGAACCGGGCCATCAGAGCGAGACATCCGACATCCACCAGCGTTCCGTATATCGTCCACCACGGAGCCGCCGCTTGCCAGGGTGAAGGGTTGCGTCGAAGCACATAGATACAGGCAACGATTCCCTGCGCCACTACCGCCAGCACGGTTTGGCCCGTCACTAGCACCAGCGGTCCAGCCCAGGATAGGTTTCCCTGCGCCATCCGCGTCTCGATCTCCGCCTGAGAGTTAGCGATGTAAGGCGCCTGGTTTGCGGTTGGCTTCATTCCCGGTGACCATTTTTCGGAACTAACTATACGCGCCCCAGCCGCCCCTGCGTGGCAGTACTATCGCCGATGTTACAATCAGCTTACGATGCGCCGCACGCGCCTTTTTCCGCGGATAGCGCTGTGCCTGTTGCTATGCACGCAACTGCACGCCGCCTCGCACAAGCCGCTGGAAAAACGTATTGCCGCCATTCTCGAATCTGCCGACCTGGCGCGTGGCTTTTGGGGCATTGAAGTAGTTTCGCTCTCTACCGGCAAAGTGCTTTACGCCCGCGATGCGGACAAGCTGTTTACGCCCGCTTCCAACACCAAGCTCTTCACCACCGCGGCGGCCATGGCGCTGATCGGGCCGGACTACACGTTTCACACTACAGTCGAAACCAACGGCACGCTCGACACCCACGGCCGTCTCACGGGGGACCTGGTGCTGGTGGGGCGTGGAGATCCCAATCTTTCGGGCCGCGAGTTGCCCTACGCTTTGCATACCGAGCGTAATGACCATCCCATTCGCGTGCTCGATCAACTGGCCGACACCCTGGTCCAAAAAGGCGTGAAGTATGTGGACGGCGACATCATTGCCGACGACTCCTATTTCGCCTTCGAGCGTTACGGTGAAGGCTGGACTCAGGATGATCTGGTCTGGGCGGACGGCGCTCCGGTCTCCGCGCTCACTATCAACGACAACGTAATTTTCGTAAACATCCTGCCCGCCGATCGCGCCGGCGACCGCGCCTTCGTCAGCATTACGCCTTTTGCTGATTACTACCGGATCGACAATCGCATCATGACTACGCCCGCAGGCACGGGCCGGAAAATTTTTATCAATCGCGAACCTGGCGCCACCACCCTGACCCTTTGGGGCAACATGCCGCTGGGCGACGCTGGCGCCAACGAAGCCCTGGCCATCGAAGATCCGGCAGAGTTTGCGGCGGAACTCTTCCGCCAGTTGCTGGAGGTGCGGGGCATCGCGGTGTACGGCAAGCAGAAGACCCGGCACACCGAGTTGTCCAGCCTTTCTACGCTTACGGTCACGGCTTCCGCGGCCGCGCGGGGTGGCGACGAACCCTCACGCGCACTGCAAAACCAGCCGCTGGTGCTGGCCAGCTATCAGTCCCGGCCGCTGATTGAAGATGTACGCGTCATCAACAAAGTCAGCCAGAACCTGCACGCGGAAATCCTTCTTCGCCTGCTGGGCCGCGAAAAGGGCACGGCGGGCACGGTCGAAGGTGGACTCGAAGTGCTGCGGGGATTTCTGAACCAGGCCGGCATCACAGGCGATCAGTATTCGTTTTACGATGGCTCCGGACTCTCGCGACAGAACCTGGTGACGCCGCACACCGTGGTCCAGTTGCTGCGCTACGCCGACGCGCAGCCCTGGGGCCCCAGCTTCCGCGATACCTTGCCCCTCTCCGGCACCGACGGTTCGCTTTCCAACCGTTTCAAGAATGTGGATGTACAAGGACGAGTGCTGGCCAAAACCGGTTCGCTGGGCGGAGTCAAGACTCTGTCCGGCTATGCCACCACCAATCGCGGTGAACGGGTGGCATTTTCCATCTTGTCGAACAACTTCAATCTCCCGGACAAACGCGTCAACGACACTATCGACGACATCGTCGACCAGATTCTGGACGACGGCAAACCCAAGAAATGAAATCTCCTGGTGTGGTTGGTGTGGGGCGGACAAGAGTGTCCGCCCCACACTAGCGTGGCATGCGCTTGGCCTGGCGATGACGCAGGGCGCGCACCGCGCCGGGGCCGGTGCCCGTGGGGGGCTTGCGCATCCCGTCCAGCAGATCTTTCAGGACAACGGCATTATTGTGCTGCTCATTCTTAGATGCAAACAGGAGTGTCAGATTTTTCTTCCGGCGGGCCAGGCGGTAAAGTTCGTCGAGAGCTTCTGCGGCCTGAGGCAACGCCAGTTCCTTGAGATAGCGTTTGCGGAAAATCAACCAGTCTTCGGGACGGGCATGAAACCACCGGCGCAGCTGGTCGGAAGGCGAGAGGTCGCGCAACCAGATATGCAGCGCGGCCTGGCTCTTGCTCAGTCCGCGCGGCCAAAGCCGGTCCACCAGAACGCGATAGCCGTCGCCGCGAGCGGGCTTCTCGTAAACTCGTTTCACCGTGACGCGTTTGACGGCGGTGGGCATGAGGACTTTACTATTGTACTTCTGCGCCGCGCTCGGTACTTGGCAATTGGCAACTAGCACTTGGCCAACTCCCATGGGCTCTGGCTAACCGCCAATTGCTAATTGCTCATCGCTGGTTGCGCAGTCAGGGGTTCTGGCCTGAGGGATGAATGAGATCGGCTTTCAGAAATTGGCGGGTCCTCGTGATCGTAGCTGTCGCCCTTATCATGTGTAGCGGCTGCGATGTGCAGCGGCGAAAGAGTGATGCTGAACTGGGACTGAATACGCAACAGGCAGGCGGGCGACGGCTTTATGACCAATATTGCGATCGCTGCCACGAGCCTTACTCGTCCCGCGATAAGAAAGCGCGCAGTCTGCAGGGAGTTTTCAAAAAGCAGTTTCTCCCCGAAAGCGGAATGCCGGCGAATGACGAACGGGTCGGTGAAATTATCGTGACCGGCCGCAACATGATGCCGGCCTTCGGCCAGGCCATGTCGCAGCAGCAGGTGCAGGATTTGCTGGCATACCTGCACACCCTGTAAATCAGGACAGACCGTGTGGGGGCGGGTGGCGGACCCGTCCAGGCCGAGCGAAGCTCGACTGTGTGTGTTCAGAGCAATACTGGGGCGGGCGGGGACGCCCGTCCTCCATCGTGCGAGATGTTTGGGCCGCCCACAGTTTGACTTCACCTCCGTGAGCGAGTAGATTTTTGCAACCGTATCAGTTTGCTCTTTCACAACTTCTTTGGTTCGCGCACCCTCGTCACCCTGACGAGGAGGGAAGTGGGTGAAAATCCCGCGCTGCCGCGCAACTGTAAGCGAGGAAATCGCAGCCGGTCACTGGGGAAACCCGGGAAGGCCGGTTGTATTCATCGGACATCGAGAAAGCTCGGTCCTTACTCGCAAGCCAGGAGACCGGCGTGAACCGTCCACACCAACCCCTTTCGCGTGACAAAGGAGGAGTGCATGCGGTTCTTTGAGATTTTCGTTTCTGTTTTGCTTCTGCTGGCAGCAGCGTCAGCTGCCGATTTCAAGATCAAGGTTGTCGATCCCCAGTCAGCGGCGGTCGCCGGGGCGCAAGTTGAATTGTTCCTCGCCGATTCGTCGACTCCGGCCGCCATTGAGACCACTTCCGCTGAGGGCGTGGCCGTGTTTCGAGGAACAGCTGCTGCTTCCTACCGGGTGCGGATACTGGCTGCAGGGTTCGCGGTCGAAACCACCGATATTTCAGCGTCCACGTCGGAAGCAATTACAGTGAACCTTCAACTGGCGCCAGCCACTGAAACTGTTACCGTGAGCGCTACCCGAACCCTGGTTCCCAGCAGCGCGGCCGGGGCGGACGTCGAAGTCCTGACCACCGGCCAGCTAGAAGTCATGCGGCCCGTGGCGGCCGATGATGCTCTGCATTTTCTTCCCGGCGCGGTGGTGAGTTCGGCTGGGCAACGCGGCGGGCTGTCTTCGTTGTTTGTGCGCGGCGGCGAGTCCACCTACAACAAGGTGATTGTGGATGGAGTTCCGGCCAATGATCCCGGCGGAATATTCGACTTCGGCGTGCTTCCCCTGACCGGCGCTGACCGCCTGGAGTTCGTTCGCGGCTCTCAGAGCACCCTCTACGGCTCCGATGCCATGACCAGCGTTGTACAAGTCTTTACCCGCACTGGAAGCACGCCGGTACCTGAACTGCATTTCGGCGCGGACGGCGGAAACCTGGGGACGGCCAACGGATATGCATCGTTCGCCGGTGCCAACGGTCGCTTCGATTACAACCTCTTCGGCGATCAGTTCAATACCATGGGGCAAGGCCCGAATGACGACTACTCAAACTCATTGCAGGGTGGGAACGTCGGCGTGAGATTGACTGACTGGGCGGCGCTGCGCGTGCGCGCCCGCCACTCCAACAGCGCCACGGGTGTGCAGAGCTACTGGAATTTCAACGGCGATCCAATTCTGCCGCCCGACTTCGACCAGCGCGCGCGGCAAAACAATCTCTTGGCTAGCGCGGAGCTGGCAATCACCGGGCCGTCGCGCTGGCAGCATCGCTTCACCGGCTTCGAGTACGAACTGCACCGCACCAATATTCAGACGGTCAACCAGCCCGGCCGCGTGGATCCTTTCGGCAACCAGATCGATACACCTTTTCATGCGATCACCAACATCAACCGCGCCGGCTTCGACTATCAGGGCGATTACACGGAGCGAAGCTGGGCCCAGACCACGGTGGGATATGAGTTCGAGGATGAGAATGGGACCACCGGCACCCTTCCCGATGCTCTGAGCCACGGCGTGCGCCTGAACCATGCGGTTTACGGGCAGCAACTTCTGAGCCTGGGGCGGCTTACCGTGGTGGCCGGAGCCCGCTTTGTGCACAACGAGAGTTTCGGAAACAAAGTTGTGCCGCGAGTTGCTTTGGGCTTCACGGCCTTGCGCGGGGGGGGATTCTTTTCCGGGACGCGCTTCCGCTTCAGCTACGCCACCGGCATCAAAGAGCCCAGTTTCGCCCAGTCATTCGGGAATGGCGGAGGCTTTCCGGTTATCGCTAATCCCGATCTCCAGCCGGAGCAGGCACGCTCATTCGAGGCCGGCGTGGAGCAGAAGTTTTCCCGGAACTACTCGTTGACCGCTACTTATTTCAACGGTCTGTTTCGCGACAAGATTGATTTCAACTTCCTGACCGGGACGGCCTGTCCGCCGCCCGCCGCGTTCTGCGGCCAGTACGTCAATGTTAATGAGGCACTGGCGCATGGGGCGGAAGTCGAATTTCACGGACGGCCCCTGGCGAAACTGTCGCTCGACGGTTCCTACACTTACACTTCAACGCAGATTCTGGAGCAGCCGTTTGCTTTCGATCCACTGCTAGAGCCCGGGCAGCCTTTGATCCGTCGTCCCAAGCATGCAGGAAGTTTGTTGCTGACTTACCTGGGCACCCGGTGGGGAGCAAATCTGGGCGGAAGTTTCATGGGGAGGCGCACCGATTCCGACTTCCTGGGCTACGGCATCAACCACGCTGCCGGCTACGCTCGCGTGGACCTCGGCGGATGGTACGCGTTGACTTCCCGAATCACGGCCTACGTGAATTTCGAGAATGCCCTGGACAAGGCCTACCAGGAAGTCGTGGGTTACCCGGCGCTGGGAGCAAATGTCCGGGCCGGAATGCGTTTCAGAATCGGCGGAGAGTAGCAGGTTGGTTGTGTGGTCGCGGGCGACTCGCCCGCGAGGTTTTGGATGGACGGACCCGACCGACGTGTCTCAGGATTTCTCAACTGGAGGCTGTGACGCGGGCGACTCGCCCGCGACCACATAGGCCGAACATGAACCTACCGGTGACGAACTCGTCGCGAAGGCCTGGCGACGGGCTGCGGGCGATCATCAGTTTCGCCGGCGTAGGGGACGGCCAGGGGCAGAGACGCGGCGGACCGGGATCCCTGATACTTGCTTCGCGCCGCCATCAATTTCCCCAATTCCTCGCTGCCCAGAGGTTGCTGTCGTCCGAGGAGGTGGGTGACCAGCGCGATCTGGGCAAAATGCTCGACCGTTTCCATCTTCATATATGCATGATGCAGGTCGGCGCCGTACGCGACCACGCCGTGGTTCGACATGAGAATGGCATCGTACTGCGGAACCAGGGGTTCGAGCGCGGCGGTAAGTTCGGGCGTTCCTGGCGTGCCATATTTGGCCAGCGGGATCGAGCCCAGTCCGATCACCACTTCGCAAACCAGGGGCTGGTTGAGCGCCATGCCGGCCGCGGCAAAGCCGGTAGCGGTGGGCGGGTGCGCATGTACCACGCCTTGCACGTCCGGACGCAGCCTGTAAATCAGCAGGTGCATGGCGATTTCGCTGGAAACATCGCGACGCCCTTCCAGACGGCGGCCCTCCAGATCTACGATGACCAGGTCCGAAGGTTTCATCATGCTCTTGCACATGGAGGTTGGAGTGGCAAGGATGCGGTGCTCGTCCAGCCGCACTGAAAGATTGCCATCCATCGCGGCCACGTAGCCGCGCTCGTGCAGGGCCCGGCCAAAGAGGACGATTTCGCGCCGATATTGACGTTCGCTGGACATCGTTTTCGGGAAGGTAAACCGCAAGCCCCAGCTGATTCCGCGTATGTTAACCCAAGCGGTTGGCGGTTACAACGCCGTTTACACACAATTACATTTTTGAATGGGGCCCGCCCACGCTTCTTTTCGAATGACAGGAGACAAGGAATCCTATAATCAACCAGCGTGCTGGTTTCCGATTTCAACTATTCACTTCCTGACGAACTCATCGCCCAGGAACCTTTGTCCGACCGGGCGGCGTCGCGACTACTGCATTTGAATTGTGGTTCTGAAAAGTTGCGGGACGCACAATTCCGGGACTTTCCCGGCCTGCTGCGACCCGACGACCTGATCGTGTTCAACAACACGCGCGTCTTTCCCGCACGCCTGTATGGCAGGAGAAGGGGGGTGAAGGCGCAGCCGCTCAGCGCGAGGAATCCAGCTGCGCGCGATTTTCTGCGGGGCAGGATCGAAGTCCTCTTGACCCGCCAACTCTCGCGCCAACCCAACGAGTGGGAGTGCCTGGTGCGGCCAGGGCGAAAGATCGGTGCGGGAGAGACCTTGTTCTTCGGCGAGCAGGACGAACTGCAGGCGGAAGTCGTGGCCCGAGGCAGTTTCGGAGAGCGTCGCATCCGCTTCGCTCCGGTGCAGGATTTTTTTGCCGCGGTCGAGCGCATTGGCCACATCCCTCTTCCGCCGTATATTGACCGGCCCGACAACCTCGCGGACCGGGAGCGCTATCAGACCATCTATGCCCGGGAAAAGGGCTCGGTGGCCGCGCCCACCGCAGGTCTCCACTTCACACCAGAAGTCTTGGCCGGGATAAAAGAACGAGGCATTGCAACCGCGGAAGTCACTCTGCACGTGGGGTTAGGTACTTTCCAGCCGGTGCGGGAAGAGCGGGTAGAAGATCACAAACTGCACCGCGAATGGTATTCCATCTCCCCTGAAGCGGCTGCGGCGGTCAACGGGGCGCTGGATGCTGGACGGCGGACCGTAGCGGTGGGGACCACAACGGTCAGGACGCTCGAATATTCTGCACGGGGATCGGGCCGGATACAGGCAGGGAGTGGCGAGGCCGACATCTTTATCTACCCCGGCCATGAATTCCGGGTAGTGGGTGCGCTACTCACCAATTTCCATCTGCCGCAATCCACCCTGCTCATGCTGGTGTGTGCTTTCGCAGGTCGGCAGCGTGTGCTCGACGCATATCGTCATGCGGTCAGCCAGCGCTACCGATTCTATTCTTATGGAGATTGCATGTTTTTGGAGTAACCAGTCTCAGGAATATACTGGCCTGGCGGGGGAGTGAGATATGGGAACACAAGCAATATCGAAGCCCATTCCAATCCAGGATTTTGTAGCGGAACTGAGGAAATTTCCCGAACCTGCTTTCAGCCGGATCGACCAGATCATCCGCTTTCTCGAGAGCACTCCGGTCGCCTCTGACACTCTGACGCCCTACCTGACCTGGGACCGCCAGCACTACACCCGCAACCTGATTGACAAGACGCCGCTCTACGAACTGGTTGCCATCTGCTGGGAGGTGGGTCAGGCGAGTTCGGTACACAACCACCGCGAACAGAATTGCTGGATGGCGGTCCCCGTCGGACGATTGCGGGTAGAAAACTACCGTACGATTTCGCAGGATCTGGACCATGGCACCTGTAAGCTCGAGACCACAGACACGGTCGAAATGAATCCACGGCAGCCCTGCGCCGTCGATCCGCTGGAGCCCGTGCACCGGGTCTACAATCCCAGGGAATTCAACCAGCGCGCGGTAAGCCTGCACGTTTATTCCCGTCCGTTTGATACCTGCGTGGTCTACTCGCAGGAGCACGGCACTTGCGGTGTGATCAAACTGCACTATCAAACCGAGTATGGCAAGCCGGTGAAAAGCAGCAATTAACTGACAACAGAGAACTGAGATCTATTAACTGGTTGTCCAGTCGGGTTGTCCAGTGAAGAGCGGCAGCCAGCAATTAGCACTTGGCAGTCAGCGATTAGCGCGTTAGCAATCACCCTCCGTTGGCCATGCAGGCCAAAGTGCCAATTGCCGATCTCTCTGTCCTGCTAAACTTAGCTGTTGCCTCCCCGAAGAAAACTCTCGACTCCACCACCGGAAAGCGCTCCGGCCCCGAAGCCAGTGCCTTCTCCTACACCTGCGCCCAAGCTGACCGCCGCTGACGGTCGTTGCATCTTTCTCATGGATGCGATGTCTTTCATCTTTCGCGCCTACCACGCCATGGCGCGACAGCGCGGCATGTCCACCAAGACCGGGCTGCCTACCGCGGCCACCTATGTCTTCGTCAACATGCTGCGCAAATTGCGCGAGGACTTCTCGCCCGAATATCTGGCGGCGGTGTTTGACGTGGCTGCCCCCACCTTTCGAGACACCGAAGCGGAAGCCGTCACCAAGGTGCGCAAGTTTGACCTAAAAACCCAAACCTTCCAGGAAGTTGAATATCACGGCTACAAGGCCAACCGCAGCGAGATGCCGGCGGAACTGGTGCAGCAGGTGCCCTATATCCGGCGCGCCCTCGAGGCTTACCGCATTCCCATCCTCGAACTCGCGGGCTACGAAGCCGATGACGTGATCGGCACCCTGGCCCGCAAGGCCGCCGCGCAATCGTATCTGGTGTATGTGGTTTCGAGCGACAAGGACATGCTGCAACTGGTCAACGATCGTGTCCTGGTGCTGAATCCGCCCAAGGACAATCTGATTTGTGACGCGAAAAAGGTAGAAGAGATTCTCGGGGTCCCGCCGGAGCGGGTCATCGATGTCATGGCCCTGCGTGGCGACTCCGTGGACAATATTCCCGGTGCCCCAGGAATCGGCGACAAGGGCTCGGTCGAACTCATCCGGCGCTTTGGCACGGTGGAGCAGGCGCTCGATCGCGCCGCCGAAGTGGAGAAAAAGTCCTACCGCGAATCGCTCCAGAACAATCGTGACAACGTCCTCTTCAGCAAGCGCATGGTGACCATCGACTGCGATGTGCCCGTCGATCTTGATGTGAACACCATGCGCGCCGGAGAGCCCGACCTCGAAGCCCTGCGCGGACTGTTTACTGAACTGGAATTCACTTCCCTGCTGAAAGAGCTGCTGCCGGTGGTGGAGGTAACCGAGGCGCGCTACACCGAGGCGAAGTCCGCGGCTGAGGTGGAAGCAGTGCTGAACGCAGTCACCGCCGGGAATGCACTGGCCGTGGCCGTCGAGGCGGAGTCCAGCGACGTCGTGGATGAGGAGGAAGCTGACGAGCCCCAGGGCAGCATGCTGCCGCTCACCGCCCCGGCCGCCGAAGCTGGCCCCGCCCGCATGATCGCAATTTCCGCAGCCGCAGGCACGGCGGTTACGGTCGCGATGCAGGAAGATGCAGGCTCCCGGCTGCGATCTGCTTTGGAAGACGAAAACGTACCCAAGGCGATCCACGATTACAAGGCGGCCATCCACGCCTTCGAGCCCCAGGCCATCACGCTGCGCGGCGTGCGGCACGACCCCATGCTGTATTCCTATCTGCTCGACCCCACCTATTCTTCGCACCGCTTGGCGGAGGTGGCGCTGCGGCGCTTCAATCTCAAGTTGAGTGGCACGCTGGCGGAATCAGCCGACGTAACCGGGCGCTTTTCTGCAGCCCTCCGCCAGGAAGTCGAACAGGCCGGGTTGCTGAAGTTGTATGAAGAAATTGATTTGCCTCTGGTGCCCGTCCTTGCAGGGATGGAGCAGGCGGGAGTCAAGATCGACCGCGAAGTTCTCAGAGAAATGTCGTCGCGGCTGGAACGCGAAGTCGAAGCCAAGGCCCGCGAAATCTACCAGCTCTCGGGATCTGAGTTCAATATCAATTCGCCCAAACAACTGGGCGACGTGCTGTTCAACAAGATGAATCTGCCCAAGCCGGTGAAGTACGGCAAGGGCAAGACCATTTCGACCGCCGTTGATGTGCTGGAAAATCTGGCGGAAACCCACGAGGTTGCCCGCAGGGTGCTGGAATACCGCCAGCTCTCGAAACTCAAATCAACTTACGTGGATGCCCTGCCCGCGCTGCTGAATCCTGCCACCGGCCGCCTGCACACCACGTTCGGGCAGACCGGTACCGCGACGGGAAGGTTGTCCTCGGCCAATCCCAATCTGCAAAACATTCCCATCCGCACCGAACTGGGCCGCGAGATTCGCGCCGCATTTACGGTGGAACCGGGCCATGTGTTGCTGGCTGCGGACTACTCCCAGATCGAGCTCCGTCTGTTGGCCCACTTCTCGAAAGACCCGTTGTTGGTGGAAGCCTACCGTCGCGGCGACGACATTCACACTCTCACCGCCTCGCAGGTTTTCGGCGTGCCGCCCCTGATGGTCACCGCCGATCATCGCCGCCAGGCCAAGGTGGTGAACTTCGGGATCGTTTACGGGCTCTCGGCTTTCGGCTTGTCACAAACTCTCGGCATCGAACCTGGGGAGGCCAAGCAGTTCATCAGCGCCTATTTCGAAAAGTACAAGGGCGTACGTGAGTTTATCGACAAGACTCTGGAAGAGGCCCGCCGTGAACAGAAGGTGAAGACATTGTTCGGGAGGGTGAGGCCGATTCCTGACATCAACAGCAAGAACACGAACCAGCGCGGCTTCGCCGAACGCACCGCGGTGAATACGCCGTTGCAGGGAACGGCGGCGGACCTGATCAAGATTGCAATGATCCGCATTGACGCGGCCCTGCGCGAACGCGAGTTGAAGTCACGCATGACACTACAGGTGCACGATGAGTTGGTGTTCGAAGTGCCGGAGAGCGAGGTCGAGACCATGCGCACGCTGGTGCGCGAACAGATGGAAAATGTTCATTCCTTGATGGTCCCCTTGTTGGTAGAACTCGGAGTGGGACAGAACTGGCGGGACTTGGAATAGGAACTGGAGCCCAGCAAAGGCCATGTGGGGACGGGTCTCTGAAGGTCGAGCGCAGCTGGACAGGCCCTTACTTTCCCGTGCTTGCTCAACCTTTGCAGGTGAAATTCCAGACTTCCTCTTGCTGATTCCCGCAACGAATCAAAAAGACAAGCCGAGCTTTGCTCGGCCCGACGGGTCGGAGACCCGTCCCCACACGCTTTCTGTTGATCCAGGAGCGCTACACGCCCAGCGCGTGCTTGATCGCCCCCGCGATACTCTGCGCCAGCAACTTCATCTTCTCTTCTGACTCCGCTTCGATCATCACCCGCGCCAGCGCTTCGGTGCCTGAGTAGCGCACCACCACACGCCCGTTGCCGTTTAATTCGCGCTCGGCGGAGTCAATCGCCTTTTGAATCTCCGGCACCTTGGCAAACGGTAATTTCTCGCGCACGCGAACGTTCTGGATCATCTGGGGGAAGACTTTGAGATCCTTTACCAACTCTGTCAGCGACTTACCTGTCCGCGCCATGGTTTCCATGACGCGCAGCGCGGTGAGCAGGCCATCGCCGGTGGTGGCTTCACCATCTCGAAAAATAATATGCCCGGATTGCTCTCCGCCCAAGGCCGCGCCGCTCTTCTGCATTTCCTCCAGTACGTATTTGTCTCCGACGTTGGCGCGCAGCAGGCGAATGCCGGAATTTCGCAGCGCGATTTCCAGGCCCATATTGGACATCGTCGTCGCGACCACAGTCTCGCCCGGCAAGGCCCCATGAGATTTCAGGTAGCGTGCAGCCAGCAGAAGCACGGCATCGCCGTTCACCACCCGGCCATTGGCATCGCAAAAAAGCGCACGGTCCGCGTCACCGTCGAAGGTAACCCCCAGATCGAATTGTCCGGGCTTTTCTGCCACCGCGCGGGCGACTGTTTCGGGATGCAACGCGCCGCAGTTTTCATTGATGTTCTTGCCATCCGGGGCCGCGCTTAGAAAAGTCGCCTGGATACGACACAAGCGGAACAATTCCGGGGCCTCGGCGGTGGCGGCGCCATTGGCGCAATCCACCAGCACTCGCAACCGGCTCAAATCAGTACTGACGTTCTGCGCCAGCCACGCGATGTAGGCGTGCCGGAGTTTGCCCTCCCCGGGGAGACTGGGAGTAGGTTGGAAGGACGAATCCACGTGGGCCTCGGGGTTCTGCAGCAGGGCGAAGATTTCCTGCTCGATCGCGATCTCGTGCGCATCCGGCAATTTGTAGCCATCGCCGGAGAAAACCTTGATGCCGTTGTCGGTCCAGGGATTGTGCGATGCCGAAATGACCACACCCGCCGCGTATTTGCGCGAGCGCGCCAGGTAGGCCACTCCCGGCGTTGTGATAACACCGGCGCTGTGGACCTCAATTCCACTGGCGGTCAGCCCATGCGTCACCCGGTCGGCAATCCACGCGCTCGATTCCCGCGTGTCCTGCCCAATCACTGCACGCCCAGATCCTCCGGAGCGGCTCAGATCATGGCCCAGAGCGCGGCCGATCATGTAAGTGCTGTCCTGAGTCAAGGGGAATTCGCCGGCGACGCCGCGAATGCCATCGGTGCCGAAGAGTTGTCGTGTCTGGGTTGTCATGCTGAATTGAGAATACTCAACGTCCGGTTCCGGCCGGGACCTTTTCCATGATAACCGTGACCCGCACCGGATTGGGGCTCATCACCTGGACCAGGGGATCAGAAACGTAAGCATGACGCACGAAAGTGGCCCGGTCCATGGTTCCGCTTGCGTCGATAGAGTCGGTGATGGCAGCCTCGACGGCCTCGACACGCTTGCGCGGTCCGCTGATCGTAATCGAGGACGGCTCTGCCTCCAGGCGTCCGATCTGGTAGCCCGCAGAGAAGTTGCCGAAGGCCCGGGGACGCACCGGAACCTGGCGGGTAAGGCGCGTGTCAAATGTGAGATGGAACTGGTTGGGAACGACTTGTACGACCTCAAGCTCCTTGGGTTGATGGACCTGTTGCGCCGTCATGTCGAACGTGCGCTCGCCTGGCTTCATCCCGCTCAGGTCGATCTCGGCGTAAATATCCGCGGGCTGCAGGCGCCGCACGACGCGCTGCGGGCCGCGCACCCGGATCTGCGCTCGGGGAACATTTTCGCTGCTGATTTCCAGATTCTCGGAGATGTTGCGGAACACAATGGGCACGTCCACCGCAACCTCCGCCGGCGGATCGCTGGCCACCGCCAGCCACAAGCCGACAGCCAGCGCCAGCGAGAGCAGCTTGATGCCGAAATTGTACAGCACGTAGTGTTGAATAAAATCTTTCATGGCTAGCGCTCGCCTCCCGGGCTGACCCGCGAATCGGCCGTCCGCGGAAGCGAAATCCTCTGACTGTCGCCCTCCGAACTCGCAGGTTCCTCGCTGCCATTCGTGATGGGCGTGGGCAAGGTGGAGGGCGGCACATAACGGCGCAGCAGTTCGCCGATGCGCTCGCGCAGTTGCTCCACGGTCAGGTCGCGCTCGATCTTGCCGCTCACCGCCAGGCTGATGGCGCCGGTTTCCTCAGAAACGATTACGGCAATGGCGTCGGTCTCTTCGGTCACGCCGATGCCGGCACGATGCCGGGTGCCGAGTTGGGTCGAGAGCACGGGATTCATGGAAAGTGGCAGGAAGCAGGCCGCGGCCGCGATCCGGTCTTTCTGTACGATTACGGCGCCATCGTGCAGGGGCGCGCTGGGGCGGAAAACCGTCGCCAGCAGGTCGTAGGAAAGACGAGCGTCCAGGGGAACGCCGCTCTCAATGTAGGTGCGCAATCCGATTTCCCGCTCAATCACAATCAGAGCGCCCGTTTGGTTCTGGGAGAACAGGTTGGCCGCCAATACGATGTCGTCGTACGCGTCCGCCTCCGACGCTGCCGTCCGGCTGCGCAGAAGTCTGCGTCCCAGCCGCGCCAAAGCCTGCCGTATCTCAGCCGCAAAAATCACAATCAGCGCGAACACCGCATACGGCAGCAGGGTGCTGAGCAGCCAGTTCAGAGTGGTGAGTTCGCCGATCCGGGAAAAGTAAAACGCCAGCGCCAGCGCCGCCACGCCCACCAACATGTAGGCGGCACGAGTCCCTTTGATGAGCGCCAGCAGTTCGTAAATGATGAAGGCGACCAGCAGGATGTCGACGACCGAAATCAGCGACAAATGCGGCCACGGCGCTGCGAAGAACTTCACCTGCGGGCCCCTTTCCAAAAATTGGCTGACTTGAGCGGGGACAAAGCTAATTGTAATCCAGCCCCGAAAGGCTATATTGATCGAAATAAAGGCTTTGTAAAGATATGTAGGTATGTGTGGGTCGGACACTCTGTCCGACGCCTTTGAAACTGAATTTGCTTCTAGTTCGTGCCCTAGCGAAAGCACACGGAACGGGAATATCCCATTACCTGAGTTTTAAGTCAAAGTCAAAGACGGCGGACAGGAGTGTCCGACCCACCCAACACGGCTACTTCACGGTTGCGTTCACCGAGCCCTTTGCCAGGCGGGCAGAGATCTCATCTCCAGCCTTCACGTGCCCCGCATCTTTCAGCAGCGCCCCATAAGGATCGAACACCAAAGCATACCCACGATCGAGGATTGCCAGCGGAGACAGCGCCTCCAGTTGTCCTGAAAGTTGATTGAGCCGGCCTCTCTGCCGCAGCAGCAAGGTCCGCGCAGCCGCGGCAAGTGCGGCCACACCAGAATCGAGTTGTTTGTGGATACCACTGAGCATGCGGCGGACATCGTAATGTCTGACTGCGGCTGCCCCCGTTTCCAGACGCCGCCGATGCTGCTCCAGAATCTGGTGCTCGGCCCGGTCCAGCCGATTCTTCAAGTCGTCGAGTTTTTGTTGACGCCGGTTGATGACATCCACCATGCGTCCAAACGCGCCGTGCTGGGCCAGTTCAGTAAGCGCCTGCCGCCCCATCAGCAACCGGTAACGTACAGCGCGAACCAGGCGCTGCCGCAGTCCCTCCGCCTGGTCCTCCACTTCCTGCCGGGAACGAATCACCAGTTCAGCAGCTGCGGATGGCGTCGGAGCCCGCAGGTCCGCCACGAAATCAATAATCGTGAAGTCGGTCTCATGGCCCACCGCGGAAATCACAGGAATCTCAGACGCGGCCACCACACGCGCCAGCGCCTCGTTATTAAATGCAGCCAGGTCCTCCGCCGACCCTCCGCCACGAGCCACGATGATGACGTCCACGTTGCGCGCCTTGTTGAAATAACGGATTCCGGCGCTCACTTCCGAGCTCGCCGCGTCGCCCTGCACCTGCGCCGGAAAGATCAGAACACCGGCTGTATGATGACGCCGCAGAAGAATGTTCAAAATGTCGCGTAAGGCAGCAGCCTGCGGCGAAGTGACAACCCCGATCCGCCGCGGCAAAGTTGGGATTCGCTTCTTGCGCCCGGCGTCGAACAGCCCTTCCGCTTCGAGCTTCGCCTTAAGCTGCTCGAACGCGACCAGCAGCGCGCCCGCGCCCTTGGGTTCAAGGTACTCGGTGGAAATCTGCAGTTCGCCACGATCCTCGTAGATCGTGACTCGTCCGCGCAGCACCACCTGCATGCCGTTTTCAGGGCGAAAGCGCAGCAGCCGCGCCTGCGACCGGAACATCACGGCGCGAATCTGCGAGTTCTGGTCCTTCAGAGTGAAGTACAGATGCCCCGAGTCATGGGCCCGAAAATTCGAGATCTCGCCTTCCACCCAGGTGTCGCCGTACTCGCGCTCAATGTGAGTGCGCACCGCGGCCACCAGATCGCGCACCGTCCAGATGCGGCGATCAGGAGGCTTGAAACTGAATCCGAGCTGATCAGTAGAGCTCATAAGCGACCCAGTGTGGGTCGGACACTCCTGTCCGACGCCTTTTGACTTTGACTTCGACGTCAACTGTTCTTGCGCCAGCCCATTAGCTAATGCCGAAAGCGCCCAATCAAATAAAACACCACCGAAAGCACCACACTCACCAGAATCGAGGTCACCAGCGGAAAATAAAACGTAGTGTTCTTCCCGCGATAGACGATGTCCCCAGGAAGCCGTCCCAGAGGGATGTTGGCCCGTTCCGCAAGCATGAGGGCCACTCCCGCGAGAATGGCAACCGCCCCGACCAGCACCAACAATTTCCCCAGATCGCTCATGCAAGACCCAGTC
Source organism: Terriglobia bacterium (assembly GCA_020073395.1). Lineage (GTDB taxonomy): Bacteria > Acidobacteriota > Terriglobia > Terriglobales > Acidobacteriaceae > JAIQFF01. The sequence continues at coordinate 19,619 of JAIQFF010000080.1, forward strand.
TAAACCCTGGCTGAAGTTTCTCCGTGTCCTCTGTGTCCTCGGTGGTTCAATTCAGGAAGTGTGCCGGACAGATGCTAGAATCTCGCCTCATGCGCAGATGTCTGGCTCTCCTCATTGTCTCGCTGTTAGCCCTGACTCTCACCGCCCAAACTCCATCGGAAGTCGAGATCACCGCCGAGCCCGGCCATCACCTGGCCCTCGAAAACCAATACGTCCGCGTGTTCAAAGTGGAAGTCGCGCCCCATGCGGCCACGCTCATGCACCGTCATCGCCACGACTATATTTATGTGACGCTGGGAGCCGCGCACGTAGAGAACGACGTCGCGGGCAAGCCGCCAGTCACGATCAGTCTGCAGGATGGAGAGACACACTTTCTTCCCAGCGGCTTCGCCCACATCGCGAAAAATCTCTCCGACCAGCCCTTCCGCAACATCACCATCGAACTCATGCAGGACGAGAAAGCGCACCGCTCGCCGCCGCCCAAGTGGGATGAGGAAAGAGGTCTGCACATCCTGAACGGCGGCACCGAGGACATCCTCTTCGCGAAAGATGGCGCCCGCGCCGCAGAGCTTCAACTACAGCCGGGCGGAGTGCTGCCAAAACACCACCACGCCGGCCCCCATCTGGTCGTAGCCGTGACCGATCTCGATTTGCGCAGCGACATCGAAGGCAAAGGCGCATCCAAAGTTCAACTCAAGGCCGGAGACGTGTCCTGGGAAAAAGGCGGCTTCACCCACACCCTGACCAACGCAGGCAAGCAAAACGCCAAGCTCATCACCGTAGAGTTTCAGTAAGAAGCGCGAGACCAGGGGAGACCACGTAGGGGCAGGTGTCCTCACGTGCCCAGCCTAGCAAAGCTCGGCAGCCCTTCGCCGGGGAGAAGACATCTCTGTCAGGCTCAAACGCGCAGACTTCAGCGGTGAAGGAAGAAGTACATCAGCGCGGCGACTACCAGCAATGCAAGCAGAAAACGGAAGATGGGCCAGCTCTTGCTTTTCTCAAAAGTAATCGGCGAGTTGTCGATGTTCGGTGCCTGAAGCGTGCCGGATGGCCGAAAATTTTGCGTGCTGCCGAGGGCCAGCTTCTGGGAACCGGGGCTCTCAGTGAAGCTTACCTTTCGGTCCACGAACACTCTTATATCTCCGGCCCCGCCCTGCTTGGCCAGCGCCTGAGACAGCTCGGGCAGGAAGTACTTGCCGACTACGGCGGCAAGCTTTTCCGCGAAGGGATACTCGATCTCTTCGTGACTGGCTCCTTCAATGGTGGTTGCGTTCGGATCGTGGGAATGAAGGCTGAATCCACCGCCCGGCTTGGCTTCGATGTGGAAGGCGAACTTGGGTCCCTTATTTCCGGACGGAAGATTTCCGGAGGGAAGGTTTAATCCGGGGAATTCCCTGGCCAGACCGGCGCTAATGTTGGCCTGAATCTTCTGCTGCAACTCCTCGCGCGTCGGAGCTTCGATTGGCGGGAGGCTGGGATCGGTCGCGTACGCGATGAATCCGCCTTGAGGATTGGGCTCAATGCGGTAAGTGAACGTGCTGATGATGTGCTTAAGGTCCACGGTGTTTGGCGCGATTGTAGCGCGCCACGTAGAAAGCGAAAGAGAATTATCGGGTTCCGGATTACCGTGGTGACCGCCTACGTCATCCCCCTCGACCGCTGTTACATCCTGCCCGTCCAGGTCGAGCCAAGCTCGGCAAGCTTCCGGTTGTGCGGTGGTCGTGTGGTGTGGTTGTTGTGTGGCCGCGGGCGACTCGCCCGCGAGAATTCCCCCGCCCGCACGATACAATTGCCCGCTGTATGGCTGCATGGGCAACCCGTCTCGGGCTCACCCGCGAAGCTCTCCTCCACTCGGCTCGGACCGCCATCGCCGCGGTTGTGTCCACCATGCTGGCGCGTGCTCTCAGGCTTCCGGAATTTTATTGGGCGCCCATTTCAACCATTGTGATCCTGCTTTCCGTTAGCGAT
>JAIQFF010000081.1 GCA_020073395.1 Terriglobia bacterium
CGCCTTCTTTTCCAATTTGTCGGCTTGGCGCTGCCGTTTATCCGCTTTGGTTCGTTTTTCTGCCATGCCGACAGTTTCCCACAGGTTGGAGCGCATTGCCAGCCCTGTGGATTTCAAACTGCACCACTTGGAGGGCAGCTGCAGGGCTGGTGCGTCGAACACCTCCGCAATGGAGTGGGGGGCGCTGCCTTCCTCTTGCCTTTGCCTGCCTGAATTTCGGACTGTACGTGAGCAAACATTGATCTGAACATCGTGAGCACCCACGGCCGCACCGGATTCAGCACTCCTCATGGGACCGGTTGCTGAAAAACTTTTCCCCACCTTGCCGTGCCCACTGAGCGTGGAGACCGCGTCCTCAGACGGAGGTGCTGGCCGGATCCGGCGAAACCTAAACCGCTCCCTTCCGACCGTTTGCTTTCCTCCGCCGCTCGATGGTTCTTGAAAACAAGGATTTCGCTTTTTCGAGTTCCGCCCGTCGCTCTTCGCTGAGCCCACGTCCCGCCCGGTTTACGAAGTACGTGAGCATGCGCATGCCTGAACCGGGGCCTTTAGGCGAGACGCTCTTTGAAGCCAGGGCCTTGGCGATTGTGCTGGCACTCTTGGTAAACAAGCCTGGAGGTGGATGAGTGGAGTCTGTCTGCACGCTTGCCACCCACCGGGTTTTCCTGACAGCCATAAGACCTGCCGTTTTCGATGAATCGCGCCCGCGGATACCCGTCTTAGTCCGGGGCCCACCTTTGTCCTGTCTTGTCGAGTATGGACCCCTTAGCCAGAAAATATCGAGTCAGGCCTTAGGTTCCGAACTCCTCTTCTTCCTTATCAGCCTCTGGACTGGTTTCCCGATATACCTCAGTTTCGACACGTTCGTAGACGGTGACTGAGGGTCCTTGGGCTACCGCATATTCAATTGGGCCTCGTGCCGTTACCGTCTTGTGCGCTGCGATCGCAATCCTTCTTGGAGCTCTCCCACCTGCTTTGCTCACTGCTGGTTTGCGGTTCGTTGTCTTGTTCCTGGCTTTGCTCCTGATGTTTCTTTTTCTCGTCTTCATTTTCGGGTCCTCATGTCATTTTATTGCGCGGCAATCAAGCTACCTTCTTCGGGGCTTCGACCGACTTGCCTGCATGCTGAGTCTTCATGGCCTCTTCATCTTCATTGGACCGGCTCGTCGGCCGTTTTCCCCGCCGGTGGAACCAGAAGAAGGCAATCACCGCCATCAGCAGAACCAGCCAAAATCCGTCCTCAATTACTCGTTCATTTATCAGAGCCATAAAGTAGTTGCCCTCCTTTCAGAGTGGCGCTTCGCCAAGTGCCGTTAATAGCGCAATAAGGCCGCTGCGCCACTGAATCCAGTTGCAGTGTCTGCTTCAACCATCAGGATCTCTGCATCGGTCAAGAGAGCTTGACGAATCAGACCCTCTTCTGCGGCTATATACCAGACCCCAGCATGACCGCAAGACGTACAACTGTGACCAGCCACGGCCATCATGTGCCCGCAGGCCTTGCATTCGGCAATCGTCTGCTCAGGCGGCCTGCCCAACACGAGTTTTTGAACGCGGCCGGACAGAAGGGCTTCCAGAACATCTTTGACTCCGAATGCTCCGCGAGACGGTGCCTCATTGATTTCGCACAAGACCGCGGTTATACGTGTCCTCTGGGCCTCAGTAGAGATGGGCGTCGCCAGCCGCAGCACTTCGGCCGGTTCAGCGTCAAAGTGGGGCAGGTGAAAACGTCCCATCATGCTTTTCGCAAGATGAACAAACTGCGGTTCCACCTCACCCCACAGGTCTTCGTGGCACCCGATTACAAGGCCGGTAGCTTGTTGTTCCGACATAAGTTGCAGCAGTTGATGCGAGAGGTTCTTGAAATATGCTTTCTCGTGCTCCACCAGGCCTTTGCTAATGTGCCTCGACCAGCCCACCCTCGGGTCATCCGCTTGGAAGCTCTGTTCTTCGATTACCAACCGGCTAGATACCTCCTGGATCTCAGTGCCGCGAACAATAAAGGCCCGAGCTTTCCCAGATTCGAGGATAGTGACACAGTAGGGAGCAACCGATTGCAGCGCCAGCATCAGCGGGGCCAAATCGAAGCGCCGCCCAACCCGCAAGAAGCTTAGCCGTTTGGTGGACGGAAGGTCGAACTCCTGCCAGACATCCTGTTCTCCGCAAGCAAAGACCAGTCGGAGCCGAGAGGGATGGAGCCGGATTGTCGCCGCGACCGCAACAATCTCTTCCAAATCCTTCGCCAGACGAGCAGGCGGCGCCGATTCAGGAGCGGAACTAGCTATCACCTCCTGGACAAGTCTCTTAGTGGCTATGACTTCTTCGCGATGGGCGCTGTCCGGCGTCGTAACGCAGCCGAAGCCAAACGAGACAGCGGTGGCTTTCTGATCGCAAAATGCCGCAAGCGTTGAAAGATTCTCTCGCGTGACAACTCGCTTGGCTATTGGATCGAGGGAGGGACCCGTGGCAGTTTCCATAGGAACACCTGAAGTCACGGCCTTAGTCTACGAAGCACGTTAGCGCGATTGCTGTGATGTGAATCACACAGGCGAGTGTTCAAACGCATCGCATAGTCTTTGGTTTTCCCTGTGTCCGCCGTCACAGACTCCTCATTGAGAAAAGCGTTACAAAAGCTAAGAAGACCAAGCCTCGCTGAAGCGCGAGGTCTCATTATTTTCGTACACGGGAGTGGCAGCAGCCGCTTCAGCGTCAGAAACAGATATGTTGCCGAGCAGTTAAACCAATACGGTCTGGGTACTTTGTTGCTCGACATCTTGACCAGAGAGGAGCAGGAGGTTGATGAGCAGACGATGGAGTTTCGTTTCGACATTCCGCTGCTCGCCAAGCGTTCTACTATGGCAGCCCGATGGGCCATGAGCCAGGCGGATCTGCAAGATCTCCCGATCGGCCTCTTTGGGGCAAGTACGGGGGCCGCGGCAGCGCTCATCACGGCAGCCACTTTGAAACGTCACATCGCAACAACAGTGTCTCGCGGCGGGCGTCCAGATCTGGCCGAAGATGCGCTCGACAAAGTAGAAACGCCAACGCTGTTGATTGTCGGAGGCGAAGATCACGCCGTACTGGACCTGAACCGGCGAGCTGCCAGACGGATGCACTGTCCCAATAAGTTGCACATCGTCGTCGGGGCAACGCATCTCTTCGAGGAGTCTGGTGCCCTTGAAGAAGTGGCGACCATAGCTGCCGAGTGGTTTGCGCAGCACATGCCGGCACAAGCGTTGGTGGGATCTAAAGGACGGTAATCGTAGTCACAATCGAACGTGTTGATTTTCACGTTCAACTTTTGGTTTGCGACAGTAGCAGTGAGAAAATACTCAGGAGTCAGTCATGAATAAGATCCAGGTCAAAGGTGACGAGAAGATCCAAAGAAAGCGCAGGACGCGCGCGATTGCTTTACCGCAATTGGCCGCGTCGAAAATCTCACACAAGTACTCCGGCGATTCTCGGCCCGGGCGGTCAACCGGACCCAGGCCAACGGTGGCCAGTGGCTCGCAAAAGAACGTATCGTATGTCCGACTGAGGGCGCAGACATAGAGCGAGCAGAATACATCGCGAACCATGGCGGAGCCATGGCATGATCTCAGGAACTCTTCAGTTGTGGAGAGAAGGACACCCGCAGGCGATGCGGGCCCTGGGCATCCCTGTGTTGCTGATTTTCGTCGTTGACCTTGCCTCCAAGACGCCGGCAACATCGTTGAAGTGCTCTGGTCTTGCTATAGGGCATCAGCGCTGACTGCAATCGGCCGGGTGGCTGATTCGGGGTTGTCGGTTGCAGCGGGTTTCATCTTTCAGGCGGCCGTTGGTGGTCCCGCATGGACTCTGGGGATGATTTACTACCACAACGTTCAGTTGATATCGGTCCTGCTGCAGGTAGTTCCCCCTCTTGCCGGATTGCCATTCGTTTCTGGCATGCCACAGATTCCTAAGGCTGCTCCGGCAATTGCCTGGCTCCTCCATCCTACTTCGTTGTGTGCGAGCCTGCTGTGGAGGAATGAGGAACTGAATGTCAACTTTTCAAATGCGGTGTGGCCACCTCTCGCGGATTTTTTCAGGCTGCCTGTGTTTCAGGCACTGCTGGTTCTCACATTCTCTGGTATTAGTTTTTGGGCTGTCGGATTTACTGGATACCCGGTTGTGATCACGGGGCGAAATCTCATCGAAGAAGTAGATTTTAGCCTCTGAACTCTCAGCCAGTCATCCGCTCCTCTGTGGTGTTGTAGGTTCTCGAGGGCGTCACATGGCATGAAGGTTTCATTCTTCAGTAAAGAGGTATGTCATGAAATGGTCATGGAGATTAGGCAGATTTGCCGGAATCGACGTTTATGTGCATGCAACGTTCCTCATTCTCATTGCCTGGCTAGTGCTGACGGAGTGGCAACAAACGCACAGTACCCGTGCTGTCGTAGGTGCAGTGCTCTTCATCCTGAGCCTTTTTGCGTGTGTAGTCATCCATGAGTTTGGCCATGCTCTAGCCGCCAGGCATTCGGGTATCGCTACGCGCGATATTATCCTGTTGCCCATCGGGGGCGTCTCCAGAATGGAACGCATACCAGATAATCCGCGGCAGGAATTGTGGATTGCTCTTGCAGGTCCGCTGGTGAGTCTGGCCGTGGCCGCAGCACTATGGTTCTTTCTTTGGGCCGTGCATGCCCCGGCTCCCATGAACCAAATGGTTCAACTCGACTCGTGGGCTAAGATTTACCCGTTCGTCGCACAACTGATGGTGGCCAATGGTATCCTCGCCGTCTTTAATCTCTTGCCCGCTTTTCCAATGGATGGTGGGCGTATCTTCCGCGCCGTGCTGGCGAGGCGGATGGATTACTCCAGGGCTACCCGCGTGGCAGCAAATATCGGGCAGGGGATGGCGGTCATATTTGCTCTTGCAGGCATAATCGGCAATCCTTTTCTAGTGTTAGTTGCTTTGTTCATTTGGATTGGCGCCGGGCAGGAAGCTGCATTGGCGGAAATGAAGACCGCTCTGGAGGGGATCCGGGTAAGTCAGGTTACCGTAACTGACTTCAAAACGATTTCTCCTTCGGACACGCTTGCGCATGCGGTTCAACTGATGTTGCATGGGAGCCAGCAGGACTTTCCTGTCGTTGATGCCGGCCGGCTGGTTGGAATCCTGACACGCAGAGAACTGCTTAAGGCCTTGTCAAAAAGCGGGCCTGATAGTTCTGTTTCAAACGCCATGCGTAAGGAATACCCAATTATCTCCAGTTCCGATGCGCTGCAAACCGCTGTGGAGAAATTGCAGGACCCTGAGTGCCGTGTTTTGCCAGTCATGGAAGCCGGATGCCTAGTCGGTCTATTCACACTGGAGAATCTGGGCGAGTTTGTGTTGGTTCAATCCGCCTTGAGCAGTCCCATAATCGCCAGTACGCAGCAGACGCAGAGGACGTCTCCCGATCGGGATGGTCCACGGCATTCATTATTCATCGCATGATTCGAGAAATATTCCACTTCTGCTTACGCTGGCACCGAGACTACCCTTTGATCACAATGAGCGGTAAAAGCTTTGCCACCCTCCGTGCGAGCTGCGCCTGTTCTGTGGCGTCGACCACAGCATGTACGTCTTTGTATGCGCCAGGCGCTTCTTCCGCCACACCACGCAGGGACGGACTTTTTACAGTGATCCCTTGCCGTGACAATTCGTCGACCAGCTGTCGACCGTTCCAGCGCTTGGTAGCCGCGTGGCGGCTCATCGACCGTCCAGCGCCGTGGGAGGCGGAACTGAAGGCCTTTTGCTCGCTGGCCGACGTGCCCGACAAAATATAGGAGGCCGTACCCATAGTGCCTCCAATCAGCACTGGCTGACCGGCGGCGCTATAGGCGTCAGGCAGCTCTGCCGTCCGCGGGCCAAAGGCGCGGGTAGCGCCTTTGCGGTGAACGAACAATTTCACTTCACGGCCATCCACACGGTGAGATTCAAGCTTGCAGGTGTTGTGAGAGACATCGTAAAGAAGTTTCAATTCGGCGTCGGGAAAGATCTCCTCAAATGCCTGGCGTGTGAGGTGCGTGAGGACCTGGCGATTCGCCAGCGCACAGTTGATTGCAGCCCTCATCGCCCCGAGGTAGCGTTCGCCGAGGGGCGAGCGAATCGGGGCGCAAGCTAGCTCACGGTCGGGAAGGTCAATATGGTAAGAGGCAGCCGCCTCTGCCATCTCTCGTAAGAATTCAGTGCCAATCTGATGGCCCAAGCCACGCGAACCGCAATGGATGCTTACCACCACATCGTTCTCGTGGATTTCAAAGGCAGAAGCAGCCTCTTTGTCAAAGATCTGTGCAACCTGCTGCACTTCCAGGTAGTGATTGCCTGATCCAAGAGTGCCAACCTCATCTCGCATGCGTTTGCGCGCCTGTTGAGATACATGTTCCGGTTGCGCGCCTGCCATTCGGCCATGTTCTTCGATATGCTCGAGATCCGGAAGATGTCCATACCCTTTGTGCACTGCCCATTGGGCGCCGCCGCACAGCATCGCCGTCATGTCATCCTCATCAAGGTGAAGTCGGCCTGTACTGCCCACCCCCGCGGGTATGGAGCGGGAGAGAGCGTGCGCCAGCTCTTGCTTGCGCAAAGAGATATCCTCCAGCCTCAGGCCAGTCGTTAGGGTTCGTACTCCGCAGGAAACATCGAATCCGACCCCACCGGCTGAAATGACTCCGCCCTGGTCAGGATCAAAGGCAGCCACACCGCCGATCGGAAAGCCATAACCCCAGTGCGCGTCTGGCATGGCGAAAGATGCCTTGACGATGCCCGGCAGCGTTGCCACGTTTGAGACCTGTTCGAATACCTTGTCATCCATCTCTTGGACAAGTTGTTCGGTAGCCAGAATCACGCCGGGGACACGCATTGTGCCCGTAGGTGGGATCCACCATTCGGAATCTGATTTGCGCGTCAGGCGATCTAGATCCATCTCTACTCACACATCCACTACGCACTGCGCAGTCCAGAGTCCATCAGGGTTCTGGAAGACTTTGAGCTCTGTCAGCGTAGCCCCTTTCACCTCAACTGCAGGGTGGTGCCGGGCCGGAACAGCAATTTCACCCCACGCTCGACCATGCAAACGACCATCAGAGATAGTGACTGCGAATTTGCTGAAGATCATGCGATGCGCAGACATTTCTGAGATGAGTGCATTCAACCAGTCCACGAGAAGCAACTCATCGTCTGTAGCATGGCAATCCACCTCGAACAGGATGTCCGGACGCACCAGCGCCGGGTCTGTGATTACCGCGCACAGTGCTAGCGCCGCTTCTTCGAACGCGGCCTCGCGTGTGGCACCAATGCCGCGCACACCCATGTCTGCGGCGTGCTCAAAGTGTTCCCAGCGCCGTGCGAGTGACGCAGCAAGGTTCAAGGACTCTGCCTCCGGGCTACTGCGCCTTGCGTCCTGTTTCGACACGCAATCGTGCACCTGTGACTTCTCTTGTGCAGAATCCAGCTTCTCGGACGGTTATCCAAGAGTGAGGAGGCAGAAGCTGCAGGTGGACTACCCACATCCACCTCCCCGCGGAAGGTCAAGCTGCCTTGGCCATGACCGGCACTTTTGTGGCGGGCTTGGCTTTGGACATCGATACTTCCAGAACTCCGTTCTTGAGCACCGCGCTTATCTTCTCCGGGTCGATCTCGGCCGGAAGGGCAACAGCGCGAAAGATCTCGTTTGAGGAAAAGTCGGAATACACTGTCTTTTTCTTCTTTTCCTCACTCTTTTTCTCTGTCTTGCCTGTGATAAACAAGCGTCCAGGCTCAGCGACGAGTTCCAGTTCCTTCTCCGTGAACCCGGGTACTTGCGCCCGGACTAAAAGTTCAGTGTCCGTTTCGGGCAGCTCCAATGGGACGGGAGTAAGGATTTCAGCTTCGGCTCTTAGCCAATCAGCCAAATCGTGGCCGTCAATTCGGCCATTCTCTTCAAATATGCTGAAGGCTCGCTGTGAAATCTTGTTGTAGAGCTCATTCATATAGTCGTACAAGCTGCGACTGAGAGCAGTGGGGGTTGAAGCACGTTGGATGGAAACTGTAGACATGTGCTTTCTCCTTTTCGTGCGATATTTTAGTTTCTCCTATGTGGGCGCGTGCGGCAGTGACCCGTCTCACATCGCCTCGTGCGTGCCATCACTGCCCTCGGCTGCGAAGTGGAGATAGCGTGGAGTCGCGAACGCCGTGGAGGAATTTATGAAGGTATCTGACGCAATGACGAAGCAAATTGTTTCTTGTTTGAAATCTGACACAGCCCAGAGCGTAGCAGCCCTGATGAAACTGCACGATATCGGCTCGGTCCCGGTGGTCGCTGATTTTGTATCGAAGCGGCTCGAGGGCATTGTGACTGACCGCGATCTTTGCCTCCGTCTCATTGCCGAAAGCAGAGATCCCGTGACGACACACATTGCCGCCTTGATGTCACAAGGCCCAGTCACCTGTTCCCCAAACGACTCGTTACAAGAATGCGAAGACCTCATGCGCGAGCACAGAGTCCGCCGTATCCCGGTCGTGGATAAACAGGGCCGGTGCATAGGAGTCGTGGCTCAGGCAGACATCGTCTTGCATGACAATTCAGACAAAGTTCACCATATGCTGGCCGGCATCTCAACTCCACGAACTGCTGGCATCGCAGGATCAGGCGCTGTCGCATGAGTTGGTCCGCCGGAGGACCCTTGAGCGCCCTTATTGAAGTGCTCAAAGACGATGCGCTCTGTCTCTCTTACTGCGCGTGCAATGGCGCAAATACGGAAACACGCCGCCCGCTGGACCTGACTAGAGCGCTTCAGTCTGTCAACCCAAGGTCCTGTGATGGCTGCGGACATGCTCTCTAATGCCAGGCGTGATTAGACTGCGGCTGAGAGACCCTGACATGGTTGTTCCTGTCCCGGTGAAGGTTGGGAACTAACGAAATCAGTCAACCACGGTTCAAGCAAGTTTGCGCCCGAGATCTGCTTGTAATGATCCAACGAACGACGACTTTACAAATGTCTTTCGTATCTGATCGCACAATTTCTCAAGCTGAGCGCTGTAGTGCACAGGAAATGGTTGGCTGCTCTCCTCCAACGCTAAAAGATAAGACGGCAGACGCAGACGAGCAGCAAGGAATCGTTCCCGTGCAGATTTGGCGGCCGTGATCGAGTCCTGCTCGGTTGCTCCGAGGCGCTGGCCCTAACGCATCACTGGAATGAGGAGAGTCTCCGCTCTCGGCGCTGATTCCCGGCATGCAACTCGAAACTCAGGTTCCTAACGACGCTGCGTTGGCCAAACCATGCAGTCTGCATTCATACCCTCGTGTTGGGTACGCACGGGTTCTCGGGATACCTTTCGTCCGAAGCCGATTTATCGGTTCCTGCCCTCCACTCGGCAAGGATCTGGCACAAGTCGATTTTAGGCGCTATCAGACAAATATGGCCATGTCCGGAAAGCACCCGCACCAAAGCGGAGGGTACTCTGTCGGCCATATAACGTGCTTGAGCAAGGGATGGGACCAGGTGATCCTGATCGGCGGCAAGGAACAGTGTGGGACAGCCGACCTCATTGAGGCGAGCTCTCACATCGTAGGACCTCAAAAGACCCAATCGATTGATGTACCCTTCCCGGGTAGCCTGCGCGGTGAGCTCGATGAACCGCTTTAATTCTCTGCGGTGCGTGTGGGGTGAATGCATGCGAAAGGCAGTCGCATAGCGGACCAGGCTCATTGCCCCCCACGGCAAAATTTTGAGACCGGCGAGTGCGAGTCGTAGCCGACACTGAGGAGCAAAGTACGGAAACGAGTTCAGGATCACCAGTGCCGACACGTGCTGCGGATAGGTGAGCGCCGCCGTCAGTGCGATAGCTCCGCCGAAGGATTCGCCCATGACAATGGCGCTTCGCTTGTCTGGGGCGACCTCTTCGATGACGCGCTTGAGATCGGCGGCAAGCGTCTCCAGATTCGCGGCGTCGTCCCGCAGGGCGTAAGTTGCAATACGGTACGACTTTTCGAGTAGTGGCAGCTGGCGATAAAACAGTTCCCCTGTGCCATCCATGCCTGGCACCAGAACGATGCCTTCGCCCGTGCCGCGAATGGAAACCCGAGAATCGTATTCACCCTGGAGGATACTCATGACGGAATCGAACCGGAGCATAACAGACTTGAGGAGAGGAGCTGTCTGGAGGATAGCGTGGACGGTAACCAGTCTTGTGCTTTTCGAATTTGCCGTCTGCGGACTCTCCGCACTGCCTGCCTTGACGCTTTGGTCAATTATATCGAAAATTCCCGGCGCTAGTCGCCTGCTGCAAGTCGTTCTCGCCAGCCTCGCAATCGTTCCTTGTTACGTTATCTTCGCGATCATGCTGCTGTTCATCTCGCCAATCCTGACACGCCTGGCGGGATGGCGTACGCCGAGCGGTGCGGAGATGCGAATTGCTGACATGAGCTGGCCGCTTCTCAAATGGGTTCGCTACGTCGCTGCAAATCACATTGTTCGCACTTTCGCAGGAACTCTATTACGCGGCTCTCCGCTATGGACCTTCCATCTGCGGCTCGCAGGCGCGAAGCTGGGCAGGCGCGTGTATATCAATAGCCTTGCGCTAAATGACTATAACCTTCTGGAATTCGACGACGATGTCATTATTGGTGCCGGAGTTCATCTTTCCGGGCACACCGTAGAGGCTGGTCTTGTAAAGACAGCAGTTGTGCGTCTCGGCCGCGGCACAACAGTTGGCCTGAATGCAATCGTTGAGATCGGTGTGGAGACAGGCCCGCTCTGCGCGATAGGCGCTCTCACTTTTGTACCGAAGCACGTGAAACTCAATGGAAACGCAGTGTACGCCGGCATTCCCGCAGTGCAAATCGAATGACAAGATCACTGCTTCGCGATGGCGGAAGCATGGCCATTATTGAGGCAAACAACCAGGGTGGCATTGATGTCGTGCATGGGCATTCGTCGCATCATCCGCGTCCGATCGAGGTGTATCAGCGTCGGCTCATCCTGTACGGCTGTGGCGACTTCATCGACGACTACGAAGGGATCGAGGATACGAGCAGTACCGGGACGACCTCGTGCTGATGTACTTCGTGACGCTCTCGCTTGTCCGCGATGTACTTTTCCGATGCATCTCTAACCACCCACGCCAGTGACACTTTCTTTTCCTTCGCGATCACTTCAAGGGTCTCATACACATCCGGCGGAAAACTGATTGTCGCGCGGACTTGCGCTCTGCTGTGGACCTTCGTCCTCTTGTCCCAGTCTCCCTCTTTGGTCTTCATTGTAAGCCTGCCTCTTTGAAACCCTCACCGTATTTCACCACATCGGTGAAACTAAGACCAGCCTCCGCCCTTTGGCCTGATTTATCTATAACTTCAACTTCCATAGGCGAAGGGATTCTGTAGCGCTCGTATCTTGTGGTCCCAGGCATGCCGGTATTTAACCTCTATCCGCGACTCGACTAGCAGACGGCCCATCATCCAGCCCTCTTCCAATCAACCCATCAGCACCTATTTTTACGCGAGCCCGTGTGCGAGAAGTGTGTCTCTCCTTGCGAGCCAAGGAGGAAACTCTATGGCTCGCAAAGTTGGCCAGATCATTGCACGTGGCGACCGCAGATGGCTCATTCGGGTTTATCTCGGCCGTGATCACGCAGAGATCGGCAAGCACCAGAAGTCCCTACTACATTCGCCGAACAAGCAACAGCGTGACTGAAAAAGATTAATTTCTGCAAGCCAAGTCCCCTGCAGGCGCACTAAAGCGCCTTTCCCCGCAACCCCTTAGGCCACGCAAAATCCGCGACCCAAACCTCAGGAGAAATCCGAGACCCAATCACGCAAAATCCGAGACCTACCCTGCCTGTTGAACCCCTACACCCAACCGGATTACAATGCCCACGACTTAAGTTTGCAGATGAGGCAAATATGGCCGGAACTCGTAAAGTGATCGATTGTCGTCGTTTCCCCGCAGAGAAGCCCTGCACCATTGCAATTTCGGGCACCGAAGACGAGGTTCTCGAGCTAGCAGTGCTCCACGCTACTACCGTCCACGGGCATGCGAACACCCCAGAACTGCGGGAACAGATTCGCACTCTGCTCCAGGACGAGAGCGCAGCGGCCGAAGCTGCCTAATAACCCAAACTCTAACACCCAAAAAAGCCGCGCCGGGCGCGGCTTTTTTCCGTTCACAGCCACGCAAAATCCAAGACCTCTCTCCTCGCCTTCTTCGCCGTGTAGCGAGCACCCCACCCGCTCAAGGTCCGCATTTCCAAGAGCCCGCATCCCTCCGAAGCTGTGGCTCGTGCGCAACGAGGTCGGCGGCTGGACCGCCATGTACCCGGAGGACTACTAGCTCCGCAAAAACAAAAAGAGAGCGGGAAAAACTCCCGCTCTCTTTCTTTTTGCTCGGACCTTCCTACCAGTCGGCGAGCCGTCGCCGATGGTGGAAGCGCACAGCATAGATGCCTAGATTAACGACACAGACGGCGACACCGCTGCCGACGAGCAGGCCAGGCGGGATATCCGGATATACCAGCGCGTCGAGATAGTGCAACAGGAATCCACCTTGGTATGGGGCGATCCCGGCCTGAGTCTCCAGCCAGTTTTCTGCCCATGTCAGCGGGCAGGCCCAGGGCAAGATTTCGATCAGGATGCCCCATACCAAGGAACCGAGGTGTAGCCAACGCAACACTGGACGGCGGCGCGTGACCGCGACTCCGAACATGACCCACAGGATGAACAGTAAGTGTAACGCCAGAATCGCGGCTGCCAATGCGGAATACACATTACCGTTTCCTTACGCCGCCTTCTTCTGCTGTGCCCTCGTCTTAGCCCAGCGCGCCCGCTGTGCCGCAGCAATCTTGTTGCGTGCAGCTCGGCTCATTATGCGCACGGGTGCTAACACTGTCCGCCTTGTCTTTGCCCATCGTGCCTTCTGCGCGAGCGAAATTTTCCGGCGCGCCGCTGCCGAGAGCGTTCGCTTTGGTCTCCGAGCTCTCACACCGGTAACATTCCGCCCGACTAAGTTCCCAAGCACTTGGATGACTTGGTCCAGGCGAGCGCGTTCTTGCTCCAGCTCCTTCAACACCCCGGCGAGATCCGCCATGGTATTCCCCCTCACATTGTTTGGAATAACTGCGCCGTCCATACTACACGGCGAGCCTTGCTCGAGCCAGGAAGCTATTCGTCTTTCCCCGAACCCATTGGGTCTAGTTACTGCGCGCGAAAAATCCTGCCCTAGGCGCTCTACCAGATCCGCGAGCTTGACGGCGTTGCCCTCTCCGAAGCCCCCGGTGTCATCGGGGAGCTTCTCACCGAGATCCAAGGTGATTCGCAGTCAGCAACCGCATAGTCCTTTCTTTCAATAAGCCAGTATCACCTGGCTCTTTTTCATACCTGGATGAGACCGTCGTCACGTCTGCCTGCCAGCACTCAAGCCGAAGCAGTGAAGCAGTGGGCACCCCACCCAAGATACAGATAAATCCGTATAGCAGAATGCCTCACTATTGGGGACTTTCGGGATGGCCTAACGGTGCCAGCGGAGCCGCACGCGTGTGCCATTGACCTGACTTGTAGGGCAAACTACGCTGGCCGTGGGCAGTTCCGGCTGTCCGATAAAGGTTAAGTCTTCTGGTATGCGACGTGCACGCTGCGGAAGAGACCCTTGGCCTGAGAGGTCACGGCTATGACGTATGTAATGACCAAACCCTGTCCAGTCTGCAAACAGCAGCTGACTAAACAAAAGCCTACCGACACGGTTCCCTGCGCCTGCGGCAAACACGTTTGGCAAGGGTAGCAGATCCGCTGGCCAGTGCGCCGTTGGCTCCCTCACCGACATCGCCAAGTCCCACGGCTCACCGCCGCATCGTGTTCTCGCGGTCGTCGTGGGCCATTGCCTCCTTGTGCAAGCGAGACTATGCTCTTTAGTCGCGGCAGGGTGAGGACGGCACAAGGGTTTTCACCGTTTCCTCTGTCTTAGGCCCGGCCGAAGGCGAACGGTTGTCAGGCTAGGCCACGTCCCTTCCCCTGCCACTTCCACCAGATTCCTCCTGACCCGCATCATGCAGAATTCGTGACCTGCCCCCATGTTGAACCTCCCAAGCCCGGGGATTAGAATTCTGCCATCACCCTTTTCAAGACTGTGGAGGTCCGTATGCCCCACTACGAATTCTTCTGCCGTGACTGCAAGAAATTCTTCGACCAGATTCTGTCTCTCGTGGATTACGAAGAAGGCGAGGTGAAGTGCCCGCACTGCGACAGCACGAACATCGAGCAGCGCTGGTCTGCGTTTAGCGTCATTACTTCGAAAAAGAGCGCCTAGCTGCGATTTCCAAGGAGGCGCGATGCAGTTTGACAATTTCTCCTTCGGCTCCATCCAGATCGATGGCAGCACGTATGAACATGATGTCGTGATCGACCACGGGGAGATCTACAGGCGCAAGAAAAAGGCGTCCAAGCAATTCCGCGAGAAGTTTCGGTACCTCGGTCAAATAGACGGATTGAATTCCGTTTCCTGAGTCCTGCAATGGCGAATAGCGTGAAGGCAGCACCCGTCTCAGCATATCGATATGATTCTTGGGGCGAATCTTGTTTAGAAGCGAAACGAAATTGACCCGCACGCGCCATCCAATCGCCTCCCAATTCAGGCCCACCCCTCCGAATTCGGTCGGCTTTGGACTCTCATAGCAATACGACGTGACTGTCCCAATGGCGACGACGCGAGTATCAACGAAAGAGAAAACAAGGTCTCCCGGTGCCACCTCTCTCATGAATTCATAAAACGGGTTTCGCGCTCCGTTGGCATTACGCTTCGGCGACCAGAGATAACCCCCTTCGATCTCCTGTCGATATGTCTGGTTTTGATTTACCCACCAGTAGCGCACGTTGCTCCCCGCCTGTTTTTCACGACTGCAACCTATGGGCGTCAATTATTGCACTTGGGAAGCTGGGCGACAGCAGCCGGGTTGCGGATGACGCTGCCAGCCTTCATACTCCGACCATGACACTCAAGAATGCAGCATTGCTGGCACTGATCGGAACGATTCTTTCGCCCGCAGGATAGGTACTAGCTCGTGGCAGTCATACCCGATTTCCTCGCGTAGCTCCCGCCTCGCTGCATCTTCTGGGAGCTCTCCTTCTTGAACCCCGCCGGCAGGGATTCGCCATCGAATCTCGCCCGCTGCGCTCCGGTACTCTTTGGTGAGAAGTATGTGTCCAGCTGCATCTACCGGAATGATACCCACAGCGTCTCGCTTTACCACATACCAGCGCAATTCGCGCCTTCCGTTCGGAATCTCGACCTCTGCTTCTTCAACTTTGAAAATGGGGCATTCAAACACGATCCTGCTCGATATGAGTTTCTCCACGGCTTACCTCCGTCGTCCATTCACGTGCCACATTAACACTGCAAATGCCGGATCCGAATCAAAAGCCGTGTCAGGTTCTACCATCCTGTGCCTGAGGGTCTGCGAGTTCTCGCGAATAAGCAGACCGCCATTTGACTTGGAATCTAGCATAATCCGATTCACAGGTTGCCGGATCAAAGCGAATCTTTGCGCTCTAACATTCTGTTGGCATGCTACATTTACCGAAATGCGCTCCGAGATAGAGCGGGCTGTTCTCCTGTTGCAGCGTGGCGGTGACGAAGCTTTGTAACAGGCCTTGGCTCTGCTCCAAAATACCGTCTTCTCCTTCAGCATGAAGGTCTGCGGCCAGCGCCAAGACGCAGAAGATACCATGCAAGAGGTGCTCGTAAAGTCTGTTCCGTACCTGCCTAAGTTCGACCGTCCCAGGGCGCTCGTGGTGTGGCTCTACAAGGTTGCGAAGAATCGTTGCTTGATGAGTCGGCGCAAAAGCAAGTTTGCTCCGAAAGAGGATATTTCGCTGGAAGAACTGATGCCTGATCGGCAGGATCTAGAGCGGTCAGGCGGCGCCAGCAGTGTAAACCCTGAAACAGTTGCCATCCGAAGCGAAGAGGCGGGCCGGTTACGAAAAGCGATTCACAAACTACCGCCGCAATATCGCATTGTTCTTGTCCTGCGAGATATGGAGGGCCTGACGGACGGAGAAGTGGCGGAGATCACGGGACTCCGGTCTGGAACCGTTCGGGTTCGTCTGCATCGGGCAAGGCTGTTCGTGCGGAGAGAATTGATGAAGACGGAGAAGCCGCGCCGCGGCGGGAAGATGGATGCGGTCAGGTCGCGAGTTCTGGCCACCGAGCCGTCCAGACTTCCCCGGTGCAAGGCAATGTTCGCCGAGCTTTCGAACTACCTGGATGAACAGATCGATGACTCGTTGTGCGAGGAACTGGAGAAACACCTCGACGGTTGTGACCCCTGCAAGGCCTTTCTTGCCAGTCTGCAATCCACGATTGAGAAATGTCACCGGTTGCCTGCCGCAGTCCCGGACCGTGTCAAGGCAGCGAAGTTGCGAAGTGACGTGATGTTCCGCTACGAGCGGGCGATGGCAAAGATAACGGAGTGAGCGTAGGTGCTCACTAATCAACCGGAGAAGATCTCTCAGCCTGCAACTGCGCTTCGATCTCGCGTTCCAACAACGAAATGTCTGTAGCGCCGATGTGTTTGGAGTAAATGCAGCCGTCGCGACCTAGCACGAAAGCAATGGGCAGTCCGAGAACTCCTCCATAAAGCTCGCCAATCTTCGCGTTTCCCATCACCACCGGGTAGTTCATTTTGAATTGCGGGTAGAAGGCGCGGACGGGTTCCGGACCGTCGTCCATGGAAATGCCGATGATCTGGAAACCCTGGTCGCCCAACTTGTTTTGTAATTCGACGAAATGCGGGATCTCTTCCCGGCAGGGCTCACACCAGGTCGCCCAGAAATCCAGAAGAACTACCTTCCTCCGATAGTCTGAAAGCTTGAGCGGTTGTCCGGTCAACTCTGGAAGAGAGAATTCCGGAGCAAGCGGATGCTCTGCGGACGTGACTCTCAGGCCCGGAGACATGCCGCGATGCCGATTTAGCACATAGAGTCCAACCAGCACGGCGATCGCCACAGTGCCAACAAAAATGTTTTTCCGCAAATGTCCTGGGTTCACGAGAGAAGCCAGATTTTCAGTCTCCCTTGGCAGTTGGATAGCCCTTGTCCACCCAGTTTGCGCCGAAATTGTCAGAGATGTAGAGCACCTTGAAGTTCGTGAAACCCATCGCGCGCAATGCATCGTTGGCAGGTTTGACGTTCGGGCAGTGGTTCCAGGGGCAACAGCCGCAGTAAATAACGATGAACTTGTCCCGGGGCAGAGGCTCAGCACGCTTGCGCAGTTGCTGCAGACCGGTCTCGCTGGAGGCCGGCCCGATGTACTCGGAACCAGGAATATGCGCCTGCGTGTAAAGCACGTGCGATCCAACCTGGATGATGAGTGGCTTTGCACCTGCAGAAGACTGGAGGAGTTTAACCAGTTCATCGGGATTGAGGAGCTGTGATCTGGGTATGGAGCTTGCCTGATAGGCAAAAGCGGCCATCGGTAACAACAAGATCCCAGCTATTGCAGCACCGATACGGATGATCTTCTCGTGTTTGATCAGCGGTTTCATATTGGAACTCGTGATTTTCATTATAAGCAAGTGACCAGCCATACCGCGGGGTTGACAACAATCACCGTCGTCATCGATGCCGCGGAGAATCATGGGGCAGGTGGCAAAGTGGCAGCAACGGCGACACCCCGAAATACCCTGTAACAAAATCCGTCTTATTGCATTTGTTCTGTAGATCTCAGAAACGAAATCGCAGGAGGCGATCATGATCAGCGCCAAAGTTGAACTAAATCAACCACTTAAACAACAACGGCAGTTCGTGGCCCAGACCGGCAGCGGCCATCACATGCTGCTGGACGACGCGGCCGGAGGCACCGGATCCAAGCCCATTGAACTGGTAGCGGCTGGATTAGCCGGCTGTACCGCATTCGATGTCATCACTATTTTGCGGCAGAAGCATCACCAGAGAGTCACTGGTTATGAGGTGAGAGTCGAGGCTGACCAGGCCGAGCGTCCGCCGCAGGTGTTTACGACGGTGCGGATTCATCACGTGGTTACCGGATACGAAATCGATCCGGCAGTCATCGAGGAAGCGATCCGTCTCTCCGAAGAAAAGTATTGCTCGGTGGGAGCGATGGTGCAAAAGACGGCGAGCTTTCACACGACTTACGAGATCGTGGAAGAGAAAGCCGCATGGATGAAGACACTGGCTGCGGCAGTTCCGGAGCGAGAAGGTTCCCACGCCGTTCCTCGCACATAGAGGAGCGCGATGATCGCGTGGCACCAGCATAAGAACAATTGAATTTGGGCGCGACGGAAGAACCAGCAAACAAAAGTGTGAAGGAGGACAATATGCGGAGAACAATTTGGTCGAAATTGGCTTCGACGTTCTTACTGACGTTAATGACCATGCCACTCCTGGCTCAGGGCAGCGGGCCGGGCACGGGGATGCGTCACTATGACCCTAAGACCGAGGTCACGATTAACGGAACGATTGAAGATGTTCAGCAGCAAACGGGGAAAGGAGGCTGGAAGGGGACGCACCTGATCTTGAAGCTTGAATCAGCAAGCGTCCATGTCCATGTTGGACCCTCATCATACATCGAACAGAAGCAGTTTGCGTTTGGCAAGGGAGATACGATAAAGGTCGTCGGGTCCAAAGTTACGATCTCCGGCCAAGAAGTTGTGCTGGCGCGCGAGATTACAAAAGATGGGAAGACCGTGGTTTTGCGCAATGCACAGGGGGTTCCGAAGTGGTCGGGCGGTCGGAGACAGTACAACTGAGATCCCATAAAAAACACCAATGCGTTCAGCGAGAAGGCAGGAGCATGAAGAGGAGACTCTTCCATTATTTCTCAAGAGGTGGCTTATCCCTGGAATTGCGTCGCCCTTTCTTTCGTGCGATCCGGCTGGGGATACTGGGTCTCCTTTCGTTCCCGGTTTGTGCCGTCTCGCAGCAAGCGACGGAGCCTCTTCCCCTTTCGCTCCAGCACGCCGTAACCGTCGCGCTGGAAAAGAACCCAGCGCGCAAGATGGCGCTGGCCGACACAAGGGTAGCGTCGGCTGACGTTCGCGAAGCACAGTCAGTGCTGATGCCTCATCTCAATTTTTCGGAGACCGCGACCCGCGGCGATGATCCCGTCTATGTGTTTGGCAGCAAGCTGCGACAGCAACGATTCTCTACCGCCGATTTCGCGCTGAACCAGCTGAATACGCCGCTGCCGTTTGGCAACTTCAGCACGCGGTTTGCGGGAACCTGGAACCTGTTTGATTCATTCGCCAGTTGGCACGGAATGAGCCGGGCAAGGCAGATGAACGAAGCCGCCGCACATCAACTGGAGCGCGCCGATCAGGAGATCGTCTTCCGGGTCGTGGATGCCTATTACGGCGTGTTGCTGGCCAGCAAGCAGTTGGATGTGGCCGAGCAGGCGACCAAAACCGCGCAGTCCATCATGGACCGGAGCCAGGTGAGGTTCGACAGCGGGCTGGTAGTCGAGTCAGATTTGCTGACTGCGAAAGTGCGCAAGGCATCGCGGCAGCAGGAATTGATTCGAGCCCGAAACAATCTGGACCTGGCGCGGGCCCAACTAAGTACTGCGATGGGCGTGTCGGTGGATTCCGTGTTCCAGCCGGCTGAAGCCTTGGCGGAGCACGCGCTGCCTCTCCCGGTTCTTCAAGAAATGGAAAAAGAGGCGCTCGCGAACCGGCCTGACTTGAAGCGCCTTCTATCCCAGGAGGCCGCCCAGCAGCAGAGTGTTGCGATGGCGAAGTCGTCGTTTGGTCCGCGAGTGAACGCTTTTGCCGGCTGGGAGATGGACAATCCAACGTTCGTAGCGGGTGGCGGCGGCAACAACTGGCTGGGCGGAGTCGAATTGCAGTTTGACATTTTCGAGGGTGGCGCAAAGCAAGCGGAGCTGTCGCGCCAGCGCGCTCTCGCCGACCGGGTGGGAGCGATGAAGCAAGCGGCCACGGATGCAATTCGCCTGGAGGTTCGCCGCGCCTACTACGACGTGGATGCCAGCCGGCAGCAGCTGGAAGTGGCGCGAGCTGCCATCGCGCAAGCGCAGGAGAGTCTGCGCATCAACCAGGACCGCTATGACGGCGGGCTGACCACCATCACCGATCTGCTGGGAGCGGAAGAAGCGGCGCGGCGCAGCCAGACCGACTACTGGGAAGCGGTTTACCGGTTCCATACCAGCTACGCGAACCTGGAATTGGCCAGCGGGACGCTGAATCCTCAATCTCCTGTGGTGACGCCATGACTCTTAACCATTCAATTTTTTCACGTCTCGTTCCTGTGGCTGTCGTTGTGGCCGGCGGGCTCAGCGGTTGCTCCAGTGAACGGCAACCGTTGGCCGCGGCGCCCGCGATTGTTCGTAACGTCTCCGTACTTCCGGTACAGCGGGCCGATGTGCCCGATTTGCTGGAAGCAGTGGGAACGGTGCGGGCGGCGCAGACCAGCCAGCTGGCGAGCCAGATGACGGGGAACATCGTGGAGATTCGAGTGCATGAAGGAGATCGCGTGCAGCGCGGGCAGGTGCTGGCGGTCATTGATGACGCGCAACCGCGGGCTGCTCTCGACCGGGCCACAGCGGCCGAGAATGCAGCCGGTCAGGAATTGGCCGCGTCGGATTCCGATCTGGCCCTGGCTCAGTCCACGCTCAAGCGCTACCAGAATTTGTACGACAAGAAGTCGGTCAGCCCGCAGGAATTCGATGAAGTGAAGGCGCGCTATCAGGCGGCGCTGGCGCATCGCGATATGACTCAGGCCGGCCAGGCGCAAGCCAAAGCAGCACTGGCCCAGGCACATACTTCGTTTTCATACACGCGCATCGTTGCGCCTTTTGATGGATTGATCACTGAGAAGAAAGCCGATCCGGGGACGTTGGCCAGCCCGGGTCTTCCGATACTTGCGATCGAGGGCCTGGGGCACTTCCGACTGGAAGCCACGGTCAACGAAAACGACTTGCGGTTTGTCAGGATGGGGCAGCAAGTGCCGGTTGTCGTGCACGCACTGCAAGACCCGGAACTGAAGGGAAAAGTCACTCAAATCGTGCCTGCGGCTGATCCCGGCAGCCGCAGCTTTCTGGTGAAGATCGAACTGCCGGCGGATACGCAACTGCGTTCTGGATTGTTTGGTCGAGCACAGTTTTCCCGCGGCCAGCGGTCGTCCTTCGTGATACCGCGGACCGCAGTGGTGGAGCGGGGTCAACTGCAGGGGGTTTACGTGCTGGATCAGAACAAGGTCGCGGACCTGCGTTACGTCACGCTGGGAAAGACCTCCGGGCCTGGCGTGGAAGTGCTCGCGGGTCTTCAAGAGGGTGAGCGTTTCGTGGCACAACCCGGCGAACTCGACCTAAATGGCAAGCGCATCGAGGCCCAGTGATCACGATGAGGGACGAAGCGACCAACTCGACTGAGCAGTCCACGCCGCGCCTTGGCCTGGCGGGACGCATCGCTCGCGGCTTTATTGACTCGAAGTTGACTCCGTTAGTGATCGTCGCTGCATTGCTGCTAGGCGCTTTCAGCATCCTTCAGACACCGCGCGAGGAAGAACCGCAGATCGTCGTCCCCATGCTCGACGTCTTCGTCCAGATGCCGGGCGCCTCCGCC
>JAIQFF010000082.1 GCA_020073395.1 Terriglobia bacterium
GCGACTTTGAAGTCCATGTCGCCGTAGTGGTCTTCGGCGCCGGCGATGTCGGTCAGGATGGCGTAATTCTCGCCTTCCTTGACCAGGCCCATGGCTACGCCTGCGACCGGGGACCTCAGGGGAACGCCCGCGTCCATAAGCGATAACGAGGCTCCGCAGACTGTGGCCATCGAGGACGAACCGTTCGACTCCAGGATGTCGGAGACGACACGCATCGCATACGGCCACTTGTCCTCGTCGGGCAGGACACTCGAGATGGAACGTTCCGCCAGAGCGCCGTGGCCGATTTCGCGGCGGCCTGCACCCCGCAGAAACGCAACTTCTCCAACCGAAAAGGGTGGGAAGTTGTAGTGAAGCATGAAGCGCTTTTTGGCTTCGCCTTCGAAGACCTCGAGGCGCTGCATATCGTCGCTGGTGCCCAGGGTGGTGGTGACCAAGGCCTGGGTCTCGCCGCGGGTGAAGATGGCTGATCCGTGGGTGCGGGGCAGGACGCCGACTTCGATCCAGATATCGCGGATCTGGTCGAAGGCGCGACCGTCGGGGCGGCGCTTGTGGTTGATGACCTGTTCGCGGAAGATGCGCTCACGCAGGATCTCGAAGTAGGTCTTGAATTTCTTCTGCGCGGCTTCATCGTCTTCCGGGATGGCGGCCTGGAGCTGTTTCTTGAGTTCGCGGACCAAAGTGTAGCTCTCGGCTTTGGGATGTTTCTGGGTGTCGAGGCGGTCGCTGAGGTCGGCGCCGACGCGCGACTTCAAGTCGTCATAGTAGGCCTGATCGAATTCGGGAGGAGTGACCTGGCGCTTGGGTTTGCCGGCTTTCTGACGGAGGTCGTTGATGGCGGCGCAAATCTTTTTGATCTCGGTGTGGGCGAACTCGATGGCGTCCACAACCGTCTCTTCCTTCACTTCCTTGGCGCCGGACTCGATCATCACGATTCCATCGGCAGTGCCGACCACCATGATGTTCAGCAGGCTCTCGCGCATCTCGCTGTAAGTGGGGTTGATGACGAACGCGCCATTGACCAGGCCCACCCGCACGGCGCCGATGGGGCCTTCGAACGGGATGTCGGAGATGGTCAGGGCGGCGGAGGCGCCGTTGATGCCGGCTACGTCGGGATCGTTCTCGGTGTCAGCGGAGAGGACGAAGGCGATGACCTGGGTTTCACAGCGGAAACCCTCCGGGAACAGGGGACGCACTGGGCGGTCAATCTGGCGACTAGTGAGGATTTCACGCTCACTGGGACGGCCTTCGCGCTTGATGAAGCCGCCGGGGATGCGTCCACCGGCGTAGGTATACTCGCGATAATCAACGGTCAGGGGGAAGAAATCGATGCCCTCGCGGGGATCGGGATTGGCGGTAGCGGTGGCCAGAACAACGTTGTCGCCAGTGCGCACTACGACCGAGCCGTGCGCCTGCTTGGCCAATTTTCCAGTTTCAAAAGAGATGGTTCTACCGCCGGCAAGTTCAACCGATACTTCTTGTTTCATGATTCATTTCCTTTTGGCAGGAGGACAATCGCGCGTGCGTCTGGAGAGGCAACACGGTCGAAGGGCAAGAGCCAGTAGCGTTCTGGGATGGCCGGAAACACACCGTTCGCGGCTTTTTCCTTTTTCGTGACGGCCGTCTGCGCCAACGGCCAGATGATTCCGATGGGTCCGGCGAATACACCCCGAGCCGGGAACGGCCCCGCAGAAACCTACTTGCGCAGGCCCAGTTTATGCACAACCGTCTTGTAACGGTCGGAATCGTATAGCTTGAGGTAGTCCAGCAGGCGGCGACGCTTGCTGACCAGCATGAGAAGACCGCGGCGCGAGCCATGGTCCTTCTGGTGCGTTTTGAAGTGATCCGTCAATTGGCCAATGCGTTCGCTAAGCAACGCGATCTGGACTTCGGGGCTGCCCGTATCGGTGGGATGCGTTCCGTACTGGTCGATGAGGGATTTCTTTTGCTCTCTGGCTAGCACTAACCCGATGCACTCCTGTCTTCTAGTTTCAATTTGATCGTAACGTGCAATTAAGGTAACACGCTGCAGACCGAGGTGTAAAGGCGGAAGGGCGCTGTGTAGCGGGGCTTTTTGGCGTCCTTTGCGGCCTTTGCGGTTGAAGATTCCTGGATAATTCTAGGCGAGGTTAAACCCCTTTACTGCAAAGGGCGCTAAGAAAGGCCGCAAAGTAAGGCAACTCGAGCTCGGACTGGGGGGAGGCTCCATACCAAAGGGTCGTCCCTAAATAGCATCTGAATTAGTATAGTTATGCCGACTGCCATGACAGTGCGATGTGTTCAATGCGGCCAGGAGAATAATCCCCAATACCGTTTTTGCGGCATGTGTGGAGCCCCGCTGGGACCACCGCCAGCGCCGGTTTCGAATGACGCTGGTCGCGAACGGATGAGGCCTCCGGTCAGCGGACCCTCTTTCCTGGGGCTGGGAGACGACCGCTCGCGCGACCTGGACTACCTGCTGGAAGATGATGCGCCCCGTGGTCACGGGCGACTTTACCTGGCCCTGCTTCTGCTGATCTTGAGCGGAGCGTTGCTGGCGTGGCACTGGCAGCGTGAGGGCTATCCCTGGACCTATATTCAGAAGGTAGCGGTCAGTACGCCGCCAGTGGCTCCAACGCCCGCTCCGACCCCAGATTCGACCGCGGCAGCGGCCCCGGTTGTGCCAGTGGAGCCGACTGCGAACCCGGCCCCGCCGGAGACACAACCGGCGACGGGAGCGGGGGCCCAGACTCCTCCTGCGTCAGCTTCGGCGGCGGAGCCTTCGGCGAGCGGCAATAGTTCCGCCAACCCTGCCACGGTCGCGAAAGCCAGCGACCAAACTTCCCCGCCGGATGAGGGCCCCGACCTTGGAGAAGCAGCAGCCAAGGCGCCGAGTCCAGCCTCCGCTTCGCCGGTGAGTGAAACTGAGACTCCGGGACCGACGGAAAAGAAGGCAGCGAAGGAAACGCGGATTGCATCTGCGGCACCCATGCCGAAAGCGGTTACACCCAAGCCTTCGCCCACAGCTCCTGCAATGACTTTCGAGGACCGGTTGGTGGCCGACGGAGAAAAATATCTGTACGGTCGTGGGGTCGCGGAAGACTGCGAGCGGGCGAGGAGAAACCTTCAGATCGCCGCCCGGGAATCGAATGCCAAGGCGCAGACCTTGCTGGGGGCGATGTACGCAACCGGGCACTGCGTGGGCCGAGATCTTCCTTCCGCATATCGCTGGTTCGCCAAGGCGCTGCATGGAGACCCAGGGAATTCGCGGGTGCAGCGTGATCTGGAAGTGCTGTGGAAACAGATGACGCCGGAGGAGAGGCAAGTGGCGATGAAGAGCCAGTAGGATATGGCAATCGCTTCGCTGACGGCGGCTGCTTATTTCCAGTTATCAGTTCATTGTTCCCGGTTCTCAGTGGTGATGGTCTGCGGCGGTTTCGGGTGAACTCATGACCAGGCGTCCGTGCTGAACGCCCTTGGTGCTAATCAGGCGGTCCGCCAGTTTTTGCACTTCTTTTGATTTGCCACGAAGTACGACCACCTCGAGACAGCTTTCGTGATCAAGGTGAGCATGAAGCGTGGAGATAATCACGTGATGATGCTCATGCTGGAGATCGGTGAGTTTCTCGGGCAGGAGGCGGGTGTGATGATCGTAGATGAGAGTGACGGTGCCCACTACAAAAGCGTTGGGAGCGACGACGGCGGAGCCCACCAGGCGGTCGCGAATGAGGTCGCGGAAGGCTTCGGAGCGGTTCTGGTAACCCTTTTGCGCAATGAAGTGGTCGAAGCGGCGAAGCAGTTGGGTATCGATAGCGACACCGATGCGGCTTAGATCTCCCATTAAAGCCCTCACTGGGAAATAGTTTACTCCCCCTTCGCGTAACCGATTGTGGGCCCGGCGGATGGTATAAGAATCCGCAGAGGGGCTGCAGACCGTACTTTTGAAAGGATGAGATAACCGTTTGTCCGGCGCTGAATTAAAGGCAGGGTTGAGCGACATGTCGTTGGTCTGGGGGATACGCTCGGGCGACGAAGGCGCGATGGCGACGCTATACGACCGCTATTCTTCCCTGGTATACGCGGTGGCGCTGCGCGTGCTGGGCGAAACAGGCGCGGCCGAGGACGTATTGCAGGAAGTATTCATGCAACTTTGGCGCAATCCCGCAGCATTTGACTCTGGCCGCGGCAACCTGGGGGCGTGGTTGGGAGTGATTACGCGGAACCGCGCTATTGATGGCTTGCGCAAACGGCGTCCCGAGACTGATATTGCCGATGTTGTGGTTTCGGTGGAACCGGACATGGCGGATGCGGCAGAACGGTCGCGTGCCATGGAGAAGGTGCGGGGCGCGCTGGTCGGAATGCCAGAGGCGCAGCGAAGCGCACTGGAGATGGCTTACTTCGAAGGGTTGACGCATACGGAAATTGCGGCCAAGACCGGAGAGCCACTGGGGACCATCAAGACTCGCATTCGCGCGGGATTGCAGGCCCTGCGGAAGGTATTTGAAGCATGAGCGCTCACCAACAGTTCGCCGACGATCTTGCCCTGCTGGCTCTGGGAACACTGCAGGGTGACGAGCGCGTCGCGCTGGAGAAACATATGGAAGGGTGTCCCGCATGCCGTCGCGAGTTGGAACGGCTGCGTGGAGATACAGCCCTGCTCGCGCTTTCAGCGTCTGGACCTAAGCCGCCGCAACGCTCCCGCGAGCGATTATTAAAGGCGATTGCGCAGGAACCCAGAGCAAAGAAGATTCCGGCCCGCCGGTCGTCATCAAACTTCAAGCCGTGGTTGGCAGCGGTGGCGTTCCTGCTGCTGGCCGGGTTCTTCTGGCGGCAGAGCGACCGCCTAGCGCAGCGGGTAGCGCAATTGCAGGACGAATCCGTCCAACAGCAGGCCCAACTCGAACGCGCTCGCGAAGTGGTTTCCACCTTGACTTCGACGGATGCCATGCGCGTGACCCTGGTGGCAGCGCAAACCCCACCGCAGCCGCAGGGCAAGGCGATCTACGTTCGGGAGCGTGCGAGTCTGATTTTCCTGGCCAGCAATCTGGTGAGTTTGCCGCCGCAAAAAGCGTACGAGTTGTGGCTGATTCGATGATGGGTGCGGGCGAGTAGATTGACCTATTGCCGGATTTTAGGATTGACGAATTGAAGAGTAGGGTCACGTCACTGGAGATTTTCAATTCGACAATTCTAAAATCCGGCAATCCGTAAATATCTTTAGGCTTCTTCGCTCTCCTTCAACCTGGCAATCACCCCAAAGTCTTCCAGCGTTGTGGTGTCGCCCTTCACTTCGCCGCTGCTTGCCAGCTCGCGCAGCAAGCGGCGCATGATTTTGCCGCTACGGGTCTTGGGCAGAGTGTCGGTGAAGCGGATGTCGTCTGGTTTGGCCATGGCGCCGATTTCCTTGGCGACCCATTTTCTGAGTTCATCCTTGAGTTCGGGAGTGGGCTTTCTTCCATGCTCCAGGGTGACGAACGCCGAAATGGCTTGGCCTTTGATCTCATCGGGACGCGCCACCACGGCGGCCTCGGCGACGGCTTCGTGCGCCACCAGTGCAGACTCTACTTCCATGGTGCTGAGGCGGTGACCGGAGACGTTGATCACGTCGTCCACGCGGCCCATGACCCAGTAGTAGCCGTCTTTGTCTTTTCGAGCGCCGTCACCGGTGAAGTACGTCGGCGGAATTTGTGACCAGTATTGCGAAACGTAGCGGTCGGGATCACCGTAGATGGTGCGCAGCATGCCGGGCCAAGGCTGCTTGAGAACGAGAAAACCGCCCGAGCCTTCAGGGACAGGTTTGCCGTCCATGGTGACGATCTCCGGCACCACGCCGGGAAAGGGACGTGTGGCTGACCCCGGTTTGGCGGCAATTGCGCCCGGTATGGGAGTGAGCATGATGTGGCCGGTCTCAGTCTGCCACCAGGTGTCGACGATGGGGCAGCGGTTATGACCGATGACCTCGCGGTACCACATCCATGCCTCGGGATTGATCGGCTCACCCACAGTACCCAGCAGGCGCAAGCTGTCGAGCTTGTGTTTTCTGGGCCACTGCTCGCCCCACTTGATGAACGTACGAATGGCGGTGGGTGCGGTGTAAAGAATATTCACCTGGTGGCGGTCGACAATGCTCCAGAAGCGGTCGGGCTCAGGGAAGTTGGGTGCGCCCTCGTACATCAGGCTGGTGGCGCCGTTCTGCAGCGGTCCGTAGACGATATAGCTGTGCCCAGTAACCCAGCCGATGTCGGCGGTGCACCAGTAAGTGTCTTCCTCCTTGAGATCGAAAACCCACTTTGTGGTCAGATAAGTGCCGACAGAATAGCCACCCGTGGTGTGCACCACGCCTTTCGGCTTGCCGGTGGTCCCCGAGGTGTAAAGGATGTAAAGGGGATGCTCGGCGTCCAGCGGTTCGGCGGGACAATCATCAGTGACTGAATCCATCAGTTCATGCCACCAATGATCGTGTCCGGGCCGCATGCTAATCGGCGAACCGGTGCGCTTGTAGACGATCACATGCTTCACCGACGGACAGGATTTCAGCGCCTCTTCCACCGCCGGAAATAATTTCACCTCAGCACCACGCCGGAACGAGCCATCCTGAGTAACCACAGCTACGGCCTGCGAGTCGTGAATGCGGTCCACCAGGGCATTGGAAGAAAACCCTCCGAAGACCACGGTGTGAGGGGCGCCGATCCGGGCGCAGGCCAGCATGGCGATGGGCAACTCCAGGGTCATGCCCATGTAAATGGCTACCCTGTCGCCCTTTCTGACGCCGAGCGATTTCAGGACGTTGGCGAACTTCTGCACCTCGCGATGCAGTTGCTGGTAAGTCAGGGTGCGGACTTCGCCGGGCTCGCTCTCCCAGATCAGCGCGGCCTTGTTTTTCCGGAAGGTTTGCACGTGGCGGTCGAGACAGTTGTAGGAGAGATTGATCTGGCCGGCCACAAACCACTTGGCCCAGGGATGGTTCCAGTCCAGGACCCTGTCCCACTTTTTGAACCAGTGCAGTTCGTTGGCGATTCCGGCCCAGAATTTTTCCGGCTCCTCGACCGATTCGCGATAGATGCGCTCGTAGTCTTCCAGGCTCTGGATGTGCGCCCGCTGGCGAAAGGGCTCGGGGCATTCGAACTTTCTATCCTCGTGCAGGACGGACTCGATGTTGCTGCGGTCATCGGTCGCGGCGGGTTTCTCGGGCATGCTGGTCCCTCGGGTTATTGGGGTTCGGGAAAGCGCATTGCAGATTCTACAAGGGGGGGAGCGGAATGTCTGCTGGCGGGTGACGGCCCGTGTTGAAGGGCACCCTCCTGAGCTTGCGAAGGATCTGGGGGGCGCTCTCCCTTAAGGGCTAACTTAGGGAAGATTCGTTTGCGGCAGGCGGTCAACCATCCGGGCGGAAATCGGTAGGCCCTGTCGTCTGGCTTCCCACAAGCCGACTTCCCATTACTAATCCGTGGAGTCTCGTTTCGATTACTTCCGTGTGGCCGACCACTCGCCCGGAATGCGGCGGCGGGGAATGGCCAGCGTTTCTCGTACAAGCCCGTTACACGGCCGCTTGCAAGGTCCTTGTTGACGGAACTAAGATCAGCGTCGAGCTGAACAATCTGTAATCAGCCAAAAGTGCTCGCATGCGCAGAGTAGGATCGCGGATCGCTATCATCCTGACCCTAGTCGTGATGACTTGGACAGTATCGAGCCAGCAGGTCAAGCGATCGATTGGGAGCTACCCACCTCGAATCCAGCCTGCAGCACCAGCCGATGCAACCACCCTTGCGACGCGCCAGCGCTTCTTGGAGATGTTTGCTCGGGCATACTTCCCGGGACGAACCGGCCAACTCCTGATCGTGCCGCGCGAAGGCGACTTTATCACGCGGCCTGACGTGGCGTACATGCACGGTTCGCCGTGGTCGTATGACGTCGCGATTCCGCTGATGTTTGTGGGCCCCGCGGTGAGAACGGGAAGGTACTCGACTCCGGCCGTGCAGCAGGACGTTGCGCCAACCCTGGCGGCTGCGCTTGGCGTGCAGATGCCTCCCACGACGACAGGCCGTGTATTACCGGTTTTACGCACGGGTTTGGCTCGACCACGAGTGGTCATGCTGCTCGTTCTGGATGGCATGCGCCGGGATTACTTCGATCGCTACGGCGCGTCCATGCCAACGCTCAGCGCCCTGCGCCAGCGTGGTGCCTGGTTCACTCAGGCGCGGGTTAACTTTCTTCCGACCAACACAGCCGTGGGGCACTCTACGCTCTCGACCGGGGCCGATCCTCGCGTGCACGGAATCACAGGGGTCAGCGTGTACGAGCGCCAGCAGCGCCGCCGCCACGACTTTTTCGCTGGAGGAACGCCGCAAGACCTGATGGTATTGACGCTGGCTGACGTCTGGCAGCTGGAGACGGCTGGTCGCGCGATCATATTGGCACAGGGCAGCATCGACCGAGCGGCCACGCCGCTCGCAGGGCATGGAGCGTGTCAGTTGAATGGAGCGCCAGTCGTTCTCGCAAGCTACGATCAGGAGACGGGCAACTGGACCACAAACCCCAACTGTTTCCGGCTGCCTGCCTATCTGAAGGATCGCAATGCGAAAACCCTGTGGCCGGCGAGCGGGGAGTGGATGGGTCACAAAATCGACTCGAGCGCAGCGGTGCGATATTCGGCTCTGTTTCCAGCATTCGAAGCCGATGCGATGGCCGCGATGATTGAGCGAGAGCCGCTGGGCGAAGACAACGTTCCAGATCTCATTCTGCTGAACTACAAAGGCGCGGATTTTGTGGGCCACAAGTACGGTCCGGATTCGGAAGAGATGCGCGTCACGCTCGGCGAGATGGATCGTCAGTTGAAGCGGATGCTGAATGCGTTAGAAGCAAAGGTTGGTACTGACTATCTCCTGGCGGTGACCGCCGACCATGGCATGCCATCGGAACCATCGTCGCCGGACCGCCGGCACCTTGCACCATCGATCGACCTGTTGCACGAGAAGTTTGATCCCGAGGCTAAGCAGCTGATTACGTCCTTCGAGCCGGAGAACGGCCAGATATTCGTCGATGAGGACCGGCTGTCGTCTCTCGGTCTGACGTTGCGTGACCTGGCCCATTTCCTCGAATCACAGCCATTCCTTTTTGCGGTGTTCACAAACGACGATGTGCGTTCAGCCGCTAACGGGCTGAAGCCTGCGCCGCCGCCGCGCTAGCACTCGAAGTACAAATAGAGTCGGCCTGACAGCGTGTCGCAACCGAGCGCGGGCAGTTCCCTTTTCACCAGTTCGCACGGTCTGCCACCGGGACCGGCTGATTCCTTTCGGATAACAGGCAATCCGGAAGTACTGCTCCGGATTAGTCCCGAGAAACGCGCATTGGGGGAAGTTGGCAGGCGACTCCAAGCCACAGGCTTAAGTTAGCGCTTATGGGGCGCTCTCCCCGGGCGCATATGCCCTACGCGCCAGATCCCTTCGACTTCGCTCAGGGCAGGGTCTTCTGACTGAAGTCCCTCAGGATGACGCCGAGATTTTGGCAGGAGGCAGGCTCACTTGAATCACACATCCAGAAATCGGTCCTGGTATTTCTCTTCGGGCAGCAGGCAGGTTTCGTATTGCCCGAAGATGCGGTAGCGATGGCGGGCCATCACGCTGTATCCCCAGTCACGCAATGGTTTGGGAAAAATGCGCAGGGCAGCCGCCGCGACACGCCACAAGCCTCCCAGTTCCTGCAATATGAAAATCACGGCATCGGCGCGAGCACTGAGCCGTTCATCCTGTACAACGTAGAGCGTGTTCAGGTCTTGTGGATCAAGGCCGTGAGTTTTCAGGATTCGAGTGGCATAGGTACTCTGCAGCGCTGCAAAGCGGAAGCGCGCGCGGGAATCGCGCTTGAGTACAAATTGCACGAGGCGGTTACAGAGGCCGCAAACGCCGTCGTAGAGAAGGACCGGATTGGCGGGATCTGGCATGGCAGGCGGAGACTAAAGGCAGAGTCCTTGTCCTAGAGGTATTCTTTCGCCCTTTCAGGGCTATGTCATCTCCCGTTCACCCAGGGCTTGCGCCCTGGGCTGTAATCTCTCGCCGCGTCGCGGCTACGGTGCGGTGATGATCCAATCAGCGGGGAGCGTCGGGCCTTCTCTGCAGTTCGGGGACGTATTCTGCGATGCTTCCCTTCTCCAGCAGGTAGTTGCCCGGACCCTGGTGGCCGCGAACGGTGCGAGCGAACTCGGCTACGAAGAAACCGGCGCGCAGGGCTTCGGTGAAGGCCCATCTGGTTGCTTGCCGCCATTCCCGAGCCAGGTTAGGATCTTTTTGTTCGACCGTCAAAATGTCGCTGGGGATTTGGATGGCAATGCGCTGGCGCGCCAGCGCGGCGGATAGGTCATTGCGCAAGGGATTGCCGTCACCGTTGAACTGGACCAACGGCTGCAAGCGCGAAAAGGCGTCGAGCACCTCGGGCCGGTGGTCCTTGCCCTGCAGGCGATCACGAACCCGACGGCTGGCGAGCGGCCACCTTACCCACAGACGATCGGTGCCGTTCTGGTGAAGGACGCTGGAAGTTTCCGGTCCGTAGAAATCGACTTTGTAGATGTCCGAAACCACACCCAGTTTGCCGAAGTTGAGGTGGGCGTTGCGGCTCTGTAAGGGATCAAAAGTCCAGGTTATTTCTGGCACACGCATGGCCAGGGCGCGTTCGCGTTGGGCCAGCTTGAGTTTGTAGCCCAGGTCGAGGCTGCGGTAAGGCTCGCGAACAGCCAGCATGTGGGAGTGTAAGGTGATGTGTCCAGACTCCATGGCCAGGAAACCGAAGGCGAATCCGGCCAGCTGGGGGCCATCGAAAGCGCCGACCCAGACGCTGCCCGCTTCCTTGGTGGCGATCATCAGGGTCAGCGGCATGACGTCACGGTCGTCGAGTCTCCAGACTTCGCGTTCAAGAGCTTCGGCTTGCTGCAGGTCTTCGAAACTTTCGAGGTCGCGGATGACGATCGGCTTTTGAGGGGAATCGGCCATGGCTGGCGAAGGCGTCCAATATACGCGAGGCGGATTGGTTGATGCCAGCTGCAGCTTGCAGCGTGTACAGGGGCAAGCACGGGCACGTCGCAGTGGCTATAGGGGTCCTTCGACTGCGTGGCTGCTTCGCCAAGCGAAGCAGCCACTCCGCTCAGGATGACAGGGGAAATGCTTACCCTTGGACGCGGGTGGATTTGCCGCTCCAGAAATTTTCGCGGAGCTGGCGTTTCAGCATTTTTCCCGTACCAGTCTTGGGTAGTGGGCCTTCTACAAACTGCACGACCCGGGGCATCTTGAATTTTGCGATGCGCAGCTTGAGGAAGGTCAGCAGCTGTTCCTGGTTCAGCTGCTGATCGGGTTTCAAGACAACGATGGCGACCGGGATCTCACCCCATTGCGGATCGGGGGCCGAGACTACGGCGCACTCGAGGACCGCGGGGTGGGCGAAGATGGCCTTTTCCACCTCGATGGAAGAAATATTTTCGCCGCCGCTGATGATGATGTCTTTCTTGCGATCCACGATGTGGATGTAGTTCTCCTCGTTCCAGACCGCCATATCTCCGGTGTGCAGCCAGCCATTGCTGATGGCCGCTTTGGTGGCGTCGGCTTCGCGGTAGTAGCCGTCCATGACGTTGTCGCCGCGGACGACGACCTCACCCACGGTTTGCATGTCGCGGGGAACATCGCGCATTTCGGCATCCATAACGTGCACTTCGGAGCCGACCATGGGCCAGCCTGCGGCCGCGAGGTGGCTGAGCCGGTCGGTCTCATCAGCGTAGGTGACCGTGCCCTTGGTCTGCGCGGTTGTAATCACGGGAGAGGTTTCGGTGAGGCCGTAGCCGGAACATACTTCACAGTGGAACGCCCGCTCCAGGCGGGCAATCAACTCGGGCGACGAGGCGGCGCCGCCGGTCATGATCGCCTTCATGCTGGAAAGGTCGAATTTGCCGAGGTCGGAACAGTTGAGCAGCGCGTTGGCCATGGTGGGGACCAGGGTCATGGCAGTGGCCCCTTCCTCCTGAATGAGGCGGAACACGGTGGTCGGCTCGAAGCGGCGGACCATGACGTGCTTGGCTCCGCTCATGGTGATGCTCTGGGGACGTCCCCAGCCATTGGCGTGGAACAAGGGGATGGTGTGCAGCTCGACGTCAGTGTCCTTGCAGGAAAATGACGCGAGCAGCCCCAGGGCGTGCAGGTAGAGCGTGCGGTGCGACAGCATCACTCCCTTGGGCGTGCCAGTACTGCCGCTGGTGTAAAAGAGTTCGGCGATTTCGTTTTCGTCGAAGGAGAAAATATCGGGACGCGGGATGCGATCGCGGGCCAGCAAGTCTTCCAGCAACAAGTCCGCCTGCGGGACGGGTTGGTCAATAGCAATATAGCGCCGGATGCTGGGGCATGATTTTCGCAACTCCTGGACCAGCGGGGCAAAGTCGCTCTCGAAGACCAGCGTGCCGGCAGTAGCGTGATTGAGAATGGTAGTCAGTTCTGCGGGCTGCAGACGGACGTTGAGCGGCATGGCGATGGCTCGAACCAGCGGCGGTCCGTAATAGCCCTCAAGTAGCTGATGGTTGTTGAAGCTGAGATAGGCGACGCGGTCGCCAGGACGGACACCTTCGGAAAGGAGCCCGGCAGCGAGGCGTTCGCAACGTTCTCCGAACTGGGCGTAGGTGAATGAACTGGGGCCCGAGACCACGGCTCTCTTTTTTCCGTAGAGATCAACGGCCCGGTACAGACAACGGATGGGAGTAAGCGGAACGTTCATGGTCGGCTCTGGAGTTTCTCGTGAACCCCGGTGGGCATGATACACGAGGCTGCAAGACGCAGCGGCGTTGCACATGCTGGTGAACGACTCGGCCCGCACGAACGGGTTTTTCGACGTCGCCTGGCGTTCGTATGATGCGCGCCAGATTCTTCACCCGGCTGAAGCCGCTTCAGGATGACGCCACTTTCGTGGAGGTGCTTACCCACGAGCGGGACGCTCCCGTCGCACATTTACTCCAGCAGATCGGGTTGTTCGCGGACGATGCGGGCCCATAACGGTTGGAACTGGAACCATCCGGCCATGTGCGATCCAATCTGCTGCTGCGTGATGGCGGCGCTGGCGGCGTCAATCTTGACCGGGGTGCCGACGGCTTCGGCCAGGAGCTGGGCCTGACAGCTCCGTTCCATAGTGATGAACCACCATGCTGCCTCATCGACGGTGTGCCCTACCGTCAGCAGGCCGTGGTTGCGAAGTATGACTGCTTTCTTGTTACCCAGGGCTTCGGCGATGCGCTCGCCTTCGGAGGTTTCATAAACCACGCCTGTGAAATCCGCGAATAACGAATGGTCTTCGTAGAAGGCGCAAGCATCCTGGGTGATGGGATCGAGCAAACGACTAAGTGACGACCAGGTCTTTCCGTACAACGAATGGGCGTGAGCGGCGGCCACGATATCAGGACGAGCAGCATGGACCTGAGAGTGAATCGCGAAAGCGGCGCCGTTGACCGGATACTTGCCTTCCACGACCTCGCCGCGGTCATTCACCAGAATGAGGTCGGAGGCACGGATCTGGCCAAAGTGCATGCCGAAGGGATTGACCCAGAAATGGTCGAGGCGTTCGGGATCACGGGCGGTGATGTGGCCGGCCACGCCTTCATCGAATCCGAAGCGCGAGAACAGGCGGAAGGCGCCGGCCAGGCGCTGCTTGCGATGCCGGCGTTCCTCCTCCAGCGTGGCAAAGCGGGGGGCTCCGGGCATGTTGAGGGGGTTCTGGGTGGTTACGGCCATGGGCGCCTCCAATGCAATTGCGGACAACTATAACGCCGCCGCAGGACGCCCGCAATGGTGCGCCTGACGTGTTCTCTAACGATAGTAGCGGATGACCCACTCGGCTACGCAACATGGCTTTGCCTGGGCCTGGCCCTGCCTGTTCTGACCCTCCACCACCACGGAAAAGATAGCTTCGCGTGCATTGCCTGCATCCTTTAACGACTGCAGGACGAAGCTGGCACGGATTCTTGAACCGGCATGAACGGGTGCGGGAAAGCGGACCCGATTCAAGCCGTAATTTATGATCATGCCCACTCCCTCTTGAATCTGGAATGCCTGCTGCGACAGATGGCTGAGCAGAGAGAGAGTAAGAAAGCCGTGGGCGATAGTGGCGGCGAAGGGCGATTCCCGTTGAGCGCGATCGGGATCGAGATGGATCCACTGGCGATCTTCGGTGGCTTCGGCGAATTGACGGATGCGCTCCTGGGTGATTTCGAACCAATCGGTGGTGGCGATTTCGCGTCCTACGAAAACGTTCAGGGCGTCGAGATTCTTGAATGTCACCGGCGGCATCGGGAGTACCCGCTCAGATGTGAAACAGCAAGCAAGACAAAACCCGTTCTCAGTTCTCAGCTTAGGTGGTGCGCTCGAAGAGGCCGGCGGCGCCCTGGCCGCCGCCTACGCACATGGTTACGACACCGTAGCGTGACCGGCGGCGCTCCATCTCGTTGGCAATCGTTCCCACCATGCGGGAACCGGTCATGCCGAAGGGATGGCCGATGGAGATTGACCCGCCATTGACATTGAGTTTTTCCATGGGGATGCCGAGACGGTCGCGGCAGTAAATGACCTGCACCGCGAAAGCCTCGTTGAGTTCCCAGAGATCGATGTCTTCCATTCTTAGACCCTGGCGCTGCAGCAGCTTGGGCACAGCGAAGACTGGCCCGATGCCCATTTCGTCAGGTTCACAGCCGGCGATCTGGAAACCACGGAAGATCAGTTTGTAGGAGATGCCGAGCTGGTCGGCGCGCTGACGGGACATCAAGAGCGTAGCGGAAGCTCCGTCGGAGAGTTGAGACGAATTCCCTGCCGTTACCGAGCCTTGACCGCTATTGGGATCGAAGTGGGGCTTGAGCGCCAGCAATCCTTCGAGCGTGGTGTCGGGGCGGTTACACTCGTCGCGGTCACAGCAGACTTCTTCGGTGCCGATTACTCCGCCGGTCTTCTTGTCGAGCACCGCTTTGGTAACTTTCATGGGAGCAATTTCGCCGGCGAAAAATCCTTCCCGCTGGGCGCGGGCGATGCGTTGCTGGCTGATCAGAGAATATTCATCCTGAGCCTGGCGGCCGATCTGGTAGCGCTTGGCCACAACCTCGGCGGTTTCTCCCATCACCATGTAGAGGCCGGGGTATTTCTCCTTGACCGCCGGGCTGGGGTCGTTATCTCGAACGATGAGGCTGATAGTTTCCACCCCTCCGCCGATGGCAGCCTCGGCGCCCTCACTTACGATCTGATGGGCGGCCATCGCAATGGCCTGCAGACCGGAAGAGCAGAACCGGTTCACCGTGATGGCGGCGGTCGAAACCGGGAGACCAGCGTGCAACGCGGACACGCGTGCGATATTGTGGCCCTGCACTCCGTGGGGCTGGCCACAACCAAGAATCACGTCCTCGATTTCTTTGGGGTCGAGTTGTGGGGCCTTCCGCAGAACATCCTTGATGCAATGGGCGGCCAGGTCCTCAGGCCGCGTCATGTTGAAGGATCCGCGGAACGATTTGGCAAGGCCGGTACGCGAACTAGCAACTACTACGGCTTCTCTCATGTTGGTCGTTGGCCGATAGTCGTTGGTCGTTGGCCAACCCTATCGGATGGTTCAAGAGGCTACGCGGCTGCAACTTTTTGTTGGTCGAAGTCGGCAAAGGTGCGGCCTTCGGCAGCCAATTTTTTCAGCAGCGGGGCGGGTTCCCAGAGTTCGCCTTGCACACTTTGAAATTCGGTGATCCGATCGTAAACCTTTTTCAGTCCGACCGTATCGGCGTACCACATGGGCCCGCCGCGATAGGCCGGGAAGCCATACCCGTTGATATAGATGATGTCGATGTCAACCGCGCGCGTCGCATAGCCCTCGTTGAGAATGCGGGCGCCCTCGTTGACCAGGGCGTAGATGCAGCGATCGACGATTTCTTCGGCCGGAATCTGGCGCTGCGCAATACCGGCTTCGGCTGACCATTTCCTGGTCAAGGCGGCGACCTCGGGATCCGGTGTCGGGCGGCGATTCTCGTCGTACTTGTACCAGCCGGCGCCAATTTTCTGGCCGAAGCGGCCCAGTTCGCATAGATTGTCTCCCGCGAACGCCTGTCGGATGCCGGGTTTCTCCAGGTGGCGATATTCCTTACGGATGCGCCAGCCGACGTCGAGTCCGGCGAGATCGTTGGTGGCGAGCGGGCCCATGGCCATGCCGAAATCGTAGAGCGCCTTGTCCACAGCTTCGACGCTGGCACCCTCTTCCACCAGGAAAACCGACTCACGGACGTAGGGGTGGAACATGCGATTACCCACGAAGCCGCGGCAGTTGCCGACCAGCACGCCGATCTTTCCCAACTTTTTCGAAAGCTGCATGCAGGTGGCGATCACTTCTTTGCTGCTGGCTTTGCCACGAACGATTTCGAGAAGACGCATAACATTGGCTGGGCTGAAGAAATGAGTGCCAATGACGGAGGCTGGTCGCGAGGTGGCGGACGCAATCTCGTCGATATTCAGGGTTGATGTGTTGCTGGCAAGAATTGCCTCCGGCTTGCACACGCGATCCAGTTCGCTGAAAACTTCCCGCTTCAGCCCCATGCCCTCGAAGACGGCCTCGATCACGATGTCGGCCTGGCCGAAATCGCCGTAATCCAGTGTGGGCTTGATAAGCTTTAGGCGCTCGTCAACCACTGCCTGGGTGAAGCGTCCACGCTGCACTGACACGGCATAGTTCTTACGAATGTTGGCTAGTCCGCGGTCAAGCGCGGCCTGGTCGGCTTCCTTGAGCACGACCGGGATTCCGGCATTGGCAAATACCATGGCGATGCCGCCACCCATGGTTCCCGCTCCCACGACCGCGGCTGAATTGACCGGAATGATCGGAGTTTCTTTCGGGATATCGGGGACCTTGGCCACTTCACGCTCGCCGAAGAACACGTGAATGAGGGCCTTCGACTGGTCGGAGTAGAGGCAGTCGATGAACAGCCTGGCTTCAACCTGGCAACCTTCCTCGAAAGCCAGTCTGGTAGCGGCTTCTATGGCGTCGATGGCTGCGAGCGGAGCGATCAGGTTGCGTTGCTTCTTGCGCACGGTGTCACGGGCGGCGGCGAAGATCGGAGCGTTTTGTTGGGGTGTGCCCAGCTTCTGATTGCGTTCGCGAGTTTTGGGAGCGGGCCTGTGCGCGATC
Organism: Terriglobia bacterium; assembly: GCA_020073395.1. Taxonomy (GTDB): domain Bacteria; phylum Acidobacteriota; class Terriglobia; order Terriglobales; family Acidobacteriaceae; genus JAIQFF01. The sequence goes on from JAIQFF010000082.1 coordinate 17,143, forward strand.
TCGCGCGCGAAGGCGACGGCGCCTTTCAGCAGATCGCCCTCTATCAATTGATCCACGATGCCGGCCTGCAGTGCCTCTGATGCCTTGACGGGATTGCCATCGGTGCACATCTCAACCGCCTTAGCGACGCCGGCAAGTCGCGGCAGGCGCTGCGTGCCCGCAGCCCCAGGGATGAGGCCGAGCTTGACCTCCGGCTGGCCGACTTGGGCGCCGGGCGCGGCCACGCGGTAGTGACCTGCCATAGCCACTTCCAGACCGCCGCCAAAGGCAGTGCCGTGAATCGCCATCACGACCGGCTTGGAGCAGTTCTCTATTTTTAGTAGCAGAGGGAGCAAGCCCGGGCCGGTCTTTGCCTTGCCCGAGGTCATCTTGGTGAACTCTTTGATGTCGGCGCCTGCGATGAAGGTTCGCCCTCCGCCGATGACCACGACAGCGGTCACAGCGGAGTCGTTATTGACCTGGTCGATGGCTTCGGAAATACCTTCCGGCACGCCCGGGCTTATGGCATTCACCGGCGGATTATTGATGGTGATGATGGCGATGTCGCCGTCTCTTGTCAGTTGGATGAGGTCGTTCATTGAAATACTTCCCCTCCCATGGGACGGTTAGATTGTAGCCGTGATCGAGGATGCGAAGGAGACAATGCATGAGTTATCCCGCGGCTCAAGCCGGCGCGGTCCGAGTAAGTCAATTTTTCCACAGGTCATCGGTCGATAGGGGTCCCCTCGACTTCGCTCGGGGCAGGCTGTTCGACTCCACTCAGGATGACAGGGGAAGAGTGTGGTGATACCTTCTTGATTTCCGCTATGGTAAGCACCTCCCTGTCCGCTCCAGATCAAGACCGGCAATCTTTCTTCGCTTACGGCATGTGGATCATTATGGCCATCGCTTTGGCCAAACTGCTCTTCCATTGCTACTTCAACAATCGTTATGGCTACTTTCGCGACGAGTTTGACTACATGGCCTGCGGAGATCACCTGGGCTGGGGATATGTGGACCAGCCGCCGCTGATTCCCTTCCTGATTCATGTTTGTCGTGCGGTGCTGGGAGACTCGCTGCGCAGCGTGCGCTTTATCGCGGCGCTGGCGTCTTCCCTTCTGGTGGTGCAGACCGCGATGCTGGCCCGCGAATTTGGCGGACGACGATTCGCGCTTCTGCTCAGCGCGGTGACGGTCGTCGTGGCGCCGCAATACCTCTCCAACGGCAGCTTGCTGGGGACTAACTGTCTCGAACCTAACCTGTGGATGGGCTGCGCCAATTTCGCGATTCTTGCCATCAAGCGCAATGAGCCCCGCTACTGGCTATGGTTCGGCGTGGTCGCGGGCCTGGGCCTGCAGGAGAAGTATTCGATCGCAGTGTTCGGCTTGGGTATCGTGGTCGGCCTGCTGCTCACGGAGCAACGCCGCGTCTTCGCCAACAAATGGATCTGGCTGGGCGGACTGGCAGCGTTCCTCATTTTCCTGCCCAATCTACTGTGGAACGTTTACTACCACTGGCCCTTTGTCCAGTTGATGCGAGGTATCAGGGCTGAGGGTCGCGATGTCGTGTTGCCGCTGTTGCCATACTTCTTCCAGCAGACACTGCTGGTCCTTCCTCTAACCGCGCCCATCTGGATCACCGGCCTGATTGCGCTCTTCTTCTCGCAACGGCTGAAGATCTACCGAGTGCTGGGCTGGAGTTACCTGGTCTGCTTTGCCGTGTTCTTCGCTCTCCATGGCAAGAATTACTACCTTGCTCCCATCTATCCCATGCTCCTGGCAGCGGGCGCAGTGACCATCGAGAACGCAATCGGCCGTCCGCGCCTGACTTGGATGAAACCGGTAATTGTGTTGCTGCTGCTGTCTGCAGGCGTCCACCTTGCCCCGGTGGTGGTGCCGGTTCTTTCTCCGGAGCGATTTATTACATACATGAAATACCTGCCGATGAAGCTGCCAGTGATGGAGCACAGCCACGAGCGGGCAGTCTTGCCACAGTGGTACGCCGACCAGTTTGGCTGGGAGGAAATCGTGGCTGAAACCGCGCAGGCCTGGAGCCGGCTGAGCCCAGGGGAGCGCGGCGATTGCGCCGTTTTCGCTCAGGATTACGGCCAGGCAGGCGCCATCGACTTCCTGGGCCGGCGCTATGGCCTGCCGCCGGCGCTGAGCGGCCATCAGACCTACTTTCTCTGGGGGCCGCGAGGATATTCAGGCAATTGCATGATTGTGCTCGACGACCGCAAGGAAACGCTCGAGAAACTCTGGGACAACGTGGAGTACGTGGGCAGGTCGGCCGACAATCCCTATGCGCTGGAAAAGAGGATCGACGTCTTCATCTGCAAAGGGGCGAAATTCGGCACTCTCGCCCAACTGTGGCCGAAATTGAAGCACTGGCGCTGAGGGAAAATTCCCCACCCTGTCTCTCCACAAATCGGAGAGACAAGGGTGGGCACCCTTGCTTCTTCCCGATGGGGAGCGCTCAATTGAAGTCAGCCGCGACGGGCACATCTGGGATGGCGCCTTCGCTGCCGGCATCGTGCTGCCCGCATTGTGTCACCAGGGGCGGTGTTTGACCTGCGCCGGACGATTGGAAGGCAGCGGAGAAGTGGACCAGTCTGATTCGGTAACCTATTTTCCTGAAGATCGCGAGGCCGGGTTTGTTCTGCTATGCACCGGTAAGCCGCGCTCGGCACTGCGTATCCGCACCCACCAGGCGAATGAGATGCGGCAGTTTCGCCGGCAGAAAAAGCTTCCTGCGCCGTATTCCTAAAGCGTGGCACAGATCCTCCAGTTACAATGGTCGGTCGAGTTCATTGGTAGTTCTGCCATGAGACCCCACCCTGTCTCTCCAAAAAACGGAGAGACGAGGGTGGGGCACCCAGACACGGTGCTCCTGAGCTTGCGAAGGATCTGGCGTCTGGCGGATATGCGCTTTGGGCGACAACCCCGCGGCTACTCGCGAGATCTTTCGGGACTGAAGCCCCTCAGGATGACGCCTGCGTAGGGGGGTTGGTTAAACTGAGCACTACCGTTATTGAGGATCGATCATGTCATCAACCCGCCAGGTTGGGCCGAAAGCTGCTTCCGACGAGATACCTGCTGTCCCGCTGACCATTGAGGGTTACAGCGTTTTGCACCAGATGATGCGGGTTCGCTGGGCGGCGTGGCGGCAGCTGGCTGCGGCGGACAAGAGCGCGATCGTCGATGAGGCTGCGGGCGTTCTTGCCGGGATGGAACAGAATTCAGCGGGACAATCCGCGCTGTTTTCTTTGCTGGGCCACAAGGGCGATCTGATGTTCGTGCACTTCCGACATTCGTTTGACGAGCTGAATTCCGTGGAATTGCAGCTGGCGCAGTTGAGGTTGGCCGACTTCCTGGAACCTGCCACTTCTTACCTTTCGATCATCGAGCTGGGGCTGTACGAATCCACGATCAAGGCCTATCAGGATTTGAAAGATCGCGGCATCGAAGCGCACTCGGACCAGTGGAAGCGGGAGATTGCCGAGGTGCTGGTGCGGCAGAAGGAGGCCATGTATCCGCGTTTGTTTCCGGAGATGCCGCAACATCGGTATGTCTCTTTTTATCCCATGGACCGGCGGCGGGGCGAAACCAAGAACTGGTATAGCTTGCCCATTGAAGAACGGGCGCGGCAGATGAATGAGCATGGATTGATCGGAAGGCGCTACGCCGGAGAAGTGCGGCAGATCATTACCGGGTCGATCGGGTTCGACGACTGGGAGTGGGGCGTGGACCTTTTCGCGAACGATCCTTTGGTATTCAAGAAGCTCATCTACGAGATGCGGTTTGATGAGGTCAGTGCGGTGTACGCGCTGTTTGGGCAATTTTATCTGGGCGTGCGAGTGCCGGCGGCGGGGCTGGGTAAGCTGCTGAGCGGCGTGTTGCCGGCTGCCCAGAAAAGATCTTGACCGCAAAGTGCGGAAAGAAAACCGTTAGGAGTATTTCTTTGCGTCCTTTGCGGTAATCTTTTGTCCTGTCCCGGAGCACACATGGCCACGCTTGGTCTGATCGAATACAAAGATGCGAGTCCAGAAGTGCGGGCGGTTTATGACGACATCATGGCGACTCGCAAGACCGACTGGATTAATAATTTCTGGAAGGCGATCGCCCATGATCCGGCGACGCTGAAGCGCACCTGGGAAGACATCAAGCAGATCATGGGGCCTGGGGCGCTTGATCCTCTGACCAAAGAGATGGTTTACCTGGCCGTGAGCGTAAGCAATCAGTGCGGGTATTGCATTGCGTCGCACACCGCCGGGGCTCGTGGCAAAGGCATGACCGACGCCATGTTCAAAGAACTGATGGCGGTGGTGGGGATGGCGAACGAGACCAACCGGCTGGTGGCGGGATACCAGGTGGAGATTGACGAGCAATTCAAGGTTTAGGAGGTCACGTGGCGCATGAATTGACCACTTCGTACCTGCGGGATTCGCTCTCCCTGCTCCGTTACTACAAAAAGCTGGGTGAGCGAGCCATGGAGCAGGTCACCGACGAACAACTGACTACTACTCTTGACGGCGAGATGAACTGCATCGCAATCATCGTCAAGCATCTTGTAGGCAATATGCGATCGCGCTGGACCGACTTCCTGACCAGCGACGGCGAAAAATCCGACCGCAAGCGTGACACCGAGTTTGAAAACCCGCCGGCAACCAGGGCCGCGTTAATGGGGGTGTGGGAGGAGGGGTGGAACCGGGTGTTCGCAGCCCTCGAGCCGTTATCGGATGCGGACGTTGAGCGAACGGTCATGATCCGCGGGGAGCCGCACTCAGTCATGCAAGCGATCAATCGTCAGCTCACCCACTATGCCTATCATTGCGGACAGATCGTGTTCCTGGCGAAGCACCTGCGATCAACGCAATGGAAGGCGCTCACCGTGCCGCGAGGACGGTCGGAAGAGTTCAACCAGAGAGTGGTGGTCAAGGAAATCAGCCAGCGTTAGGAAAAGGCGGGCGGGGGCGTCAGACGGACCTCGATTGAGGACGAGACTGGCCGGTGTTCAGCGCATTCTTTTTCTGGCTTTTTGGAATTTGTGCTCGTGCAGCTTCATGTCCACCTTGCGACCTCGGAAGGTGACTCCCTCAGCCTCCAGCCGAAAGCGCTGTTCGAAGGCGTAGTCTCCGCGCAACTTTATGGCGCCTCCTGCGCCCAGTACCCGTTGCCAGGGCAAACCCACAGCACCGCGTAGCGCCGCCACCACCTGCCGGGCGGCGCCGGGAAAGCCAGCGGCTTTCGCAACTGCTCCGTAGGTGGAAACTTGTCCGCGCGGAATGCTGGGGATTGTAACCATGATTTTGTCGCGCATGCTTGGTTTCGGGGAGGGCATGGTTTCGTCACTGTACCTCAGCGGCTGAAGCCGCTCAAACTTCAGGCTTTATTGCAGCGCTGAAGCGCTGCTCCACCCTCCACCGCAGCGGCGTTTCTTCGTCGCTGAATGGTGGGCCGAGCTTCGCTCGGCTGGGCAGGTGAGGCACCTGCCCCTACGTGGTTTGTGGCAATCCACGGTTCACAACGCGATCCAGCCTTCCCGGATCAGCCATAGCGAACCGGTTGAGATGATAAGCCAGAGGATTACGCCCAGCAGCATGGGGCGATGTCCCACTTTCTTTAAGGTGGCGACGGAAATACCACTACCGATCAGATAGAGGGTGGCGGTGAGTCCGATTTTCGCCGTCCGCGAGAGCAGGCTATAGGCTGGCGCTCCAGCAGGCAGATAGGTGTTGCAGACGGCGGCCAGGCAGAACAAGGCGATAAACCATGGCCACTGGATTCTTGCTCTGGCATGCTTGATCAACGCGGCTCCGAGCGACATGGGGACGATCCACAAGGCTCGGGCCAGCTTCACTGTCGTACCTACGGCCAACGCGACGGCTCCGTACTTCGCGGCTGCGCCTACCACTGAACTGGTGTCATGAATGGCAAGTGCGGCCCAGAGGCCAAACTGGGTCTGACTAAGATGCAGCGCGGCACCGATGGTGGGAAAGGTGAGCAGCGCCACGGAATTAAGAACGAACACCGTCCCCAGGGAGACCGCCATCTGCTCGTTGCTGGCGCCGGTGATGGGGCCGACGGCGGCGATGGCGCTGCCGCCACAAATAGCAGTGCCGGTTGAAATCAGAAAGGCGGGAGTGCGCTGCATTTTCAGCATCGCGCCCAGAGCCATGCCAACCACCATGGTGAAGCTGATGCCCAGGACGGTGTAGACGAATCCGCTGCGGCCGGCGCGGACTACGTCGTGCAGGTTCATGCCGAAGCCGAGTCCAACCACCGAGGCCTGCAGCAGGTAGCGGGAGAGTTTTTTCGCGCTCTTGTCGAAGGGGTGGGGGAAGACGAAACCAAAAACCAGTCCCAAAGCAAGCGCCACCGGCGGCGAGACAAATCCGCTGGCAGCAATCGCGAGGCCCAGGAGGAAAACGGCTTTAGCGATCATGCTGACAGGTGTGAAGTCAGGAGCGGGAGAAAGCGCAAGGTCCCTCAACTGGTCTGGCCGCGCAAGCACGGCCACGGCTGCGCTCGGGATGACAATCCAGAGTTATAGCAAGCTACGCAGCCGCGCCTTTTCCGAAGGAAGCGATGGCCTTTTCCTCGCTGTCGTACACTTCAAAGACGGTCAGCAGTTTGGTGACCTGCAACAGATCGCCAACACGCTGCGTGAGGTTGGCAAGCTTCACCGCGCCTCCGGCGTTGTGCGCCGTAGTGTATAGCGCTACCAGCGTTCCCAACCCGCCGCTGTCGATGTAAGTGACGCTGCCCAGGTTCAACACGATCTGGCTGTTTTCGCCGATCAGTTTCTTGAGAGTGTCGCGCAGCAGTGCGGATTCTTCGCCGAACACAATCCGGCCACTGCAATCGACGATGGTCACGCCTTGCGAGACACGTGTGTTAAGTTTCAACTGCATGGAACCTCCCGGTCTGGGCCGGAGCCGACCCAGCCCAAAAGCCTATCCCTTGGGCGCGATCTTCGCAAGGGGCCATTTCGCGGGGGCCTTGGCGGCGCGATCGGCCTGGATAACGCATACCCTTGCGGTTTGGGGGGGTGAATTCAGGCGAGGTCAAAGCTTTACCGCAAAAGGTCACAAAGAAAACCCGCAAAGGTCGCAAAGAAAAGCTCGAAGAAAGCGGAGGGGGCTCGGTGGCATCAACCAAACTCTCTGGATGGACTGCCGCGGGGCGACTGCGAAGGTATAATTGGTAGTTCTCCTCCCATGAGCTATCAGGTCTTAGCCCGCAAGTATCGTCCGCAGAAATTCTCCGAGGTAATCGGGCAGGAACATGTTACCCGCACCCTGAAGAATGCCCTGGAGCAGGGGCGGACAGCGCACGGGTACATTTTCAGCGGGCATCGCGGGATCGGTAAAACCACCGTGGCCCGCATCCTGGCCATGGCGCTTAACTGCCGGTCGTCGGACAAGCCGGTGGTGGAACCGTGCGGGGTATGCGAGTCGTGCACCGAAATCCGGGCGGGAAATTCCGTGGACGTGATCGAGATCGACGCTGCGACCAATCGCGGCATCGATGAGATCCGTGAACTGCGCGAGGGTACGCGCTATCGTCCGGCGCGGGACCGCTTCAAAATCTACATTCTCGACGAGGCCCACCAGATCACGGATGCGGCTTTCAATGCGTTGCTAAAGACGCTGGAGGAGCCGCCCGGGCACGTGGTCTTCATGCTGGCCACGACCCAGCCCGAGGACATTCCGCAAACCATTCGATCGCGCTGCCAGCATTTCAGTTTTCGCGCCGTGGGATTCGAGGAAATCCTCAACCAGCTCAAGGACCTGTCCGGTCGGGAAAACATCGAGGCCGATGAAGATGCGCTGGCGTTGCTGGCTGAAGCCGGTGACGGTTCGATGCGCGACGCGCTTTCCATTCTCGATCAGGCCATCGCTTCGTCCACCGGGAGGCTGACGGCAGAACAAGTGCGGAACCTGGTAGGCGCCGCGCCGTCCGGCGTGCTGGAAGAAGTGATGCAGGCGGTGGCCCAGGGGTCGAGTGAAACCGTGTTGCGGCTGGTGGATCGGCTGATCGGCGAAGGCCACAGCCCCACTCATTTTGCCCGGCAGATGGTGCGCTTCCTGCGCAATACAGTAGTGGCCAGGATCGCGGGAGCGGACTCTTCCCTGCTGCAGATTTCGAGTGACGAGCGGCAACGCGTGGCCCGCATCGCGGCGCTGTTTGAAGAAGAAGACCTGGCGCGGCATCTGCAGATCATGCTGCGCACGCACAGCGAACTCGGCTACCGCCAGGAACAGCGCTTTCATCTGGAGCTGGGCCTGCTGAAGATGGCCCACGCCCAGCGGTTGTTGCCGATCGAGCAACTGCTCAGCGAAACGCCGGGTACCGCCGCGCCGCGGCCGCTGGGCAAACCATCGGTGGTGCCGGACATCAAAAGGCCTGAGCCGCAGCAGGCAGCGCGTTCCACGAATGTTTCGCCGTTCGCGGCGGATTCAGCGCGGAAGAGCGGATCAAAGCCAGAGCTTTCCGCAGAGAGCAGTCCGCTGTCGGGGTCGTACGGTATTGCGGGAGGAGCGGCGGCCAGTGTCGTCATGGGGTCGGCAGCGCCGGCCGTGGCCGTCCAGCAGGCGCCGGAGATGTCTCCTGAAATACAACGGGCTCCGGAGGAGCGTCCGGTTGAGCTGCGGGACGCCGTGCTGAATGCATTGAGCGGCGCGGGCCATCGCATCCTGGTTAGCCTGCTCGAGACCGCTGAGTGGCAGGTGGAAGGCAGTGAGGTGGTGATCAAGGTCGCGTCGTCGCCAGCGGTGATTGAGATGTCCCTCGGCGCGGATGCGAAGCGATTGATGATTGCCACCGCCAGCGGAGCGCTGGGACGTCCGATGAAGCTGCGAGTGGCGCCGGGCGGAACGGCCCAGACTGCGGCCCGGCCTGCAACAACCAATGGCGGCGGCCGTGGCCGCGCGGAGCAGGACCCGGTGGTCCGGCGAATGAAAGAGAAGTTCGGGGCGGAAATTCGAACGATTATCGATTACAAGGAAAAGCGCTA
>JAIQFF010000269.1 GCA_020073395.1 Terriglobia bacterium
GAAGAGGCTCAGCGGCTCCTCGCGAAACACGGTCGCGAGTTTCCCTCGTGACCTGTTGCCGGACGGTACGTCCGGCACCTGGAGTTTATACATTTTTCTTCAGCTTTAGCGACGTGGCATGTCAAAAATAAGGTCGGTCTGTTAAATATATATTGACAGACCGACCTATGTTATGGCAAACTCCTATCGAACCTCTACCACAGGAGATTGCTATGTCCAACGATATCAAAGATACAATTCTCTCCACAATTGAAGCATCCCTGGACGCCCAATTGCGCGCAGTGCGCCGATTGCGAAAGGGCGATAAGCCTGAGGCGAAGCATTCTCGCAAATCACGTCTGTCACAAGTTGACATGGCATTTGACGTACTCAAAAAGGCCGATGAGCCCCTCCATATTTCCGATCTGCTCGATCGGATACACTCCGCGTTTGGAATTCGCGTCGATCGCGACAGTTTGGTTTCCTCTCTTGCCAAGAAAATTTCGCGTGGCGATCGTTTCGTACGCATCGAACGAAACACTTTCGCATTGCGCAAGGAGGGGAAATGACCTTGCTGGGGGCTTTTCTGGAAACCGTTCAAACATGGGTGCCGGTTTTTCCGCAGAAACGTTCCTTCGAAAGGGCCCTGCGCCAAGCGCTCGGTGGGTTGGTCTGCCTTGGACGGCGCACGATTTCCCGGATTATCTGGACAAATGGCAGGCAGAAACTCGGTTGGGCTTCGGAATACTTTCTTCATTCGCGCTGCCAATGGGATCCTCAAAAGCTGTTTTCTCCAATACTCAAACGAGCTCTTCCATGGTGTTCGGGGAACTACATCGGGGTGGCCGTGGACGACACCCGTCTGCATAAAACCGGACGACTGATTCAACAAGCCTTTTTCCAGCGCGACCCCTTGTCTCCCCCATTTCATGTCAATCTCATGCTGGGATTGCGCTTTTTGCAGGCTTCTTTGCTGGTGCCCTTGTACAAGCGCTCCGAGGTGGGCACTCGGGCCCTGCCCATCCGTTTTCAGGAAGCCTCCCGAGTAAAAAAGCCTGGTCGCAAAGCTACGGCCGAGGAATGGAAACTGTATCGCATCGCCGCACGCCAGCACAATCTGTCGCGGCAATTTGCCACTATGGTTCATGAGTTGCGACAAGCTCTGGATCTTTCCGGAGCCGCGTTGAAAACTCTGCTTTTGGCTGTCGATGGAAGTTTTTGTAATAGAACTGTCTTTGCGATTGTGCTCAAGGGAGTGGAAATTATTGCGCGCGCCCGCAAGGACGCGGTTCTCTGTTTCCGTGCTTCGGCGGGATCGCGTCGATTTTACAACCCCAATAAATTCACCCCTGAGCAGGTTCGCAAAGACGAATCCATACCCTGGAAGCAAACTAAAATCTTTTACGGCGGCAAGCGCCGGCGTGTCCGCTACAAACTGCTTTCCGACCTGTTTTGGCAAGGAGGAGCACGGAAACGCACCCTGCGGTTGCTGGTGGTTGCTCCCACTCCCTATCGAAAGCGAAAAAGTGGGCGGCTGTACTATCGCCAACCTGCTTATCTGATGACCACGGATCTCAAAGGCCACGCTCACACGCTCCTGCAGGTCTATTTCGATCGATGGCAAATCGAGGTCAACCATCGAGAAGAAAAAGACACCCTGGGCGTCGGTCAAGCTCAGCTATGGAACTACGTCTCTGTCCCCAAACAACCCGTCCTGGCTGTAGCTTCCTACAGCGCTCTTTTACTCGCATCGCTTTTGGCCTTTGGCGCAGAACGCGGATCCGCTTATGCTGAACTTCCCAGATGGAGACGTAATGCGAGAAGGCCCTCCTGCCTTGATTTGATTACTCTCCTGCGTAAAGAAATGACCGAACACCCTGAACTACTTATTTCCCATAGCCTGAATCCAAGCTACGAGCGCTTTGCGTCGGCTGCCGCAGCCTGAAAAATGTATAAACTCCAGGATTGGTATCGGGTAGGCGCCCGGGTCACCCCGAGCACCTCCCACGGAACCGTACTTGCGCTATTCGCATACGGCTCTTCGGGACGGCGGGTTATTACTCCCGTCGCCGGCCGTTTCACGACCTCTCGGTTCCCAGCGGCAGCGTTAGCTGCGCCGGGGCGTTGATGGCCGCCCAGACCAAACGGAACTGAACCAGCAGCGAAACAAGCCCCCGCTCGGCGAAATACGCGTTGCGGAGTCCCCGATCCACTGCCGGATTGTGGCTCAGCGCCCAAAGGGACTGACGTCCCTCATAGATGCGTTGCCACGCCGTCTTCCGTTTGATTCCAAGCCGGATGAGGCGGCGGGCGATCGTACGCTTTGTCTTCCAGTGTTTCAGCACGATCGCGCGCAATCGTCTCCGAATGTGCGCATCCGTCCTCTGGATACACTGCTCGATCCCCGACGTGCAAACTCGGAAATGCCCGAACCACCCCTGCAGATACGCGTTGAGTTCAGAGATAGTCGCTGCAAGCGACCACCCCCGAGTTCGCGGCGTAAGCTCGCGGATGCGCTCGTGGAGCCGCTTTTCGCTGCGCTCCGACAGCAACACCTCCGTCGGACCGCCTGCGACCGCTTGCAGCCGGTACCCGAGGAAATGCCGTGTCTCCGGTCGGGCCACGGCGCTCTTGCTCTCATTCACCTTCAGCCGTAACCGCCGGTTGATGAACGAGGTCACACTTGCCATGACCCTCTGTCCCGCACGCTCGCTCCGTACGTAGATGTTGCAATCATCCGCGTACCGGACAAACCGGTGCCCGCGCCGCGCCAGCTCCTCGTCGAGCTCGCTCAGCACGATGTTCGATAGCAACGGAGATAGAGGGCCACCTTGCGGCACCCCTTCTTCCGTGCTCACCTTCACGCCGTCCGGCATCACCACTTTGGCCTTCAGCATCCGCCCGATCAGAACCACGAGCCGCTTGTCTTCCAGACGCTGTGCCAGCCGCCCCATCAAGCGTTGATGATGTACTCGGTCGAAAAACTTCTCCAGATCCAAGTCCACCACCCATTCATGGCCTTCCGCTACGTAGCTTCGTGCCTCTGCGATCGCCGTCTGGCAGCTCCGGTTCGGACGAAACCCATGGCTCGATCCATGGAACCTTGGCTCATACTCTGGTTCAACTACCAGCCGTATTGCCTCCTGTACCATTCGATCCACCACATTCGGAATGCCCAATCCCCGCTGTCCGCCTCCTGCCTTCGGTATCCACACGCGCCGGATATCTCCGGGACGGTAGCTCCCATCCAGCAAGGTAACTCGCAGCTCTCCCAGCAGCTCTTGCAGGTGCTCGCGCACATACTCGATACTCTGCCGGTCGGGTCCAGGCGCTCCTTGATTCGCCGCCACCTTCTCGAATGCCCTTTCCAGACACTCGACTGCCTCTTCCATCCTCGCAGGTCCGACTCTCTTCGGCTTGCCCTTCGTCTTTCGCACCTTCTGCAGTCGCAATGAGGATCGGTCCCCATCCCTTCTGCCCTCGGCCCCGCGTCGCCGCGAGTTTTCGGCTGCCACGAATTTCAGCCTCTGTTGTCGTTCCCCTTCCTTGACCGGGACCGCTTTCCCTCCCCCGGTCAAACGAGTGTCCCGGGTTTGGCCCCGGTTTCCCGGGGCTTTCGGTACCATGCGATCCTCTGACTCCTGCTGGGTCATTGGCTTTCGTCTTTTCATCCTACGACCTACCGCTTTCGCGGAACCCAGCAGGTCTCGCTGGGTAATGCCAAAAGATTTCGTGGCCGTCTCGTCGCCCATACGCACGCGGCACCAACGAATATTGGGCTTCGTCGCTGGGAGCCGACTTGCCCGCCACGCACGCCTTACGGCGCTTCGCTCTCGCTCGAAACGATCACTCACCTACGGCTTCTTCTGGACACTCCCTCACGGGTCCCCGGTATCCTCTCGGGTCCTGGTTGGCCCTGGTGATCCAGGACAGTGCCCTTGCCTCATCGGTGTCGGATTCCCTTCGTCAGGGCTCCGGGTCAGGACTTGCGCCTCACGGCGCTCACCTCCGATCTCCTGGCCATGCCAGTCACACTCCTCGACGATGACACCACATCGCCTGCGTCGCGGCGCCTTGCATCTGCCCGCCCGGCGCT
>JAIQFF010000083.1 GCA_020073395.1 Terriglobia bacterium
ATGCTTTTGTCGGGCAGGAAATGGACCTTGGTCCCGAGCTTCTTACTGGCGCCGGCTTTCTTCAGCTTGCTGGTGGGTTCGCCTTTGGAATACGTCTGCTCCCAGGTGAACCCGTCGCGCCAGATCTCGAGGTCCAGTTCTTCGCTCAGCGCGTTCACCACCGACACGCCGACACCGTGCAATCCGCCGGAAACCTTGTAAGACGACGCATCGAACTTTCCGCCGGCGTGCAACTTGGTGAGCACCACCTCCGCGGCCGGAATTTTTTCGCCGTCGATGTCCATCATGTCCACGGGAATACCGCGGCCGTTATCGACGACCGTGATGGAGTTATCCAGGTGAATGGTGACTTCGATCTTGTCGGCGTGACCGGCGAGCGCTTCGTCCACGGAGTTGTCCACCACTTCATAGACCAGATGGTGCAATCCCATCTCGCCCGTGGACCCGATGTACATGGCGGGACGTTTGCGTACCGCCTCCATGCCGCCAAGCACTTTGATGGAATCAGCGTTGTAGTCGCTTTCTTGCGCTTTCTGCGCAGTCGCGATTGCGCCAGAGATGGCAGCGAGCTTTCCGTTTTTTGGCTTGGTTTCGTCGATGGGAGTGATCTCTTTCGTAGCCATTCCGCTCCGTGGAAAATGCCGGACTCTGGGTCCTGTCCGGCAGACTTTTCCGATGTCCTGGATTTTGCCTCAAATTACTGAAATTATTAACACTTACGGCTTCCGAGGTTGTACCTAATTGTACCATGAGAGGCCGCATTTTTCGACCCCTGAACCGGGTGGGTAAACGCAGCCACGGACCACCTGGGGACAGCCGGGGGGTGGCTCTCCCCACGTGGCTGTAGGGGACGAACGCGCCTACATTGTCAGCGCACGAAATCGGCTCGACCTGATAGCATATTGGAGGAGATCCCAGTTCAGCATGAGTGTGCCTGTATCGCAAATGTGGACGGTGGCCAGCTACGTCATCCGCCAGAAGCTTGCCCGGCGGAAGCAGTATCCGCTGGTGCTGATGCTGGAGCCGCTGTTCCGCTGCAACTTGGCCTGCGCCGGCTGCGGCAAGATTCAATACCCCGCCCACGTCCTCAAACGCCAGTTGACCCCCGAGGAATGCTTCCGGGCGGTGGATGAGTGCGGCGCCCCCGTGGTTTCGATCCCTGGCGGCGAACCGCTCATGCACCCCGAAATCGACAAGATCGTGGAAGGCCTGGTGGCGCGGAAGAAGTACATCTACCTGTGCACCAATGCTTTACTGCTTAAGGAAAAGATCCACCTTTTCAAGCCGACAAAGTATCTGACGTTCAGCGTGCACCTGGATGGGCAGAAGGAGCACCATGATTTCGCGGTCTGCCGCGAGGGTGGCTACGAGATCGCCGTGGACGCCATCCGCGAGGCGTTAAACCGCGGCTTCCGGGTCACGACGAATACCACGCTATTTGATGGAGCCGACCCCAAGAGCGTGCGCGCCTTCTTCGACGACATGATGGAGCTGGGAATCGAAGGCATGATGCTTTCCCCCGGCTATTCCTACGAAAAGGCCCCCGACCAGCAGCATTTCCTGGGACGCGCTCGCACCCGCCGGCTGTTCCGGGCGATTCTCTCCAATCGGGAAAAGAACTGGCGCTTCAATCTGTCGCCGCTATTCATGGAATTCCTCATGGGAAAGCGGCACTATGCCTGCACCGCTTGGGGAATGCCCACTTACAACATTTTCGGCTGGCAGAAGCCCTGCTATCTGCTGCAGGACGGCTACGCTGACACGTTCGACGAGTTGATCCGCGAGACCGCGTGGGAGTCTTACGGCACAGAGTCCGGGAATCCGCATTGCGCCAACTGCATGGTGCACAGCGGCTATGAAGCCTCTGCCGTGAATGACACGTTCGGATCGATCGGCGGCTTTGTGGCCACCGTGAAGGGGACGCTATTCACTCGCTACCGTGATGAAGGCGCGTTGCGGCTACTAGACGAGCCCGTGGAGCCCGCCCATTCCCTGGTACAGATTGCGACCCCAACTGAATCCCTCGAGGAGACGCGGGCGTGACCGGGAAAGCCGCCGGGTACGTACACCCCGAGCCCCAGTCTTCCTCTCCCGACACGCTCGAGGTTTCTCCCGGATGGGAGCACGAGAAGCTTGAAGGCTGGGTTCCCGCGCTGGCCTCCGAAGAAGAAACCCGAAAGGCCCTGGAAAAAGCGTTCGACTACCGCGGCGACGTCACCATCACGCGGAAGGACGGCAGCACAGTCGAAGGCTATCTCTTCGATCGTAAGACCGGGCCGACCCTGACAGATTCCCTGGTGCGAGTGCTTCCCCGAACCTCCAATCAGCGCGTGATGATTGCCTACTCGGACATCGCTGCTCTGGCTTTCACCGGGCGCGACACTGCGGCCGGAAAAAGCTGGGAAGCCTGGGTGAAAAAATACGTGGAAAAGAAAGCCGCCGGCGAGCAACATATCGGCCTGGAGCCGGAAGCGCTGGAGTAGTTTCCTGTGTCATCCTGAGCGGAAAATTTGCGTTCGCTTGCGAACGCAGATGCGGAGTCGAAGGACCCCTGGCAGCGGCACAACTTTCAGGCTCGCAGGGTTGCTTCGCGGGCACACAAACTCCCTGACACTGCATCGTCGCAATAGGGGTCCTTCGACTGCGTGGAAGGTTCGCTGCGCGAACTTTCCACTCCGCTCAGGATGACATGGGGACTAGCGTGGTTTTTGCGATGCGAAACTCAACCTCTCGATCAGTTCATTCACTTCGCCTTCGCCCCCGCCAATGAACGTAAACGAAACGGCATAGCCCTTCTGCACCAGAACCAGCGATGTCTGATGCATGGTGAGCGTTCCCCGCGGCTTGGTGAAGTCTCCTCGCACCAGCTTGGTGGTGCCCAGTGAAAGCTCCTGGGGCTCGTTTGCTGTCTGAAAGCCTTTGGCGATGATCAGCCCGGCCAGCGAATCGAAATAGTCGGCTGCGGTCTGCATGCCCGCGGGAAGTGGTTCAGCTGCGATCACGACCGCGGAATTGATCGTATCGCCGGTTGCTTGCGGAGGCCGTTCGAAGGTGGCCAGCAGCAGCCGGGACTTTGACGCTTCGGGGGAGTCGTCCTGCATGTCGGCAGTGCGATCCACCCAGCCGAAGGGAAGTTTGTAGCTGAAACCGAAAACTGAGTTACGGTACACGCCTTGGCTGATGGAGCCGGGGTCGGGAATCAGTGTCTTCACCTTCGGCGCGGCGCGGGCGGAAGAAGCCGGCTGTTGCGCCCACAGAGCCGCAGCGAGCAGAGGCACCAGAACGACAGCGTGCAGTCGAACCATGTGGCCATGTTACAGGATGGCAATCTGCCGCGCGGCTTTTGAGACACGACCTAGACAGATAGTGAATGACCTTCTTCGGCGCGGTGTTTCAGCTCCACGTCAGCAGCCCCATTCGGCCTCGCCTGGCTTTGCGAAATAGCGCCTCGAGTCTTCCTCCGCTTCTGTGGGACTTGCGGCCAATTCCAACAGTGCCAACCGGGCGGCGGCTATCATACGACTCTTCTCCGTCTGCGGCAGGTGCTCCCACAAGTGACCGTTGGGCTTGCTCTCGCAGTTGAAGTCTGGTGCCAAAGCCTGATTGTAGTGGTGAAAGATCTCTGCCAATTGTTCTGCTGATACTTCCTGGATCGACATCGGATACTACCCCTTTGCTCACTTCATTGGATAACAATAGCCGTAAGTTTTGAATAAAGAGTTCATAAATTGTTCGTAAAGGGACGGCAATCGGATTGACGCGTTCCCGCAATGTTTATGAGTGGACAGGAAAGTGGTGTTCTTCCCTGCACACCAGATTGGTCGCGTTTCTCGGGCAGGCCAGAACATCCCTGGCCGGGGTTGAGGTTTTCACTCGCTGCGGTCAGTCACTCCAGCTTTTCAAACCCAGCAATTTTTGGCCCAGCGGCGTCAGCCGGGCCGGCGAACAGTGTTTCCTTTCCCACTCGCGCGGGTCGCCGGGGAAGGCAAAGCCTTGCGGCGGCTCCATCTCGCGCCACGAACGGACACGTATCTCGCGCAAGTCTTCCCAGGACTCGTCTGCCGGCGTCATGGAGATGTACTGCGCGATACGGACTTTGTCCTTCGAAACATTCGGCCGGATGCCATGGGCCAGCAGGCTGTTGAAGATCAGCAGGTCGCCGGTCCTGGGCATGACCGGCACGATTTCGAAGCCCGTCGTGTCCGGTTTCCAGGGATCACGATCCGCCGGCTGGGTCTTTCTCCACTCGCCCAAAGTGCGAAACAGTTCCGGCACGCACTGGAAGCCACCCATCTCGGGCTCGTGATCGACCAGCGACAGCACGCCCTGTACGTTTACCGGCAGGGGATCGAGAGTGGTGTCGGCATCCCAGTGAATGAAACCCGCGAACGGGCGCTGGCTGCGGTTGGGAGGATTCAGGTTGGCGCGATCAATAGTGACCCAGAGCTGTTCGTTGTCCCAGATATCGACGAAGGCGTCGTAGATTCGCGAGTATTGCCGGTTGTCCCACAAGTACTGGTGGTTGTAGATCTCGACCATGCCGCTGTTGTTCAACTCTTTCATGGCATGATCGCGGAGCTGGTCCTTGTACCAGGTGGAGGAATCGGCCGGATTCATCTCCTGAAACTTCCACAGAAGATCCACCAGGCGCTTCACATTTTCTGGAGGGACGGCCTGCCTGACCACGACGTAGCCGCGCGTAATCCAGTGCGC
Source organism: Terriglobia bacterium (assembly GCA_020073395.1). Classification (GTDB taxonomy): domain Bacteria; phylum Acidobacteriota; class Terriglobia; order Terriglobales; family Acidobacteriaceae; genus JAIQFF01. The sequence goes on from JAIQFF010000083.1 coordinate 4,714, forward strand.
CCAGTCGTCTTCGGAGAGCACGCGCAACGGCAGAGTCTTATGGATGTCGCGGAGCTGGGTCTCGGCAACGTAGGCAACGCTGGCATTTCCCGGACGGTTCTTGCCGTAAGCATAGCGATCTTCTTTGGCTTCGACTCGATCCGACGTGGCCAATACCTCCTGCCCGGACGGGCTAGTCTGCCGCCATTAATCAACAACCCAGCACGAGCGAGGACGCTCGCGCCCACATCAGGCGGCGCGCGCCGTCAGGGGCTGAGTGCAGAAGCCGCAGCGCCGGGCGTCGATGGGAATCTCGCTCAGACATTCGGGACACTTCTTGGTGGTGGGATCGGCCGGCGCGGGCGCCTTGCGCATGCGCGCGATCAAGGCGTTGATCGGCGTGACCACGAAGAAATATACGGCCGCAGCGACCAGCACGAACGACACTACGGCGTTGATGAAATCGCCCACGGGAAACGGCGTGCCGTTAATCGTGAAGTTGATCGCCGAGAAGTCGGGCTTGCCGACCAGCGCCGCGATGAGAGGAGTCAGCAGGTCTTTGGTGAAAGCAGTGACCACCGATCCAAAAGCCGCGCCGATGACTACGCCTACCGCCAAATCGACCACGTTGCCACGAAGAATGAATTGCTTGAAGCCGCTAAGCATGGATTGGAACCTCCAAAGCGCAAGGCGGCTAATTTACGGTGTCAACGCAGGGTAGGTCAAGCTGAACCGTAGTGGGGCGGGCGCCCTCGCCCGCCGCTTTTGGCGTTGAATCTTCGTTTGAGATGTGTTGGTTTACCGGGCAGCAAGGGAACTCACCCTACAAAAGTCAAAAGCAACAGCAGCGGGCGGGGGCGCCCGCCCCACATGGGCAATGTCTCAGATGCGCATGGGCATGACGATGTAGCGGTACTTGTAGTCTTCGCTGTCGGCGGGTCTGAGCTGGCCGGCGGACTGGGGATCTTTGAACTCGAGTTTTACGTCGCCTGCGCCGACTGCCTTCAGGAAATCCAGAATGTATTGCGCGTTGAAGCCTACCGTCAGGGAGTCGCCCTGGTAGCTGGTTTCGAGCGAGTCTTCGGACTCGCCGGTTTCGGTGGACGAGGCCGAAAGCTTGACTTCGCCTTTTTCGAGGCGCAGGCGGACGGCGCGCGAGCGCTCGTCGGCAAACTGGGCCACGCGGGAGATGGCCGCGCTCAGCTCGTTGCCGGCCAGGGTGACGCTCTTGTTGTTGTCTTTGGGCAGAACCGCTTCGTAGTTGGGGAACTGGCCGGTAAGCTGGCGCGAAGTCAGCAGCCGTTGCCCGATGCGGAAGTACAGCGTGGACTCGTCTTTGGCGAACTCAATGGTTTCCGCGTCGGTCGAGTCTAGCAATGACCGCAGTTCGTCCATGGCCTTTTTCGGAACCAGGGTCTTCAGCTCTCCGGAAACGCCTTCGAATTTTTCTCCGCTGCGCTCGATGTGCGCCAGCCTGTGTCCGTCAGTCGCGACCATAGTGATGGATTCAGGCTTCAGTACCATCAGCGCGCCGTTCAAGGTATAACGCGATTCCTCGCTGGCGATAGCGAACCCGGTCTTGGCAATCATGGCCCGCAATACCTGGGCGGGAATCTTGACCACGCCGGCGGTGGGAAATACCGGCAGGGTGGGGAAGTTCGAGCGCGCCATCCCAACCATCTTGGTGTTGGATCGTCCGCAGCGGATGCTGATCCAGTGGTTTTCCAGCAGCTTGATAGTGATATCGGCGTCCGGCAGCAGCTTTACGTAGTCGTGCAGTTTGCGGGCAGGAATGGTGCAGGACCCTTCCTTTTTGACCTTGGCGTTACACACGGTGCGCAAACTCAGATCGAGGTCAGTGGCAGTGAGCGAAAGTTTGTCGCTCGAAGCTTCGAATAAATAGTTGGAGAGGATAGGAATTGTGGTCTTGCGCTCCACCACTCCCTGCGTCGCAGTCAGTTCCTTCAAAAGTTCGAATTTGCTGACCGTGATTTCCATGGTGGCGGTCTCCGTGGCTGAGGCCAAAGCTTCTACCGGCATAACCCAAATCTCCCTCGAGTAACGCTACTTTGAATACTTCACTTATATCAAAATAAAAACCTATAAAACCAGCAGTAACAGTAGAGGGATCGTAAAAGTGGAAATCGCGTCCAAACCCGCAGCCAACCGGTTCCTCCGCTCAAACCCTCATGTCCAAAATTAGCTCGCTGGCTGGCGGAGATGAAGGTATCGTTTGGTCGTGCCTCGCAATTTTCACCGGCTCTTGCACACCATCCACAACCGATTCACACTGCTGCTCAAGGAAGACTTTGCTGCTGAGTGGAAATACGGTTCGAAGCCACGATTTATCCGCCCAACTGCTCGGTCATTTTATTGATCAACCTGTTCAAATCCTTGTCAGTCTTCCGGGTGACATCAATCTTGTCCACTGAATGCAGCACTGTAGTGTGATGCTTGCCGCCAAACTGGCGTCCGATCTCCGGCAGTGAAGCCTCGGTGAGATGCTTGGCCAAGTACATGGCGATCTGCCGTGGATAGACAATGGCGCGCGAGTTGTTCTTGGCCTTGATCTCAACCAACCGCAACCCGAACTGCTCAGCCACGGCTTTCTGAATCGACTCAATCGTCACCTTGCGGGCCTGGGAGTCGATGAAATTCTTGAGTACCTGCTGGGTGTAGGGCAGTGTGATCTCGGCGCCGATCAGCGAAGAGTGTGCCACCAGGCGGATGAGCGCGCCTTCCAGTTCGCGAACGTTGGAGCGGATGTTGGAGGCGATGTAGAGCGCCACGTCGGTGGGCAGGATAACTTTTTCCTGCTCCGCCTTCTTCTGCAGAATCGCGACCTTGGTTTCAAGGTCGGGCGGCTGGATGTCAGCGATCAGTCCCCACTCGAAGCGGCTGCGCAGCCGGTCTTCGAATTCCGCCAGCTCTTTGGGAGGCCGGTCGCTGGCGATCACGATCTGCTTCATGGACTCATGCAGCGCGTTGAAGGTGTGGAAGAACTCTTCCTGCGTGCGTTCCTTCTGGGCCAGGAACTGAATGTCGTCTACCAGCAGGACGTCCACGTTGCGGAACTTGTCGCGGAAGCTGATCATCTTGTCGTAACGCAGCGAATTGATCATCTCGTTGGTGAACTTCTCGCTGGAGACGTAGCAGATGGCAGCCTGGGGCTGGCGGCGCTTGATCTCGTGGCCGATGGCCTGCATCAGGTGGGTCTTGCCCATACCGACGCCGCCATACAAGAAGAGTGGGTTATAGGCTTTCGAAGGACGTTCCGATACTGCCTGGCAGGCAGCATGCGCGAACTGGTTACCGCTGCCGATCACGAAGGCGTCAAAGGTGTAGCGCGGATTCAGCTGCGCCGCCCCGTCCCAATCGAAGCGCGACTGCGAAGCATGCGGACTGGCAGGGACCAGGTGAGCGGAGAGGCCGCCATCGTGACGTACTGGGGTGGAGGCGGGATCGTCTTCCGGCGTAACGAACTTCACTTCCTGGAATTCGAGGCCGAGATTATCCAGCGCTTCCTGGATTAGGTCCGCGTACTTGTCTCCCACGTGGCGGAATTCCGCCGTGGGCACCCGCACAAAAAGGATGGGCCCGCTGGAGTGACTGTACTTGGTGGGCTTCAGCCAGGTGTCATAGGAATGCCGGTTGATCTTTTTTTCCAGCGCGTCGAGAACGCGCAACCACGGATTGGGAGAGAGGCTTGGGCTTGGAACAGACATAAAATAATTTTCGTGGGGCTGCGGCCAGATCAGCGCCCTGTATCAAATCATGCAGCTAAATGCTTTCATTTCCAGCCGCCAAACAGCCTTGCGTCCGGGCCGTTTGCACTGGGATCAGAAAATTTCTGTAAGCTGGATCAGTCCGGCATACTAGCACAAAATTTTTCCGTCTGCGGGAATCTTGTTCGCGGACTTTTTTCTTTCGTATGATTCAGAACCCTAACCGAACCTCCTGTCAAGTGTTCAACTTATAACTGTCGCGCGAGTGGTGCAGAAATGCGTTGACCGCCTTGACTCGGACTTCGGTTTTGCTACTCGTCGGCGACGGCGTGACCCAGCGGGAAAGGGAAAATTCCGCAATCAACCGCAACTGCAAAAGCGGCGGGCGAGGGCGCCCGCCCCACATCGTCCACTCTTCCCGGGTTTGCCCGCCTGCGCGCACTCATTTATACTTCTCCTTCGCTTCAAAAGAGACTCAGTTCATCAGGAGCAGCGATCTTTCATGCCCAAGCGCACATTCCAGCCCAACCGTCGTCACCGCTCGAAGACGCACGGATTTCGAACGCGGATGAAGACCAAGGCCGGCCGCGCGGTAATTTCGCGCCGGCGCGCCAAGGGCCGCAAGCGGGTGTCGGTAAAACCCGGCTTCCGTGAGTAGTGCTTCCCCCTTTCCGGAATTCGCGGAAGATTCGCAACCTGGGTTGAGGCGTGTTGTGAGCGCACTTGCGGCAAATGGCAGCGGCGATCTGTCCGGGCCCGGTAAGCGCAGCCAGTTCCCTCGCAGCGTACGTTTGCTCCGGCACGCCGATTTCGAGCGGGTGTACAAGCAGGGGCGCCGGCATTTTGCCGCCCACATGACTGTGTTTTACCTTCCGCGCCGGGAGGGTGACGGCGGAACGCGGGTCGGGTTCACGGTGGGGAAAGGGCTGGGCGGCGCAGTGGTGCGCAATCGCATGAAGCGACGCCTGCGGGAAACGGTTCGATTGCACGGTATGATTCCGGCCGCAACGGATGTGGTGATCAATCCCAAGAAGTCGCTCCTGACCGCCGCTTTTGTGGATTTGCAGCGAGAGATTCGCCGGGCGTTCGACGTGATCAACAAGTCAGCGGGAAAATCATGAACCAGAGGGCCAGAAGCCTCGTACTCTCTCTGTTGCGCGGATACAAGTGGGCGCTCTCGCCGCTCTTGCCGCCCGCTTGCCGGTATGTGCCCACCTGCTCCGACTACGCCATGGAAGCGGTGGACCGCTACGGCGTGTTGCGCGGTGGCCTGATGGCGTTGTGGCGTGTGCTCCGCTGTCATCCCTTTGTGCAGGGCGGTTACGATCCGGTGGTGAAATTCCCGGTATCGAATTTCAAAGACGGCAGCGTAACGCCGCGTGCGGCGTTGCCCGCCAGTCGTGCGGTCACTGAGTAGCGAATTTGCCTGAATTTAACAATCCTCAACAAGATCCTGGCATGGAGCGCCGGCTGCTGCTGGTGTTCGCGCTCACCTTTCTGGTCATCATTCTGTTTCAACCTTTATTGAAGAAGTACTTGCCGCAGTCGGCGGCGCCTGCGACTGAAACACAGACGGCGCCGCAGCCTCCCGCTCCGCCGGTCGCGGCTGCGGTGCCTCTGGTACCGGTTCCTGCTGCGGGAGGCGGCAAGCAAGCCTCGGCTGAGGCTGAAGCGGTCATCGAAAACGATCTTTATCGCGTTACCTTCACCAACCGCGGCGGCCTGGTCAAATCCTGGATACTGAAGACGTACTTTGACGAGCAGGGCAAGCCACTCGAATTAGTCAGCAAAGCGGCGGAGAAGTACGGATACCCGCTGTCGCTGTGGACCTACGACGAAACCCAGCGCAACAAGATCAACTCCGCACTTTTTGTTCTGTCGTCCGATCACCCTGTCAAGGTAGAGAAACTTGGAGGCACGTTCGCCGCCCCAGCCGCGCTCACCTTCGAATACGCCGATCAGGATGTCGCGGTCCGCAAGACTTTCAGCTTTGATCACACTTACGTAGTGCATGTTGAAACCTCAGTGGTTTCCAAGGGCAGCCAGGTTGTGGCCTTCCCCATGTGGCCCGCCGGTTTTGGCGATCAGTCGAGCCCGTCTTCCTATGCCGCCAGCCGGATCGAGCACCAGTACAACGACAAGACCGAGCGCCTGGACATCAAGAAGATCAGCGGCGGGGCCACTTTGCAGGGCCCGTTCAACTGGGCCGGGGTGGTGGATCAGTATTTCGCCGCCGTCTTTCTGCCGGAGGACATCCAGAACGCGGCCATGGTCACGCTGCGGCATCAGGTGGATGTGCCCAAGGATGCGCGCAATCCCAAGCCCGGGGAGACGATCAAGGAAGACGTGCTGGGAGTTGCCGTGGGCAACCTTCGCGGACCCAGCGTCGAACGTTTGTACGTAGGGCCGAAATCACTCGGGGTACTCGAAGCGGTCTCCGTGCCCACCTTGACCGGCGCGCCGCCGGACTTGCGCGCCCTGATCAATTTTGGTTTTTTCGGGATAATCGCCCGCCCGCTGTTCCTCTGGCTCAAGTGGACATTCGGCTGGGTCCACAACTGGGGCTGGGCCATCGTCATCCAGACCCTGATCATCAATGTGGCCCTGCTGCCCTTGCGCGTCTCCAGCATGAAATCGGCGCTCAAGATGCAGAAGGTGGCGCCGCAGATCAAGGCCATCCAGGAAAAGTACAAGAAGTACAGCATGCGCGATCCGCGCAAGCAGGAGATGAACCAGGAGGTCTCGGCGCTGTACAAGGCGGAGGGCGTAAATCCGATAGGCGGTTGTCTCCCCATGGTCATCCAGATGCCTTTCCTGTTTGCGTATTACAGCATGCTGGGCGCGGCCCTGGACCTGCGGCAGGCGCACTGGCTCTGGATCCACGATCTATCCTCGCCGGACCCGTGGCATCTGTTGCCCATTGGCATTATCATCACCATGCTGCTCACCCAGCGCATGACGCCACAGCCGGGCATGGACGCGTCGCAGCAAAAAATGATGACCTTCATGATGCCGCTGATGCTGGGCGTCATCAGCTGGAACCTGGCCGCCGGCTTGTGCCTGTACTGGTCCGAGGGCAACCTGATCGCCATTGCGCAGCAGGCGGTGATGAACCGTACCAGCCTGGGCCGGGAGATGCGCGAGATTGCATTGAAGCGGGCAAGGAAGAAAGAAAAGTGAGCTTCTAGCTGCTGGCTTCTGGCCAAACCTTGGCCGGAGGCGTTGGCTAGAGGCTAGCAGCCAGGAGCTAGAAGCCTGTGTCTATTCCCGACAAAATCGCCGCCGCCAACAAGATCAACGATCTGCTGAAAGGGATCGTCGCTAACGGCGGCTTACGCCTGAAATACCGCATTACGGTGGACCCGCCCCTGGCTGAGCAGCGGGATTGGGAGCGTCCCGAAATTCTGGTGGAATTCGTCGGCCCAGACTCGCCGCTGTTGCTGGAGCGGGGTGGCGAACTGTTGCGCTCGATTGAGTTTCTCGCGCTCGAAATGCTCCGCCTGCCCGGTAACGAGCATGAAAAAGTCTGCTTCGACTGCATGAACCATCGCGGCATGCGACTGGAAGAACTCCGCCTGGCGGCGGGAGTGGCAGCGGACAGAGTGCGCAAGACCAAAATGCCGTACGAGTTTGCGCCCATGTCATCACGCGAGCGCCGCATCGTCCACCTGGCTTTGCGCGAGCACACCGACCTGCGCACCCAGAGCGAAGGCGAAGGGCTGCGCCGCTACGTGGTCGTATATCCGGAAAATTATAAGCCTGCCGCGGGCAAGCCCCCGCGGCGGACTCTGTAAATCACTCACAGGCCATGCTTGATCGGAATATCGACGTTGAAGTACATCGTGGCCTCTTGCTTCGAAGCTGGATCCTTAAACTTTATCTCGTCATAGGAATGGCCGTTCTTGTGAAGTAAGGCCTGCGATTCCGGCAGGCCCACTCCCATAAACTGAAGCAAGACGTATTCTTCGTGGACCTCAATCACCTGAAAGGCTGTCTCCGGCGTTTTGCCGTCTCCAGAAGTGGTGATGGATTTCAACAACCCGCGAAGAACAAATTGGTGGAACTCCGCTTTTTCCGTGTCTTTCAATTCACGATGCGCAATGTACGCGACGAAGTGGGCATCCAGGTCAACATATTTCGCAGCCAGCACTACATCGGCATTCTTGATGGCATTCGCAAAATCTTTGGCATTCAGGGACGCCAACATCGCTTTCCTCTGAGTGTCAGTATCTGGTCCCTTGTCGTAGCCCGGCGAGTTCGCGTAGGCCAAGCGGAGTTGCCGGAAATCCACGGTCTGATCGCCGCTCTTGACCCGTTCCAGCAGAGCGGCGTAGTCGGTTTTGCCTCCCGGTTTTTCTTGAGCAATTACCGATGTGCAACACGCCAGCAGCAAAAGTAAAATACTGGCAAAAGGCTTGCGTTTCATGGGTTGCCTCGTGACCCCGCAGCTTATCATTCGCGCTCGTAATCGCAGACTCAAACTGTGGTTCAACCCGCTACAATCTCCCCGTGAACCTCGACGACACCATCGTTGCCATTGCCACACCGCCCGGCCGTGGCGGCATCGGTGTTGTGCGCATCGCCGGAGCTGAAGCACGGAGCATTGCTGCTCCCATGCTGCACCTGAAGCACGATCTCGAGCCCGGGCGCGCGGCGTTCGGAGAGCTTGTCGAACCATGTGGAGCGGGCGCCCCCGCCCGCTTGGAGGCCGGCAGCGGCTCAGAGGCAGAAGAAAAAAGCCAGCAGGCGGGCGCGCCCGCTCCACACACTCACACTCATTCTCAGACTCACAGTCAGCGTATCGACGAAGTGGTGGTTACGTATTTCGCTGCGCCCCACTCCTACACTACCGACGACATCATCGAAATCTCTGCTCACGGCTCGCCCGTGGTCCTGCGCCAGGTTGTCGAACTGGCTCTGGCCCGGGGCGCGCGACTGGCCGAGCCTGGCGAATTTACCATGCGCGCGTTTCTCAATGGGCGCATCGATCTTACCCAGGCGGAAGCTGTCCGCGATCTGATCGAGTCGCAAACCCTCTATCAGGCCAAGGTCGCCGCCCAACAGCTCGAGGGAGCGCTCTCTCGCAGGCTGCAGCCCATCAAACAGAAACTGATAGAACTGATCGCTCTGCTTGAAGCCGGCATCGACTTTGCCGAGGACGATGTCGCGGTCCTTCCGGCACAACAAGTCATCGCGCACATCTCTGCGCTTCGAACTCCGCTCGAACAGCTGGCCGCCTCCTTCGCCTATGGCAAACTGGTCCTCGAGGGGCTGACGCTCGCCATTGTGGGCCGGCCCAACGTAGGCAAATCGAGCCTGTTCAACCGCCTGGTTGAAAGCGACCGCGCCATCGTCACCGCTACCCCAGGAACCACTCGCGACCTGGTCACGGAAACGGTTGCGCTTGCCGGAATTCCAGTAAAGCTGGTGGATACCGCTGGCATTCGCCGCGCAATGGATGAAGCTGAGGGCATCGGCATTCGTAAATCGATGGAAGCCCTGGCCGACGCAGACCTGGTGCTGGTCGTGCTGGATTCTTCTGAACCGGCCGGGGCCGAAGATTTCCAATTACTTGAGCTGGTTGCCCAGCGGACCGCCATTCTGGTGGAGAACAAATCAGATAAAACCAGGTCGCAGTTTCGGGTTCCCGGTTCCCAGTTGCAGCGCGTTCGCGTATCGGCGCTGACCGGAGAGGGTATTCCTGAGCTGCGGGCTGAGATTCTGCGCCATGCAGGAGGAGAATTTGAGGGCACAGGCGAAACTGGTTTTCTTACCAACGCGCGACATCAGGGCCTGGTGCGGGACTCACTGGCTGGGCTTGACGCTGCGGTGACTGCCGTGCGGGGTAACGTCCCGCATGAGATGGTCCTGCTCGATCTTTACAGCGCCCTGCGCCCACTCGATGAGATTACCGGATTCACTACCAACGATGACATCCTCAACCTGATTTTCAGCAGGTTCTGCATCGGAAAGTAGGTCCCGGTGGGACGCTTCTATTGAAGAGCTATTTGGCGAGGGCAGCCAGGGCCGCGCGGAACATGACATCAAACTGCCCGCTTTTGGAGACCGACGCCAATGCCTTCTCCGCTGCCGCGCGCTGATACCCCAGGTTCACCAGCGCTGAGAGCACGTCTTCTTCTGCCGCACTCAGGGCGGGCACGGCCGCAATCTCTCCGTGCTTTTCGACGGCCAGCTTGTCACGCAGTTCCAGCACCATCCGTTCGGCAGTCTTCTTACCGATTCCAGGAATTCGAGTGAGCCGTGCGATGTCGTTGCCACGTATCGCGTTGACCATCTCGTCAGCCGCCATGCCACTCAGAATGGTGATCGCGAGCTTCGGCCCGATGCCGCTTACAGTGATCAGCTTTTCAAACAGTGTCTTCTCGGTAGAACGCAGAAATCCGTAGAGCGCAATGACGTCTTCCCGGACGTGAGTGTGGATGTGCAGCGCGACCTCGCCCCCGGTCCCGGGCAGATCGGAAAATGTAGGAACGCTGATGGTGACGTCGTATCCGACGCCGCCGGTCTCGACGATGGCCTGGTTGGGATGCTTGGCCAGCAGCTTTCCGCGCAGATGGGCAATCATAGGAATCAGTCGTCAGTCGCTGGTCGTCAGTGGTCAGCAAGTCTGGCTTCCTTGAAGACTGACGACTGACGACTAGAATAACGAACTCTGCTTTCGGTTGGGAGTGATCCCAAAGTGCTCGTAGGCTAATTGTGTGGCGACACGCCCGCGCGGCGTGCGGTTCAGGAAACCAATCTGAATCAGGAACGGCTCGTAGATTTCTTCAATCGCGTCCTGCTCCTCGGCCAGGGCCGCGGCCAGCGTGTTCACGCCCACCGGGCCACCCTGATATTTCTCGATGATGGTCAGCAGCAGCTTGCGGTCCACTTCGTCGAAGCCGTGACGATCGACCTCCAGCATCTGCAGCGCAGCCTGCGCGGTCGGCAAATCGATCTTTCCCCCTCCCCTCACCTGGGCGTAGTCGCGCACCCGGCGCAACAGACGGTTGGCGATGCGCGGAGTTCCGCGGGAGCGGCTGGCGATTTCAAGGGCTCCGGCGTGGTCGATCCCGATGGCAAGAATCTCCGCGGAACGCTCCACGATGATGCGCAAGTCCTCGTGGGTATAAAACTCCAGGCGCAGCACGATGCCGAAACGCGACCGCAAAGGCGATGACAGCAACCCGGCGCGGGTGGTAGCTCCAATAAAGGTGAACGGCTTCACATCCATGGTGTGCGTGCGCGCCGACGGCCCCTGCCCGATCATGATGTCCAGCCTGTAATCTTCGAGCGCCGAGTACAGGATCTCCTCGAGCGCCGGCTGCAAGCGGTGCACTTCATCGATGAACAGAACTTGTTTGTCGCGCACGTTGGTCAGGATGGCGGTGAGGTCTCCCTTGATTTGCAAGGTTGGACCAGAAGTCTGCTGGAAGGGAACGGCCAGTTCGTTGGCGATGATGGTGGCGAGCGTAGTCTTGCCTAGCCCGGGCGGACCGTAGAGCAGAACGTGGTCCAAAGCTTCGCCGCGTGATTTGGCTGCCTCGATGGCGACTGCCAGGTTTTCTTTGACCTTGGGCTGTCCAATGAACTCGGCCAACCGCTGCGGCCTCAGTTTCAACTCAAAAGAGGAATCATCCTCGACGGGCGCCGCCGACACGATTCGCTGCTTGAGATCGGGGATGTTCTTGGCGGTGGCCACTGACAGGATGGTAAGGCGAAAAGAGAAATTGGGCAATCGGCAAGGACCACGTAGGGGGCGGACTGCGCTCGTCCGCCCGGTCGAGCGCAGCTCGACAATCGTCTGGTCGTGGCCACCCAACGTTGGCAGGAAACAAGTCGAGCTTCGCTCGACCAAACGGGTGAGGGCACCCGCCCCTACGTGGGCATCGCCGATTACCCTCGCGCCTTGACTGGTTCCTTCTCGCCCACCCGTTTGCTGACCTCGAATACCATCTTGCCGGCTTTCTTGTCGGCCTCCACCACCACGTGATCGCCGTGCAGGACTTCGCCGTCCAGGATCTTCAGCGCCAGCGGGTCCTGCACCAGCTTTTGAATTGCCCGCTTCAGGGGACGCGCGCCGAAGTTTGGATCGAAGCCTTCGGTGAACAGCAGGTCTTTGGCTGCGTCGGTCAGTTCGAGCGAGATCTTGCGATCGGCCAGCAGACGGCGAACGTCTTCCAGTCGAAGCTCGATAATCCTCACCAGCTGCTCTTTGCCCAGCGGACGGAAGACAATGATGTCATCCACCCGGTTCAGGAACTCCGGCTTGAAGTGGCTGTGCAGGGCATTCATCACCTGCTTTGAGGCCTCGTCGAACTCTTTGTCGGAGCGCAAACCTTCGGACTGCAGGAACGCAGACCCGATGTTCGAAGTCATAATGATGACCGTGTTACGGAAATCCACGGTGCGGCCGCGGCCGTCGGTCAGGCGGCCATCATCCATCATCTGGAGCAGGACGTTGAACACGTCCGGATGCGCCTTTTCGATTTCGTCGAACAGCACAACCGCGTAAGGACGCCGCCGCACCTGCTCGGTCAGTTGTCCACCCTCTTCGTAGCCGACGTAACCGGGAGGCGCGCCGATCAAGCGCGAGACGGCGTGCTTCTCCATGTACTCGGACATGTCGATGCGCACCATGGAATGCTCGTCGTCGAACAGGAACTCGGCCAGGGCGCGGGCCAGTTCGGTCTTGCCTACGCCGGTTGGTCCGAGGAAAATAAATGATCCGATCGGCCGCTTGGGATCGCTCAATCCCGCGCGCGAACGGCGGATGGCGTTGGCCACCCGCTCGAGCGCGGCGTCCTGACCTACCACGCGCTGCCGCAGGCGCTCTTCCATGGTGACCAGTTTCTTGACTTCTCCTTCGAGCATCTTCGAGACCGGAATGCCGGTCCACTTGGAAACGATGCGGGCAACGTCTTCTTCGTCCACCTCTTCTTTCAACATCCGTGTGGCGCGGGCCCCCCCGCCCGCGCTGCCGTCCATTTGCGCGGTCAACTTCTTCAGTTCTTCTTCCGCCTGCACCAGCAACCCGTAGCGTATCTCCGCCACTCGTTGCAGATTGCCTTTGCGCTCCTCCGCCTGCTCTTCGATCTTGAGCTGCTCGATTCTTTCTTTCAGCGTCCGGGTCTTGGCAATCAGGTCCTTCTCACGCTTCCAGTTGGCTTTCAGCGCGTTAGACTTTTCCCGCAGCTCAGCCAGCTCTTTCTCGATCACTGCCAGCCGCTCTTTGGAGTTGGGGTCGGATTCTTTCTTGAGCGCCTGCTTTTCAATTTCCAGCTGCGTGGCGCGGCGTTCCAACTGGTCGATTTCTGTGGGCATGGAATCAATCTGGATGCGCAGCGATGCCGCCGCTTCGTCGATCAAATCGATGGCTTTGTCCGGCAGGAAGCGGTCCGAAATATAGCGATGCGACAACGTGGCCGCAGCCACGATGGCGGAATCCTTGATGCGGACGCCGTGGTGTACTTCGTAGCGCTCTTTTAATCCGCGAAGGATCGCGATCGTGTCTTCAACGTTGGGTTCGCCAACGAACACAATCTGGAAGCGGCGCTCGAGCGCGGCATCTTTTTCGATGTACTTGCGATACTCGTTGAGCGTGGTGGCGCCGATGGCACGCAGTTCGCCGCGAGCCAACGCCGGCTTCAGCATATTGGACGCGTCAATCGCGCCTTCCGCCGCACCTGCTCCCACCAGGGTGTGCAGCTCGTCAATGAACAGAATGATTTTGCCCTGTGAGTCTTCGATTTCCTTGAGCACCGCCTTAAGGCGGTCTTCAAACTCGCCGCGAAACTTCGCGCCCGCCAGCATGGCGCCCAGATCGAGCGCCACCAGGCGCTTGTTCTTCAAGGCTTCAGGCACATCGCCCGAAATGATGCGCTGGGCCAGGCCCTCCACGATCGCGGTCTTGCCCACGCCGGGCTCACCGATCAGCACCGGGTTGTTCTTGGTGCGGCGGGAAAGCACCTGCACCACGCGGCGAATCTCCTCGTCGCGTCCAATGACCGGGTCGAGTTTTCCCCGCCGAGCCTGTTCGGTCAGATCGCGAGCATAGCGCTCGAGCGCCTGGTACTTGGCTTCAGGATTCTGATCTGTCACTTTCTGGGAACCGCGTACGGAAGTGAGGGCTTTGAGAATGGCATCGTAAGTGGCGCCATGCCGGGCCAGGACTTCCTGGCTGGGGTCGCGCTTCAGTTGGGTGACGGCCAGCAGCAGGTGCTCAGTGGAAACATATTCGTCTTTAAAGTTGGCCGCTTCTTTGAAGGCACGGTCCAGAAGGTCGTTGGCTGCTTTGGAGAGCGCGGCCTGGGCAGCTCCGCCGCCAGATACTTTGGGCAGGCGCTCGATCTCTCGATAGGTATCGTTGAGGACGGCTTGTGGACCGATGCCAATCTTCTCCAGCACCGGCTGCACAATTCCCTCTTTGTCCTCAAGCAGCGCCGCCAGCAGGTGGAGAGGCAACAGTTCGGGGTTGCCGTGCTCGGAGGCAAGGTCGTTGCCCCGCTGTACTGCTTCCTGCGCCTTCACTGTAAGTTTTTCCCAACGTATTGCCATGGCAAACTCCTCAAAGAACAGCAACCACTTGGCATCTAGCAATTGGACTTACAAGGCCCAAATGCTAAGTGCTAAACGCTGATTGCTCAAATGAAAACGGGAGACGGTCTGTTGTCCGCCTCCCGTCAAACAATCTGGCAACGGAGAATGACGGGCGCGGACGCCCGTCCTCCATCGAACCAGATTACGCGGCCTTGCTCGGGGCCTTGCCCTCCAGCGTCTTTTCGCCGCCTACGTTGACTTTGATCTGCTTGGGCTTGGCTTCGGCCTTCTTGGCCAGCTTTACCTTCAGCACACCTTTCTCATAGCTGGCAGACGCGCCTTCGGTGTCCACCGTGTTGGGCAGGGTGAAGGTGCGAGTGAAGCTGCCATACTGCCGCTCAATGCGGCGATAGTTCTCTTCTTTCTCGTCCTTCTCAAGCTTGCGCTCGCCGTGCACGGTCAGGGTATTGTTTTCGATGCGGACGTCAATGTCCTTCTCGTCAATGCCCGGGACTTCGATCTTCAGCGTAACGCTGTGTTCGTCTTCGTAAACGTCAACTGCCGGAGCGAAGCTCGAAGTGGTCAGGGACTCATCCCGGCCCTCGTTGAACGAGGCATTGAACAAGCGGTTCATACGATCCTGTAGGCTGCTGAACTCGCGGTAGGGATCCCAACGGGTCAATACGGTCATAAAATCCTCCTCTTCAGAAATCTTTGAGATTAGTAGTTTAGGGCTCCAGTGCTGCCCTGAATGAGCATTTAGTATGAACAAATAATAAAATGTGAGTTACTTATTGTCAATTGTAATTATTGCATTTATTTCAGTTACTTACGTAGGCAATAATGCACTTTAGATACTCGGTTTCCGGCACGTTTAAGAGGATCGGATGATCCTTGGCCTGCCCGCGGTTTTCCACGATACGAAGATTTCTGTGGACATCGCGGGCCGAATCTCCAACGACTTCCCGATATTGGGCGGGGCTGACGTGATAGGAGCAGCAGCAGCTAACCAGGATGCCGCCCGGACGCAGCATCTTGAGCGCCCGCAGGTTGAGTTCTTTGTAGCCACGAAGCGCGGTCTCCAGGTTGGCCTTGCTCTTGGCGAAGGCGGGAGGGTCGAGGACGATGGTGTCGTAGCGGTGGCCGGCGTCGGCATAGTCCCGCAGCAGGTCGAAAGCATTGGCTTCGACCCATTCGATGTCGCGGCCATTCAATTCAGCATTGCGATCGGCCACTTCGAGCGCGGGACGGGAACTGTCCACGCCGGTGACCTTGGAACAGGATTGGGCCAGGTGCAGAGCGAAGCCGCCCTGGTAGCAGAAGACATCCAGAGCTTCCCCTTGAGCGTAGCGCGCGGCTGCCGCGTAGTTCTCGCGCTGGTCGAGAAACGCACCGGTCTTCTGGCCTTCCAGCGCTTCGTAGTGAAAACGCACTCCGTTCATGGTGAAGATTGTGCTGGTCCTCTCTGGTTGAATCTCGTCTTGCATGTCGCGCTGAATCAGGCCTGAGGGCCGGGGGGGCAACTGCTCCAGTTCGCGGATGCGAGGATCGACGCGCTCCGCAATGGCTGCCGGTTTCAAGCGCCCGCGGAGCTCAGCGACAATCACCTTGCGGACCGGTTCCGCATCCATGGCCTGGGTCAGGGCCTGGAGGGAAAGAAGGTCGTTGTAGCGGTCCACGATCAGCCCGGGAAGAAAATCGGCTTCGCTGAAGATCACACGATAGGCGTCAGTGTCGCGGACCACACGCTCCCGATAGCTGATTGCGCCCTGGACACGTTCACGGAGGAGGCGGCCGAGGTCTTCCACCGGGTGGGGCGAAATCATGCGGATGGCGATCTGGGAAGCGCTGCTATAGAGGGCCGTGCCGAGGAATTTCCCGCGCTCATCGGTGATGCCGACAGCCGTGCCTGGAGCCACACCGTCGGCGGAGACGATATCCGAGCGATAGACCCAGACGTGGCCGTCCTGCAATCGTTTTGCGCCGCGCCGGGAGATTTTTACCGCGGGCAGTGAGGAAGCAGCCGACTTTGAGGGCATGCCATGATCTTACCCCGGCATGTGTGGGGCGGACACTCT
>JAIQFF010000084.1 GCA_020073395.1 Terriglobia bacterium
CGCTCGACCGCGAATATCGAGACCTGCTGGAGAAGCCGGGGGCGCATGAGTCAATCTTGCAGCGATTTCAGAGCGGGTCGCCGTCGGTGCGCGGCCGACGGGTGCAGGTGGAAGAAAACGGCGGCTTTGAAGGTGTGACTGAGGGGTTGGATCCACGCGGATTCTTGCAGGTAAGAACGGCAGGAGGGTTGCGGACGGTGTTAAGCGGGACGGTGATCTTGAAGTGAGCGGTACTGTGTGGAGGCGGGTCTCAGGCCCGCCCGGCGGACGAAGCCCACTCGCCTGCCGCCGCATAAACCCCGACAGCCTGGCCGGGTCGGAGACCCGACCCCGCGCAGGCTACGGCACTTTTCAAAGCGGATTTTCTGAGTATGCTGCTGGTTCTTGATGTCGGCAATACTAATACGGTGCTGGGAGTGTTCGCCAAGGCTGCGTCTGATAGTCGCGCCGAATCGCAACGCTACGAGTTGCTTGTGGCCAACTGGCGCGTGGCAACCATCGCTACCCAGACCGTGGACGAATACGGCGTGCTCTTCCGCAACCTGTTTGCCATGGACAAGATTGAGGTCAAGGGTGTCCGCGGCATCATCATTTCTTCCGTCGTGCCGCCGGTCGATTCCACTTTGCGCCAGGTCTGCGAACGCTATTTCAACACCAAGCCGTTGTTTATCGAGCCTGGGGTTAAGACTGGAATGCCCGTGCTTTACGAAAATCCCTCCGAGGTTGGCGCCGACCGCATCGTGAATTCGGTTGCCGCCTTCGAAAAATTTGGCGGGCCGTGCATCGTGGTAGATTTCGGCACCGCGACCACTTTCGACTGCGTGTCCGCAAAGGGCGAGTATCAGGGGGGCGTGATCTGTCCTGGGATTGGGATTTCCGCCGACGCTCTCTTTCAGAAGACAGCGCGCCTGCCTAGAGTGGCCATTCGCAAGCCGGCGCGGGTAGTTGGCACCACGACCGTCGGCAGCCTGCAGTCTGGGCTCTATTACGGCTATCTCGGCCTGGTGGACGGAATCCTGGAGCGACTGCTGGAAGAAATGGGACAGGAAACCACTGTCGTGGCTACCGGTGGACTGGCCGCGCTGATCGGGAAGGGATCGAAATACATAAAGCATGTCGACGACCTGCTCACTCTGGACGGCCTGCGCCTCATATGGGAACGGAACACGGAGGCGAGGGCTGGCCATGAAGGCCCATCCGCGAACGCTTCTTCCGCCTCGCCGGCGCCCGGCCGCAAGTCGCGGACCCGCTGAGTCGTCGTGGAAAACTACTTCAACTATTTCACTGAAATCGAAGAACAGTTTCAACGACGCCGGGGCGGCATCCTGCTGCTTTCGACCCTGGATTGGGCATTGATCGAAACCTGGAAAAACGCCGGCATTCCGCTCGAAGCGGTCCTGCGCGGGATCGATGGGGCGTTCGAGCGTTATGAGAAACGGCCCACGTCCCGTAAGGTCAACAGCCTGGCTTATTGTGCGCAGGAGGTGCTAGCTGCCGCCGAGGAGATGAAGGAGGCAGCGGTTGGTGCTTCGAGCAGCGCCCAGCCGACAGCGAAGCCGGCAGGCTTTCAGGCTGGGGACATTGTGGCCTTTCTGCGGCGGAACGCCGACCTGCTGCTCACGGCAAGACTGCCGGAGCGGCCGGGGATTTCAGGGGTTGCGATAGCGCGGTCTACCGCCGACACGCTGCGTGAACTGGCTTCCGAGATGCAAGGCAGCGCGCCCCGTCTGGAAGACCTGGAGCGGCGGCTCACGGTGCTGGAAGAGAAGTTGCTCGCGGTGCTGCTGGCGGCCACGCCCGATGACGACATCGTTGCCGTACGGGCTGAGGCCGATCGCGAATTGAGTCCCTACCGCCGCAAGATGCCAGCAGCGCAGATCGACCAGTTGCAGAAGCAGTATCTGCACAAAAGATTGCTGGAGAAGTACGGGCTGCCCCGGTTAAGTTTGTTTTATATGTGAATCGTCCGTGTGGGGCGGACACTCCTGTCCGCCGCAGTTGAGTTGACTTTGGTTTTGGGTGTCATTGGATATTGCGCGAGTAGGGAAGGTTGATACTCAGAGTCAAAGTCAGCGTCAAAAGCAGCGGACAAGAGTGTCCGCTCCACACTTTCCCTTCTGCAATTGACCCCTGCATCATCGCAGGTCTAGACTCGCTCTCGATGGAGCCTCCCATGAAACGCATTGCCGCGGTGCTGGCTGTGGTATCGCTGCTTGGAATTTTCGCGCTGGCCGATGAAGGCCATCACCACGAAGATCTGACCGAGGATCAACTGGGGACTGTGCACTTCCCGGTTTCCTGTGCCGCGTCCTCGCAGAAGGCCTTTGCACGCGGGGTTGCGCTGCTGCATTCCTTTTGGTACGAGGAAGCGGAAAAGGAATTCGTGCAGATTTCGAAGGATGATCCAGCCTGCGCCATGGCTCATTGGGGCGTGGCCATGAGTCTATGGCACCAACTTTGGGACCATCCCAGAGCCGCCACCATCAAGCAAGGCATGGCGGAGTTGAAGAAGGCGCAGTCGCTCCGTCCCGCGACCGATCGCGAGCGCGATTACATCGCGGCCTTGCGCGCGTTTTACCGGAAGAGGGGCGACCACGAGGAACGCGCCAAGGCCTACTCACAGGCCATGGAGAGCGTCTATCAGCGCTATCCCAGCGATCTCGAGGCGGCGGCATTTTACGCCCTTTCGCTGCTGGCATCGGAACCGGACGGCGACTCCACCTTTGCCAATCGGAAGAAAGCGGCCGCCGTGCTGGAAACACTTTTCAAGGAAGAGCCCAGCCATCCCGGGGTGGCCCATTACCTGATTCACAGTTATGACAAGCCGCAACTGGCCGAACTGGGCCTGCCGGCGGCGCGCAGCTACGCCAAGATTGCTCCCGCAGCTCCGCACGCACTGCATATGCCGTCGCACATCTTTGCCCGGCTTGGGCTATGGCAGGACGACATCGATTCCAACCTGGCCTCCATCGCCGCCACGCGCAAGACCGCGGCCATGCACATGGGCGGCGAGGGTCATCAATTTCACGCCATGGACTTTCTGGTCTATGCCTACCTGCAGAGCGGGCGTGAGGCTGATGCACTGGCTCTTATCACTGAGGTGAAAGCCCTGCCGCCGATGAAGGACATGTACGGCGAGGGCTATGATCCGCACGCGTACGCCTTGTCGAAATTTCCCGCGCTCTATGCCCTGGAACTTCATCATTGGACCGAGGCCGCTGCCTTGACTCCCGCACCCGGCGCGGATTCCGGCGACAAGGCGATCACCTATTGGGCCCGAGCCATAGGCGCGGCCCGGTCTGGGAACGTTCCTGAAGCACGAAAGGACATCGCCGAGCTGGAATCAATTCGTAATGAAATGTTGAAAAACAAGAAGTCGTCCTGGGCCAATGTGGTGGAGGATGCGCAAAAGGAAGCCGAGGCCTGGGTTGCGCATGCCGAGGGCAAAGATGAAGAGGCAGTCAAGGCCTTGCGCGCCATTGCAGAGGAAGAGGAATCCACCGGCGACGAACCCGAGGACATTCCGGCTAGGGAGATGCTGGCCGACCTCCTGATGGAAGCCAAGCATCCGGACCAGGCGTTGGCGGAATATGAGACTGATTTGAAGTTCAATCCCAATCGCTTCAACGGGCTCTACGGCGCAGCCAGCGCGGCCGAAATGGCGGGGAAGAATGAGAGGGCGGCGACCTATTACGCGCAACTGGTGAAAGTGTGCGCCGGATCGACCTCCGATCGTCCTGAACTGGGCCGGGCCAAGGCGCTACTGGCGAAGAACTAGGTCCGTGTGGGTCGGAGTGTGGGTCGGAGTGTGGGTCGGACACTCTTGTCCGACGCCTTTGACTTTGCTCTGCTTCCAGGGTCGTTGTCGCGAGCATCGATGGCGGGAACGGCAATCCTGAAGAGCTACAATCAAGATCAAAGGCGTCGGACAAGAGTGTCCGACCCACACACAAACCACTGACCCACACAAACATTGGCTAGGGCCAGCGCAGCATCTTGGCCACCAGTGCCACCAGCATCGCTGCCGCTCCCAAGGTTGCGTTGTACTCACGGTGCTTCCAGTACAGGTCCCAGCTGAACGCTCCGCTGTTCCTGTCGGCGCTTACTCGCGGGAACAGGCGAGGTACCCGGCGCGCATAGTCTTCAAACTGTGGGAAGCGCTCTCGCAGAAATACTTCCTCGGCACGAATCACCGGAAGATAGATGGCAAAGAAGAGAAGAAGAATTCCGCCGACGATCCACCAGCTGCGTGCGGCAAGAGCGAACCCAACCGAGAGGATCAACGAACCGAGGTAGAGCGGGTTGCGGGTGTAGGCATACGGACCCTCTGTTGCCAGCTGTTGGTTTTTCTGCAACTGCCCGGAAGCGACCGCCCGAATCATAAGTCCCAGAATCACCAGGGTGGTGCCGATCAGGATTGATTTCACGGTGGGCTGGGCCAGCCAGAAATAGAGTATGGCAAAGACAAATCCAAGCGGGACACGGGCCCTGCGGGCAATCGCAGACCAGCTAGCCATGACGCTCCCCCAGCAGTTGCCGGGCCGCGGCAACCACTTGCCCGGAGCTGATCTCAAGCAACCCGTCCTCCCGCTGGAACACATGCTGATAGCTGGTGCTGCTGGAGGGACTACGCAGCACCACAGTGCGGGTGTCAAAAGGGCCGTTGCGCGCGGGATCGGTGGGCCCGAAGATTGCGACGACCGGGACACCCAGCGCCGCCGCCAGATGCATGGGACCGGTATCGCCACCGATAAACAAACGTGCGCGACGCGTGAGCGCGATGAGCTGGGTAAGCGAACCGGTCAAGGGTTCGGCCGCACAGTCGCTGGCGGCTTCGACTGCGTGCGCGAGATCTTCTTCGCCGGGCCCAAAGTTGATCATCGATTTCAAACCATCTTCTGATAATCGCCTTGCCACTTGCCCGTAACGTTCAGCGGGCCATTGCTTGGCTCCCCAACCAGCGCCCGGGTTAAGCAGTACAAACTCCTGCGCACCTTTCGCTTGCAGCCGGCGATCACATTCCTGTTCGGCCGCATTGTCGCGTGGAAGCTCGACCCGCGGCGTCTTAAGGTTTCGATGGGCAACCGCCTCGGCGAGTGCCATATTCTGTTCGACGATGTGCTCGCCAGCAGGGATTACCTGGCGTGTGTAAAACATGCTGGCCAGATTTTCGCGAGGCTGGGCCGCTCCGTAGATGACGCGCGCTCCCGACCACCGGGCCAGCAGGGAGGAGCGCACCGCACCCTGAAGGTCGACGGCGATTTCGTAGTGCGCGGCCCGTAAATCACTCAGGCTGGCCGCGACGCGTTCCCAGGTCGCGGCGGAAAAAGGCGCGCGCCGCCACTGGCGGGTGTTCACCGTGTGGACCCGATCCACCAGTGGACGCTGCGCCGAACGCGGCCCCGAGCGCGGCGTGGGCAAAGTGCACAGCAATTCCGCCCAGCGCTCTTCGATCAGCCAGCCCAGTAGCGCTTCCGGAAATGCCTCGCGCAGCGCAGCTGCGGCGTGAAGACCGTGAATGACGTCGCCCATGGCGCCGAGACGTACGATCAGCATCCGGGCGATTCCCGGCCGTGCAATCGTCGGCTTCGCCACATCTTCAGCAGAGGTTTTAGCTGGTGAAGGCGTGCTCACGAACGCGTCCGCCCCAGGCGGGAGCGAATCATCTCGGTGGTGGAATGGTCTTTGGGGTCGCCCACAATTTCCACTCGTCCGCCACTGGCCATCACTTCGTCGCGTTCGGGAACGGTTTCGGCGGTGTAGTCCGTCCCCTTGGCATGCACGTCGGGGCGGATTTCATGGATGATCGCGCGCACATCCGGCTCCGGGAAAATCACCACGGCGTCGACGCCGGCCAGCGCTGCCAGAATTTCGGCGCGTTCCTCCGCCGGCATCAGCGGGCGGCCTTCACCTTTCAGGGCGCGTACGGAGTCGTCCGAGTTGACGGCCACGATCAAGCGTCCACCCAGAGCCTTGGCCGCGCTCAGGTAACGCACGTGGCCCACGTGCAACAGATCGAAGGCGCCATTGGCCAGGGTGATGGAATCGCCCGCCCGGCGCCATCTTGCCACCTGGTGCTGGAGTTCTTCGCGATTGAAAATCTTGTTTGCGATCGTCTTGTCCTGGAAGCTCTCCGTAAGTTGCGGAGAGGTTGATTGCGAACTTCTCTTTCGCCCCGCTGGGCTCGACCTCTTTGCGCCTCTAATTCAGGGCTTGCGCCCTGGGCTGCATTCTTGCGCCGCTCCGCGGCTCATTCTTGCGGACAACCGCCTTGCGGAGATCAGTGAGATCGCAGCACCGGTGGCGCATGGTCCAGGGCCTGTAATAATTCCTGTTGCGATACCGTCGCCGTGCCTCTCTTCATGACTACGATGCCGCCGGCATAGTTCGCCAGGTGGGCCGCGTCTTCTGCGCCCGCTCCTGCGGCCAGGGCCGCCGTGAATGTGGCAATCACGGTGTCTCCGGCGCCGGTCACATCAGCCGCCTGGTCGGACCCGAAAATCGGAATGTCGGCAGGCTTCTGGCGGCGGGTGAATGCGACCATGCCATCACGCCCGCGCGTGATTACCAGCGACTGCAGCTTCATTTGCGACATGACTTGATCGGCGGCGGCACACAAGGTTCGCCAATCGTGGCCGATCCGTACTCCCAGTGCCTCTTCGACTTCGGGCTCATTCGGCGTGGCCGCAGTCACGCCCGAATATTGCAGCATACGGTAGCGTGAATCGAGTACCACGGGCACTCCCTGCAGACCGCCCTTGTAGCGGACCGCATTGAGGATCGCAGGCGTGGCTGCTCCATAACCGTAGTCTGAAATGAGCAGGACATCTGAGGCGCGAGCGTACTCCCGTGCGGCCAGCACCAACTCGCGTTTTAAATGACGGTTGGGCTCAGTCTCAGGCTCGCGATCCAGTCGCACCACCTGCTGCCGCGCGGTGTGGGCCATGCCGGCGAGGATGCGAGTCTTGGTGACGGTGGTGTAACTCTTGTCCTTCAGAACTCCGCTCACCGGGACGTGCTTGTGGCGGAAAGCCTTGAGCAGTAGTCGGCCGGGTTCGTCGTCGCCGACCACGCCGACCGGCAGCACGTTAACACCCAAGTCCGCGAGGTTGCTGACGGCGTTGGCTCCGCCCCCGGGCATGATGCTGCGTTCGCGATGTTTAAGAATCAGCACGGGAGCTTCGCGCGAAACCCGGGAGATTTCGCCGAAAATGAATTCGTCGGCCACCAGGTCGCCGAGCACGGTGACCGTGACCTTGGGGAAGGCCTCGACGATCTTCCTTAGTCGTTCGGTGACTTTGAGGTGCTTGCTCATGCGTTTTCGGTCGGCGCTTTCAACTTTGGACGCCGAGGGCGAGACGCCCTCGGGACAACCGGCAGGATGCCGGCGCTACAAAAACAACTCCGATTTTCTCACGGCTGGTGCCTTCGTTCCGCAATCCTGGCCAGCATGGTATCCACAGCGTTAGCTGCGTCGGTCAACTCCATCTTGACTGGGACCACAGCTAGCGGATCGAGTGCAGCCAGATATCCGCCCAGGTTGACCGCGTCTTTTTCTGTAGTCACAAAACCGTCGGCCTCGCTGCGGTGGCGCAGGTCCAGCAAATCACGGACGTCCTGCTCAGTGTATGCGTGGTGGTCGCGATAAAAGGCTTCGGCAACTGGCTCGATGCCCGCGGTGCGCAGTTGCGTGGCGAAGTTCTGTGGCCGAGCAATGCCGCAAAACACTACGGGCCGGGCTGGAACGTTACTGGGAATGATCCCACGTCGCGCCTTCCAGACCAGCTTCTGGGCGAGCGGAAAGGCGTGCGGAGACGCGCCGCTGGTGAGCACAACCGCGTCAGCGCGGCGGAGCGAAGTCAGCGGTTCGCGCAGTCGTCCGGCGGGAAGCAGGCGATCGCGAGCATCTTCGGGAGTAACCATCACGATGTCGAAATCGCGAGCGAGTGAGCGATGCTGGAAGCCATCGTCGAGCAGGTGGAGTTGCGGCCCGAACCTTTGCTCGGCCAAGACACCGGCGGCGTGGCGAGCTTCGCCGACGATGACTGGGACATTCAGACGCCGAGCCATGAGTAGGGGCTCATCGCCGAAATCGCGCACGGAACCGGCGGGATCGACCAGGGCCACGCCTCGGGTCTTGCGTCCGTAGCCGCGCGAGAGGATATCGAATTTCAAGCCGCGCGCTTTAAGCAGTTCTCCGAGCAACAGCACAAACGGAGTTTTACCCGATCCACCGACGGACAGGTTTCCAACGCTCACCACTGGGCCGTCGAGTTTCTGGATGGGAGCGATGCCGCGGTCGTAGAGGGCGTTCCGCGCGCGAACACCGAGCCCGAAGAGTGAGCTTAGCGGATTCATGTTTAGACCGTGTTAGGGACGGGTCTCTGACCCGTCCAGGCCGCGGCGAAGCCGCGGCTAGTGTTGCGCAGTACAAGCTGCCCCAAACCTCCACCATGAACTTCGCCATGGCCAGGGTGGGTCAGGGACCCGCCCCTACGTGAGCAGAGGAAGCTTGAAGCAATTGTTCCAGGGCCCGCAGCGTCTTTTCTGTGGCGCCCATCTGTGAACGCAGAGTTTCCGCTCCGCGGCGCCCCAGCGCGACTCGTTCGGCTTCACTTGAAAGCAAGTCCATCAGCACCAGCGGAAATTCCGCCTCTCCTACCACCCGGACGGCATCCTGACTCTGAAACAAGCTGACGATGTCGCGGAAATTCTCGGTGTGGTTGCCGACCATGATGGGGACGCCGTGCTGCGCCGGCTCGATGATATTGTGTCCGCCTCGAGGAACCAGGCTTCCGCCTACGAACGCTACATCGGCCAGCACATAAAGTGACGCGAGCTCGCCAATGGTATCAACCAGAAAGACGCCGCCAGCAATGGCATCACCGCTCCATAGCGAGCGACGCCAGAATCGGATGCCCAGTTGTTCCAGCAGTTGTGCAACTTCTCCGAAGCGTTCAGGACGGCGCGGCGCCAGAATCATTACCGCCCGAGGGTGACTGGCCAGCACGTTCTCGAAGGCGCGCAACAACAGCCCTTCTTCACCTTCCACTGTGCTGCCACAGACCACGACCGGCCCGGCGCCAGCTTGCTGAAAAGTTGAGCGCAGGCTGGCGACAATCGCGGGAGGGGCCGGCGCGGTCACATCAAACTTCAGATTGCCGCTTACCTGCACACGCTCTGCGGGGGCACCAATGTCGCGCAAGCGGGAGGCGTCCTCCTCGGTCTGCGCAAGAAACAGATCAACGTTTTGCAGGACCTTCTGCAGGATGGGCCGGAAGCGCTGGTAGCCCGGCCAGGAGCGATCAGAAATACGCGCGTTCACCACGGCAACGCGAGCACCGCTCACCTGTGCCGCGCGCAGAAAATTCGGCCAGAATTCAGTCTCGGCGAGGACAATCAGGCGGGGCCGCAGCACCGAGAGGTAAGGCCGAATGGCGAATTCGAAATCCAGCGGGAAGTAGAAGACGCTGTCCTCTCCAAAATGTTTCCTGGCCAGATTCTGCCCAGTGGCCGTGGTAGTTGAGACCACAACTCGGTACTGGGGAAAGCGCCGGCGCAGCTCCTTCACCAGCTCGCTGACCGCCAGCACCTCACCGACCGAAACCGCGTGCACCCAGATTGCGGGATCGGACTGCGGTTGCAGTCGCGGCGGCACTCTACCCAGGCGCTCACCCAGGCCTTCGCGGTACCTGCCAGAGCGCCGCCTGGCAAACATCCAGTAGGGCAGACTGACCAAGAGGCCGACCGCCAGCAGCGCGCTGTAGAGCAAGTACATGAAGGAAGAGACATTCTAACCGCAAGGCACCACTAGGCTGTCCGGGCGCATCCTATAATCAACCATCATGTCTCGATCGGCTTTGAGGATTTCTGGGTTTCCGGTGGTGGCGATTGCCGCCATCCTTCTGGTTCCTGTGTTGTGCCTGGCGGCGAAGGATTTCGTCATGCCTCGGGCACAGCCCGCCAGGACCTACCCTGCGCACGACGAGCATCCTCTGGAAGCAGTTGCGGTCGCGGTGGATCCCTACGATCTGGCGGAAAAGACAACCATCTTTTCAGTTAAGTACAGCGAGATCGGTTTCCTGCCCATCTTCGTAGTCGTGACCAATGACGGCAACCAGCCGGTGCAGTTGGCTGGAATGAAAGCGCAACTGGTCACGGTAAACCGCGCCAAGCTTTCTCCGGCGGGCCCGGAGGACATCGCGCGGCGGCTTGCCCGTCCTTCGGCCGATACCAACCGCTATCCCATTCCGTTTCCCACCAAGAAAGTGAAGGGTGGACTGAGCAAGCAGGCCAACGAGGAAATACAGAATGCCCAGTTTGAGGCCAAGGCGGTGGAAGCGCACAGCTCTCAGTCTGGATTTCTGTTCTTCGATGTCTCGGGCATATCCGTACCGCTGGCCGGCGCGCACTTCTACCTCACGGGCGTCCGCGACGCCAAGGGGAACGAGTTGATGTACTTTGAAGTCCCGCTGGAGAAGTGCCTGAGCGCGCCCAGTCACTAGTGACCATGTGGGAGTGCCGACGTGGGAGTGCCTATGTGGGTCGGACACTCTTGTCCGACGCCTTTGAAGTTGATTTTGCCTTTGTTTCCCTTGCTACCGTGTTCTCATATTTGAGAGCAAATGAGCTTTCGAGACAAGCCCAAGTCAAAGGCGTCGGACAGGAGTGTCCGACCCACACACTGGGGGGCATTTATAATGATGCTTTATGGTTGCCACAACTGAACTCTCCGTAGCTGCGGGGTCGAAGTATGAACCGGTCATCGGATTGGAAGTGCACGTCCAGCTCCTGACCGCGACCAAAATCTTCTGCTCCTGCTCCACTCACTTCGGTGATCCGCCCAACAGCAACGTTTGTCCCGTGTGTCTGGGGTTGCCGGGGGCCTTGCCGGTGCTCAACCGCAAAGCGGTGGAGTTCGCAACCCTCGCGGCCATGGCGTTGAATTGCCGCATCAACGAGACTTCGATCTTCGCGCGCAAGAATTATTTCTATCCCGATCTTCCCAAGGGCTACCAGATTTCGCAGTACGACAAGCCCCTGGCCGAGCACGGCGCCATCGAGATCAAAGTTGGCGGCAGCACCAAGAAAATCGGCATCACCCGCGTTCACCTGGAAGAAGACGCGGGCAAAAGCCTGCATGAAGGCTTCGCCAACTCTTCGGAGACCACCGCCATCGATTTGAACCGTAGCGGTGTGCCGCTGATCGAAATCGTGAGCGAGCCCGACATCGCTTCACCTGACGAGGCTTACGAATACCTCACGCGCCTGAAGGAGATCATCCTCTACACCGGGGTCAGCGACTGCAACATGGAGGAAGGCTCGCTGCGCTGCGACGGCAATATCAGCGTGCGGCCACGGGGACAGAAAGAGTTTGGTACGAAGACCGAGGTCAAGAACGTCAACTCGTTCCGCTTTATACGCGAAGCGCTGGAGTACGAGATTGAGCGGCAAGTCGGCGTGATTGAATCCGGAGGCAAGATCACGCAGGAAACCCGTCTCTACAACTCCGTCGAAGGCAAGACCTATGGCATGCGCTCCAAAGAGCAGGCCCATGACTACCGGTACTTTCCCGAGCCCGACCTGCTTCCGCTGGTGGTGGATGCGAAGTGGCAGAAGGAAATCCGCGACACCTTGCCTGAACTTCCCGAGGCACGGCGCAAGCGCATGGTTGCCGACTACGGAATCACCGAGCAGGACGCGCAGGTGCTCACGCTCACCAAGGCACTGGCCGACCAGTTTGAAGCGGCAGCCAAGGCGGCCAGGAGTCCGAAGCGGGTTGCGAACCTGGTCCAGAGCGAGTTGATGGGGCGCCTGAAAGCCAAGGGTCTCGAAATCGAGCAGTCGCCTATTTCGATGAAAGGTGTAGCCGCTTCGGCTGACTTGGTGGAGAGCGGCGCCATCTCGGGCAAGATGCTGAAGGATCTTTACGATTTGGCCTTTGAGCGCGGGAAGGATTTTTCCGCCATCTATGAAGAGGAGGGCCGTCCGGAACAGTCCCGCGACACCTCGGCGCTGGAAAAGATCATTGATGAAATCATCGCTGCCAATCCCAAGCAGGTAGAGCAGTACCGGGCGGGAAAGAAGACAGTGGTGGGCTTCTTCGTCGGCCAGGTCATGAAGGCATCGAAGGGCCAGGCCAACCCGCAGATGGTGAATGATTTGCTGGCCAAGAAGCTTGGCTGATGTTGATGTGTCTGTGTGGGACCGGGTTCACGCAGTAACCACGCGGTCAGTACCTTCCGTCATGTGAGTCTTCCACCGCTACCTCAGTAACATAGTCACAGCAAGTTTGAGGTGCACGATGAAGAAGTGGAAACTCGACCGCATCATCAGCGTGGCCACTCTGGTCACTTCGTTGATCGCTCTTTTCCTGGTCCTGAAGAAGCCGGCGCCGGTGGCGCAACCCCAGCCGGCTGCAACCGCCGCGGTCAATGCACAGTCCTTTCAGCAAAAGGTGCAGCAGTTGGACCAGCCTAAGGAAGAGGGTCAGCCGCCGGCCGAGGTTCGCCTCAGTTCTGACGAGGTGAGCGCGGCCCTGGCCCAGGCTGCAGGACAGATTCCGATGGCAGCAGCATCCCAGGCAATCTCCGGTCTCTCGTCTCCAGATGCGGCAGTTGCGCCTGGGCAGCCTGAGGTCAAAGACTACCAGGTGAGCTTCGACGGCGACGTCGCTCATGGCCAGTTTCTTACTCAGATCGCGGGTAAGGATGTGTGGGTGACTCTTTCGGGACATCTCGGGTCAAAAGACGGCTATGCCACCTTTGATCCTACTGAGTTCAAAGTCGGCGACCTGAACGTTCCCGTGTCTCTGGTGAACGACGCCTTGCAGAAGAAACTCGCTGAGCAGCGTGACCGCCTGAGGCTTCCCGACAACGTCGGTGGTATGAAAGTTGAGAACGGCGAACTGGTGATGACCCAGAAATAGATCAGCCCGGCCGCAATCGCAACCGGGCCGTTGTTCAAAGGCCGTCACTTCAGGGTAACTTCACGCAAAATCATGGTGCTGACTATTTCCCGCATTTCCACCCGTTTCTCCCCGAGCTGCTGGGCAGCTTGCTTGGACCCCAGAATCTTGTCGCGTATGGTTTCCCCTTTGGCGGTCAGGCCATCGAGTGCGCCGAAGTTCTTGTACTGAACCCCGATGGCTATGTCCCAGTCCTGGGGATCGTGTTTGGTCGTGTTGAGAAAAACCTTGTAGTCCAGGATCAGGTTCTCTTTCTTCATTTCGTCGTAAATCGTTTTGGTATTGGCCCGCAGAGTCGTCAGGTACGCATCCATCTTCGTGGGAACGACGCGAATGAGGGTCACCTGCCAGACTGGCCCCTCGGTGTAGTGTTCCTGCGCAAAAGCCTGTAACGCGAAAAACAGAAATAATCCCAGGGCCGTAGCGGTGTATCTCTTCATGAAGCCCTCCTTGATCGGGCTGATTCCGGGAGAATCATACGCCCTCGCGGCGGAGGGTCAAGCGGGGAAGGAACGCGCTTTACTGACCCGGCGTGCCCTGGAACAGCGGCCACAGCCGGTCGCCGATCACGCGATACAGAACAAACGCGCTGCCCGCGTCAGACACCTGACGAAAGAGCAGCTCGCCGCGCCCGTCGCCATCAGCGTCCACTGCGTCGATCAGTTCGAGGCGAGATAAAACGTCGAAGTGCCCTGAGTCCGTCACACTGGCGAAGGCCTTGTGCAGGTCGCCGTACATATCGTCGCGCGCCACCAGCGTGATGATGTATTGCAGATCGGAGGCAGTATTCGACCGGACCGGCAGCCGCGCCTTGGCGGTCAGCACCAGTATCGGCTCGTTGCTGTTGGAGAGATCGAACGCATGCAACTGGACATCTTCAAAGGTGGGCTGAGGCGGTTTCGCTTTGCTCCCGGGCCGGGGCGCCGGTTGCGATCCTGCTGACTCCGGCTGCGCCGCCCAGGCCCGCACTTCATTCGCCGCTAGGGCCAGCATTTTATTGCGCAGCTTCTGCTCTTCTTCAGGCTTGAGGCTGTAGGCATACGGACGCGGTTCGGGACCAGCAGCATCGGAAATGGCAGGTATGAGCTGGATCGGGCCCAATACGGTGGGAGCAAGAGCTGTGGGCTTGTGCGAGTCTTTCCCGGCGGTCGCTGACGTCGCCACCGAGGCGCTGCGCTTTTTCAATTCTTCCGCCGTCGGCGCGCCCCGCTTCAGGACCGGGCGATCCGGATCGGCTTCAGCCTCCGCCTCTGTGACTGCGGGAGACGGCGCAGAGGCGACTGGCGCGGTGGCCGCGGCGGGCCGCTTCAGAACAGGACGGTCCGAGTCTTCGTCTGACGCTGAGGGTGAAGCTGTGGAAGCAGCCGGAGCAGAAGCTGGGGGAGCGGGTGAGGCCGGGCCGGAGGCAGCAGACCCCCCGGACGGAGCATCTTCCGTAGGCTTCGGTTTCGCGCTCGCACGCCTCAACACCGGCGGACCTTCGACCGGCTCAGGGGCAGGCTTCGACATGACCGCCTTCCGTTTGGCTGCGGCGTCTTTAGCGGCCGCAATCGCACTGTTCGACTGCCAGGTCCCGTCTCCGATCCAGGTGTTGTTGCCCTGCAGGGCGCTTGTAACTGTGAATAGTCCTTCAGAAACACCGGTGCGCACGCCTTCATACACTGTTCCGCTTTCAAGTGCCATGGGTACCGGGGAGGCCTTGTACGCGCTGGCATCGTAGAATTCGCCGTCATACAAGATAGTGATGGGAATCAGGTGCGCTTTACCGTTGGGGGCCAGTTGTACCAGGCCTAACGCGCGCGGCCCTTTCGGCTTTTGCCGGGCGGCAGACTGGGCCGAGGCCAATTGAGCGAGGGCCAAGGCCAGTCCGGCCAGGATGACGGCCCGCCGTGCGGTGCGATATAACTTGGTGGAACCAAGTCTTGAAGAACCAGGTTTTGAGACACCAGGAGACGCTGCCATGGCCATCGATATCAATGATAAAGCCCCTGACTTTACTTTGCCCGACCAGAATGGAGAAGAAATTTCACTCAAGGATTTTCGCGGAAAGTACGTGGTGCTCTATTTCTATCCTCGAGCCGATACTCCCGGCTGCACCATCGAGGCCTGCGAGTTCCGCGACTCCTATAGAAAGATGCAGAATACCGGCGCCGTGCTGCTGGGCATTTCTCCCGATACCCCGTCCGCGCAGAAGAAATTCGAGGAAAAGTACAAGCTGCCTTTCACCCTGCTGGGCGATGCCGACAAGAAAGTGTGCAACGCCTATGACGTGATCAAGGAAAAGAACATGTACGGAAAAAAGGTAATGGGTGTCGTGCGCACCACTTTCATCATCGGCCCGGACGGCAAGATCAAGCACATCTTCCACAAAGTAAAGCCCGAAGGTCACTCGGCAGAGGTGCTGTCTTACCTGAAGAGCGAGGCTAAAGGCGCAGCCTAAACCAGCACGACTCACGTCGGAGAGGGCGCCCTCGCCCGCCCCCCGGGCGAAGCCCGGCAATTTTTGATCCTGCGCCAACTTCAAACCAAGGCGAGTCTTTCTCGTCCGCCTGGGTCCTCAGCGCAGTGGAAGGACGTTCGGGCCTACGTATGTCGAAGCGTGTCATCTTGTCGTGAAGGTCAAAGCCGCCTCCGCAGGCACGACAGCCTCTTCTTTCCCGGTCGCAGCCGCCACACCGGTTCCCGCGCCGCCACCCGCCAGCGCACCGATGCCGGCCCCTTTCCCGCCACCCACAAGTCCTCCGATCAACGCCCCGGCCGCTGCACCACCGCCAATTTTCGTTGCGTTACTCTTGGTATGGCTTTTGCCTTTGACGGAATGGGACGTGGTAGCGATGGGGACCATCCGCCCATTAACCCTTACTGAAGTAAGCCGCAACGTGAGTTCTCCCGGAGCGTGCAGTCGTCCGCTGGATTTCGCGGAGGTCACCTTGCCTTTCACCGGTGCCCCGACTTTGGCCAGGGTCTTGCCGTTGACTACAAGAGCGTGGGCCAGGGTCGCATCAAATCTGTCGCCGGCTTTGGCGGTGCCAGAACTGATCTCCGATCCCATGCGCACCGTCAGCCGGGTGCCGGCGGGAATGGTCTGCGCCGCGGCGGCCAGCGCCAGCGACATGAGTACAGCAGCGATTTTAGATATTTTCCCCAGCATGGATCCTCCTTCAGGATTGTGACCCGTGGCGCTATTATGCCGTGAGGCGATGACGATAGCCAAGAACAGAACTCCGTCCGCACTGGTGCCGATTCCCCGCGATTTCTACGCGCGCGACCCTCGGGCCGTCAGCCGCGACCTGTTAGGCAAGGTCCTGGTACGGCGCCAGCCACGAAAACTCCTGAGCGCACGGATCGTGGAAGTAGAAGCCTATCTGGGACAGGACGATCCTGCCGCCCATTCCGCCAGCGGCCGCACAGCCCGCAATTTCGTCCTCTTCGGCCCGCCCGGCCTGACTTACGTTTACTTCATCTACGGCAATCACTATTGCTTCAACGTCTCCTGCCTGCCTGACGGAGAAGCGGGAGGAGTCCTGTTCCGTGCCCTCGAGCCAATGTCCGGGATCGAACTGATGGCGCAAGCGCGAGACATTTCGCTCGACGGAGCCGCCGCAGATCGCGACCTGCGAAAACTGACCAGTGGGCCTGGACGGCTCGCCGAGGCCTTTGGCATCACGCGCGAACGCGACAACGAAAAAGACCTGACCAGCCGAAAGTCCGATCTCTTTATCGTGGACGACGGTTTTCGCCCGCAGCACATCGAGGTGACACCGCGCATTGGCATCACCAAAGCCGCAGAGCACCCGCTGCGCTACTTCATTGCCGGCAACAAGTTCGTTTCAAGGTGAACCCGCAGGCCCGGACGCCCTCCTTCGACTACGCTCAGGACCCGGGCAGGCGAGCGCAGCTCGCCTGGTTTTCGATTGCCGCGAACGAAAGATTGCTGGCTTTGCCCGGCCGGGCGGGTGGGGGCACCCGCCCCTACGTGTTTCCTGGCAGCACAAGGTTATCGATCAGCCGGGCCTTTCCCACGAACGCCGCCACCGCTACCAGTGCACCACGCGAAAGATCGTCAACCGGATCGAGCGTTTCGGGATCGACGATCTCAAGGTAGTCCAGCTGCACCGAGGGATCCCGCCCGAATGCCTGTTTGCCCGCCTCGATCAGCGTCTGCACTCGGCGTTCCCCTTGATCGAAGAGTGCTTGTACGGTCTGGAGTGAACGATGCAACACCAGCGCCGATTTTCGCTGGGGCACGTCGAGATAGGCATTGCGCGAACTCATTGCCAAACCGTCCGGTTCGCGCACGATAGCACCGATCACGACCTGCACCGGAATATTCAGATCGCGCACCATGCGACGGATGATTGTGGACTGGGCCGCGTCCTTCTGCCCGAAGAAGGCCCGGTCGGGCTGGACGATATTAAAGAGCTTCGAGACCACCGTGGTCACGCCGCGAAAGTGTCCCGGACGTGAACGCCCGCAGAGCTTGTCGCTCAGACTCTCGACCGTCACGTAGGTGACCGCGCCCGCCGGATACATCTCTTCCACGCTGGGAGCCAAAATGAAGTCCACACCTTCTCGCTCAAGCAGGTCGCAATCGCGATCGAAATTTCGTGGATACTTGGCCAGGTCCTCGTTCGGGCCGAACTGGAGGGGGTTCACGAAGATCGAAACCACGACCAGATCGCACTGGGCCTTCGCCATGCGCACCAGCGAGAGGTGGCCTTCGTGAAGCGCTCCCATGGTGGGCACCAGGCCGATAGTCTTGCCGACGCCCCGCGCGGCAACGCGAACGGCGCGCATTTCATCGATGGTGTGGCAGATTTTCATGGCGCGACGGTGAGTCCGTACTCAGGCCGAGGGAATCCAGTTGATGAGCACATGCATGCTCTCCAGAGTTCCGGCCACCAGGGCGCGGTTGGTGCGAATCTTCACATTGTCGTCCGCGGCGCCGCTGCGCACGCCGCTTTCGGACAGAGCGACCACGCGCCCGTAGGGCCACGCGGATGGCGGCAGATTGCCCAGCGCCTGGGTCAATTCTCCCGGTTTCAATATGCGCTCCAGGTGATTATCGGGATCAAGCAGCCCCACTCCGTCGGCGCGAACAATCAGATAAGGGTTGCGCCAGCCCTTCATATCAGTCATGCCGCGGTACTTCTCAGGAGTGGCCGGAGGGATGGCGAGAATGCGGGCAGTAGCACTGGCCTCGAGCGCGGCGGGATCGGGAGTTTTGGGGGCGGAGCAGGAAGCCAACACGACGACGGCTGCCGCGATCAGGGCCAGACGCGACTGTCTCATTCGGCCTCTAGCGCCTCATTGCCCGCTTGCGTTCCAGCACCGTGTCCAGCGCCGCGCGCGTCTCTCTCGGCAGGTGGTAGGACTCTTCGTCCGAAGGATAGTGGCGCGCGGTGACGTCGGCACGGAAGGCCTGCACCGCGCCGGTAATGGCCGCGCCCACATCTGCGTACCGGCGCACGAACTTGGCGGGATGGCCAAACGTGAGATTCAGCAGATCGTGGAAGACCAGCACCTGTCCATCGCAATCCGGGCCCGCGCCGATCCCGATGGTTGGAGTCTTGACTTCAGCCGTAATCATGGCCGCGACTTCACGCGGAATGCCTTCGAGGTAAATACATGCCACCCCAGCGCGGTCCAGCGCCACCGCATCGCGCATCAGTTGCTCCACTCCGCTCAGGTCCTTGCCCTGCACCTTGTAGCCGCCCATCACATTCACTGATTGCGGGGTCAGGCCTATGTGTCCGGCCACGGGAATTTCAGCGTCGATGATGCGGCGGATCAGGTCGGCACGCTTCTCGCCGCCTTCGACCTTCACCATCTCCGCTCCGGCTTCTTTCACGAAACGGGCGGCATTCCGCACCGCGTCGCTGGGATCCGACTGGTACGACCCGAAAGGCATGTCCCCCACCAGCAGCGCATGGGTTACACCACGATGCGCGGCCCGGGTGTGGTGCAGCATTTCGTCGAGGGTGACCGAAAGCGTGTTTTCGTAACCCAGCATGGTCTGGGCCAGGGAATCGCCGACCAGAACAATATCGATCCCGGCCTCATCGACTAGGCGCGCGGACGAATAGTCGTACGCAGTCAGACAAGTGATGGGTTCGTGGTGGAGTTTCTTTTCGCGGAGAGAAGCAACGGTAATCTTGCGGCGAGGTTCGCCGATCGGAACCAGACTCACGATGACCTCCAGTGCCCCTCCGCAACTCGGCGGATAGAGCCTGTCCACATCTTGGATGCTACAAAAGCCATTGTAGCCGCAAACCATCCTCAGGTCGAGCAGAATGGGGGTGCCACAAGCTCCCACGTAGGGGCGGGTGCCCCAACCGCCCGGCCGAGCAAAGCTCGGCATTTCTGCAAGATACCGACAGGTTAAGGGCGAGATGGTAAGACATATTTGATGATGTCGTGAAGCGCATTTGCAGCCAGCCCGCGTTCATGGTGGTGCGCGCCGGATTTTTCGAAACTGAAGTCTCTCAGGATGACGACTGCATAAGAGGTCACTTTCAAGCTGACCCCTGACATTTGCTCTATGCTGCCATTTGTCGCTACAATAGACGACAAATGGCAAACGAACTTCAAGCCGTGCTGCGCCAGTTGGGAGGAAAGCGCGTTCTGGGGCGGGCGCTGGCCAATGATCGCGATCTACGGGAGGCGATTCGCGAAGGCTTTCCCCACGCTGTCCTCGGTGAGCTGATGCAGGCCTCGGGCCTGACGCTGAAAGAGCTGGCCGGCGCTCTCGATCTCTCCCCACGCAGCCTGCAGCGCCGCCGCCGCGGACGCCTTGCTCGCTTCGAATCAGACCGGCTCTACCGCATGGCGCGCCTGCTGGCGTTGGCTCGCGAAACCCTGGGCGACGACGCCCGCGCCAGCCGCTGGCTCAAGCGCAGCAACCGCGCACTCGGAGGCGTGGCGCCTATCGCCGCCATTGACACCGAACTCGGAGCCCGTCAGGTAGAAAACATCCTGGGCCGCATCGCTTATGGTGGCATGAGTTGACCCGTGTTTTCCGCGTGCTGCGCGCCGCCTACGCGCGCAACCCGTTCGACGGAGAAGGCGCCTACCGCTACGGAGGGCGCTGGTCGAGTCCGGGCACGCGCCTGGTTTATACCTCAGAGCA
This sequence comes from Terriglobia bacterium, assembly GCA_020073395.1. GTDB lineage: Bacteria > Acidobacteriota > Terriglobia > Terriglobales > Acidobacteriaceae > JAIQFF01. The sequence continues at coordinate 20,097 of JAIQFF010000084.1, forward strand.
CCAGTCTCTCGCCATGCTGGAGTATTTTGTCCACCTCGATCCGGAAGACGCTCCCGACGACCTGGTCCTGGCCACCGCGGATGTTCCTGACAACCTATCGCGGGAACAACTTCACCCCCGCGAGTTGCCAGCCCACTGGCGGGAAACCCCTGCGCCTCCCGCGCTTGCTCAGATTGGCGATGAGTTTGTGAAGAAAGCGGAGGCCTGTTTGTTGCTGGTAGCTTCAGCTCTGGCGGTGAATGAGAACAACTGGCTGATCAATCCGCAGCATCTGGAGTTCAGGAAGATCGCGGTGCATGCGCCCGAACCGCTGCGCTACGATCCGCGGATGTTTCGCCGAGGGCGAGTGCGAAAACATTGATCGAGGACTTTGGACCCCTGACCCTTCTATTTATCGGCTTCTCCCACGTTTACTGTTAGCGCGTAGCCAGGCCGTGTATGCCGCTTCATCGAGCGTGCCGCCCGCAAGACCTAAGACGGCCTGAGTGGCATCCTCCTCACTTGCCATGAAGCTGAACCCGTTGAGCTCAAGGAACAGAACGCCGGTGACAAAACCAGTCCGTTTGTTACCGTCAACAAACGGATGGTTGCGGACGATGCCCGCCGTATTGAGCGACGCCATCTCAATCACGTCAGACTGGTCAGCACAGGCACGGTACTGGAGGGGGCGAGCCAGAGCGGACTGCAGAAGGCCTTCATCGCGTAATCCCGGGCGGCCGCCGTGGACGGCTAACAGTCGGTCGTGGATCGCGAGGACATCGCGCGCCTCAATCCAGATCGGTTTCCTTCTCTTCACTTCTCTCTTTACTTTGCCAGGGCGCGCAAGGTGTTGCGATAGCGGCCCATGATCCCTTCAGCCTTCTTCATTTTCCTCTCGAATGCCGGATCGTAAGGGGTAAGCCGGTAACCGCCGTCCGCGGCT
>JAIQFF010000270.1 GCA_020073395.1 Terriglobia bacterium
CATCTTCGCGGGATACGTGCCGTTGCAGCGCATGGCTTCCCTTTACGCCCATGCGGCGGTCTTCGTTTTCAGCTCACTGCTCGAGGCGTGTCCGAACACCTTGATCGAAGCAATGGGTTGCGGCGCTGCAATCGTCGCAAGCGATACGGAGCCGAACCGGGAGGTAGCCGGCTCGGCGGTGATATGGTGCGACGGGCGCGAACCGGGCGACATGGCTCGCGCGATGTTGGAGACGGTCCGGAACCGGGCTATTAATGCAAAGTTGCGTGCTGCAGCCTCCGAAAGAAGCAAGCGGTTCTCCTGGGAAAGGTCGGCGGACGAGTTGGTGAAGGCGCTCGAGAGGGCGCACTCGGACTATCTGGGCCCCGCGAGGTTTCATGACAGCGTCCCCGACCGGGAACTGGAGTTCCACACATGAGCCGGACAGCGTACATCGACAGCCCGCCGGCGCTTTCGGAAGCTCCGGCGTCCGCAGTCCGGACCCGGACGGCCGGTCGTGAGTGGTTCACGGACCTCGCCGTAGGGTTCTCTTTCTCCAATCTCTGCTATCTGAGGGTCTGGACCGGATTGCTGGATTACAACCGGGTCGAGATGTTCTCGATGAAGGCACCGCCTCGCCCGGTCGAGTATCTGGCGGCGATCGCGAATGTGCTGCTGCTGGGTGCCCTCTGTTGTGCGGCAATCAGAATCGCACGCCAACCGCACGGCATCTGCCGAATCGCAGCCCGGGCGGGATTGGTACTGGCGGGCTTTGCGCCCCTGAACAGTTTGCGGGACACGGTCTCCTTGAAGTTGTCTCTCCCGATGTTGCGTTTCGGACTATTCACCAGCCTCGGCAAAAGCAACCTGATCATTGTCTCGGTCCTCGCCGGCGCCTTGATGGCGTTGGTCGTCCTGCGCTGGCATCGCGTGCTACTCAGGACGGCGTATACCACCCTCCTCATCCTCTTCGCCTTTGTTCCCATGACGTTCGGTCAGGCCGCGTGGGCTGCCGGAAGCAACACGGCGGGGTTCGGGGATCAGATCCCGGGAAACCGCGTGGACCAGCCCCGGCACGCCCGAGTGCTCTGGATCATTTTCGACGAATGGGATTACAGACTCACGTTCGTGGACCGCCCCGCGGGACTGGCCTTCCCCGCGTTCGACCGCTTTCGGGCAGGCGCGTTCCACGCAACCCATGCATACCCGCCCGCAGGAGAGACGCTGCGGTCCATCCCTGCCTTGATGGCCGGGCGTTTCGTGATCACGTCGAAACCGAACGGAGTAAAGGAACTGGACCTCACTTACGCCGGCGAACCGAAGCCCATCGTCTGGGGCCCGGAGGAAACCCTCTTTTCCTCCGCCCGGCGCGCAGGGATTAACTCCGCCGTTGCCGGCTGGTACATTCCGTACTGTCGGGTGCTTGGCTCCAGCCTGGCCGAATGCACTTGGGAGGAACTCGTCGTTCAGCGCAACAGCATGGGCGACACCTTCTCGGACATCCTGCCGAACCAGGCGCGCAGTCTGTTAGAGACGAACCTGTTGTCTGTTTGTGGGCAGTCCCTCCCAACCGCTCGCGAAAGCCGGCTTTATCAATCGATGCTTGCGCGCGCGGAACAGCTGGCTCAGGACCCGAGCCTCGGATTGGTGTTCGTACACATGCCCGTGACTCACGTACCTTATTTTTACGACCACACGACCAAGCGGCCCACCCTCAAGAATTCTCTGGTCGCCGGCTATCGAGACAGCCTTGAGCTTGCAGACCGCACTTTTGCGGCGCTACGCCGGACAATGGAGCGCGCCGGTACCTGGGAGAACACCGCCATTCTCCTGACTGCGGATCATTGGTTCCGGCAATCGGCTTCTTTGGACGGGAAAGTTGATCACCGGGTGCCCTATTTGCTCAAGCTCGCCGGTCAGAACGAGGGCGTCCGGTACGATTCGCCTTTCAATACCGTGCTCACACACGATCTGCTGTTACGGCTGTTACGGAATGAATTGGAGACACCGCAGGAGGTTATGCACTGGTTGGACGTGAACCGATCCATCGCGGAAAGTCCTTACAACTGAAGAACCTGTGCCGATAACACCGCACCCTGATCGACTTCCGTTACGAGTGGCGTCTCATGTCTCCGGCATCTGCGCCGACCATAAGCCTTCCGGCCGGGAACTGTCCGGCGGGCCGGAACTCACGGAGGAGGCCGACCGCGGCGGGCTTTGGAGGCTCGCGCGCCCTTCGGGGCCTTCGATCGGACATTGTATCATCGCCTAACTGCTATGCGTGACGAACTAAAAGCGCTTACCGGAATTCGCGCCTTCGCGGCGTGGTGGGTCGTCCTGTTCCACCTGAGGTCCGGCATCGTCACTCTGATTCCGGCCGCTCGCACATACCTGTGGCTCGTGGCCGACGGAGATAAGGGCGTAGACCTATTCTTCATTTTGAGCGGGTTCGTACTTGCCTACAATTATGCCGCTCGATTCGCTACGGTCCGACCGTCCGCCTATCTCAAATTCCTTTGCTTTCGCTTGGCAAGGATATACCCGGCCCACATGGCGGCCCTTATCATCTGGATTCTTTTCGCAGTGGCAAATCTGTCCGTCAAACATAAGGCGGTAGATCCGCGATATTTCGGGTTGCCGACTCTGATCGCCAACGTGCTGCTCGTCCACGGCTGGGGGATCCCCCTCAGAACGAGTTGGAACTATCCCGCTTGGTCCATCAGCATGGAGTGGCTCGCCTACCTGCATTTCCCTTGCGTGATCGCCGTCATCAGCAGGGTGCGTTCCACCCGGCTCGTTTTAGCATCGATATGCCTACTGGCCTGCGGCGCACCGCTGCTGTTCGACACGGCGTATTCCCATTATGCCCGGCTGTTGTCGGAGTTCTGGATAGGCTGTTTGTTGTATATCCTGTATGCGCGGCGACGGGACACGAATTTCAGGTGGGATATCGTAGCGTTGTTCGCACTCCCTGCGACAATCTGTCTGGCATCGGTCGTGAAGTGGTTCGTGCTGCCGGTGTTGGCCCTGACGATTTACTCGCTCACCCACGAGCGGGGAATCACGGTCAAGGTGTACGGTTCACGGGTGGCACGATACTGGGGAAGAGTCTCGTATTCTTTGTATATCGTTCATGCATTCGTCATCTCTGCACTGCACGTATTGCTTCCGCCGGATCGATACGCGACCTCCGATATCGCACTGAGAATCGCGATCGTTTGTGCATACCTCGTAGCCGTCGCAGCGGTGGGTGCAGTTGCCTACCACGTCGTAGAGGAGCCTTGTCGAAACAAAATGCGAGCATGGGTGAACAGGCGGCGCGTGGTTGAGGCGGCAAGAGAACTGGTGGTTGCGGCGCAGTGAACCCGGTGTCGTGCGGACCGCCCGAAACAGTTATGGGCCTCCCCGGAAGCCTCGGCAACCCCGCCCGCGACCTCAACTTCGGCGTTGGTCGCGGAATGCCGAGCAGACCGGTCACCTCATGGTCGCCCCCGAACAGTTGTGCGAGCGGGAGCGGCCGGATTGGGTAGTCGTGGTCGGCGGCGTCGATTCCATCATGGCGTGCACCGTCATCCCGAAGAGGTTCTGCATCCGAGTGGTGCGCACCGAGGCCGGCCCGCGCGGTTGCGGGCGCCGGAATAGACGCATCCCGGAAATAATGGGACAGGCACGCAGCGGAGCGAATTACCGAAGCCCTGTTGGAGCGTCCGGAGTCAATGAGCGCCGCTCAGTGGCACCGCTCAGTAACACGATCGAGAAATAACTTCCTCGCAGGCGACTACTTTAACTCATGTACTCCATTGTGTGGCTGGCGTTCTGCGCCTGCATCGCATGCTTGGCCCTTACTCCCCTGTGCCGCACTGCGTTCCGGCGCTGGGAAATGGTGGACCGTCCCGACCGCACGCGCAAGCTCCATCCCAACGCTGTGCCTCGCGTGGGCGGCATTCCCATCGTGCTGTCGTTCGCCATCGCTCTCGCCACGCTCGCGATCTTGCCACTGCGCGGCGGCGC
>JAIQFF010000271.1 GCA_020073395.1 Terriglobia bacterium
CCGACATCGGCTTCGCCAAGTCGATCATGGACTACATCTTCCGCTGGCTGCAGTTGCGCTTCCTCACCGGCCAGCAGGGCATGCTGTTCGAAAATCTCAAAATGCGGACGTCGGCCGTCGGACCTCAGACCTCAGGAGAGGCAAGCGGCTCCGTGGTGGCCGACCAGAGGTCAGAAGTTCGAGGTCCGACGCCCGGTTCCGTGCACGCCGCCGACGCTCTCGCCGGCCTCATCGACCTGGGCGATGCCCCCACCTGCAGCTTCTGCGGCTCCATTATGACGCGCAATGGAAGCTGCTACCGGTGCGGGAGCTGCGGGAGTACGAGCGGGTGTTCGTAAAGCTGTAACTGGCACGAAAGTGGCGTAGTAGCAGCTAGTTTGCGGTAGTACAACTTGTCCGGACTGTGAGGGGGTCACGGCGCGCCGTGGCCCTTTTCTGTTTGTCAGGAAGCAAATGTCCTTCAGCCAAGGCTTACGCTTTAGAAAATTCGACCTTCAGGTTCATACTCCAGCATCAAAGTGCTTTTCTGGTGCACAAGTCACACCCGAACAGATTGTCGGTGAAGCGATAAAAAAGGGCCTCGCCGGAATCGCCATTACTGACCACAACACGGGTGAATGGGTCGACAAAATCAAGGAAGCGGCTCAGCAACAACCCTTGGTCGTATTCCCAGGCGTAGAGATTCATGTCCCTAGCGGTCAACGTGGTATCCACGTCCTAGCGATTCTGGATGTGGACAAGACGACGAAGCATGTCACGGAATTATGCGGTGCTCTGAGGATCAAGGAAGTGAATGGCGAACTGATTTCGGAGCTGGGATTAACCGATGTCATCGACACTGTCTCAAATCAGATCCACAACGGCTTAGTCATCCTTGCACATTGCACGAGCCCAAAAGGCGTCCTCGCGGACATGGCTGGTTTGCAAGTTAGTAGCGTCTTCGAAAACCCCCGTCTCTTGGCGGTTGACGTTCAGGAATCAGACTTTACTGATCCAGAGAAACTCGCGAAACGCCAGCGCGTTATTGACCTGCTCGACGGAACTAACTCCAAATACAGCTTTAGAAAACTTGCCGTCATTCAAACCTCTGACAATCCCCACCATACGGAGCCGGGGAAGCACGGCGTCGAAGGCATCGGATCGAGATACACATACTTCAAGGTTGACGACCAGGTCAACCTTGAGAGTCTGAGGCTTTGCTTTGTTGATCGGGACACTCGTATACGGCAGCCCTTCGAGTACAAGGAGCAGGTTTTCCCGTGTATATCCCACTTGTCGGTGAAGGGGGGGTTCTTGAATTCCGCCGGCGTACCCTTCCACAAGGGACTTAACTGCGTTCTCGGTGCCAAGGGCACAGGCAAGTCTCTCCTTGTTGAATTCCTCAGGTTCGCCTTGGATCAACAGCCAACCAACAGAGAAATTAGGGAAGACCACGATCAAAAGCTTGCGTCCCGGCTGCAAAGGTATGGGGAAGTAACAGTCACCTTTGTTGAAGCTGGTAAAGAATTTAATGTCACTCGACAATACAATCCAGTCGCAAAACACCCATACAAGGGTTCGCCAGTCATCGATGTGGCGCGCCTCTTCCCAGCGCTGTTCCTTAGCCAGAACGAAATCATACGGATTGCGGAAGATGAAAACGAGCAGCTAAAGTTTATCGATCGTTTCTTCGATTTTCGTAGCCACCAACTGAAAATTGAGGAATTGGAGAAGGATCTTCAAGAACTCGATCGCGACTTCGCACGCCGATTGCGTGCTATCCACGAGCACAGGGAGCAGAAGAAGCAAATTGCCTATTTTGAGGAGCAGCTAACCAAGCTCTCAGAGCAAATGAAGAACCCTGTCTATGACGCATTCGCGAAGGGCGATATTGTTGACAAAGCTTTCGTGCGCTACCGGCAATGGGCGGATGAGATTGTCTCGAAGGTGCATTCCTTCAAGGGGGAGATGGAAAAGCTGGCCGTACCGCCCTGGGACGATGTTGTGGAGGCAAATCCCGGGCTTCAGCGGGCATTAGACATCTGCAGCCAGCAGAAAGATCTGACTTGTTCCACCTTGGGCGAGTTGGAAAAACAGATGGTCGAGAGTGCCGGGAAAATTGAGCAAGAACATCAGAACTGGCTCCCTAATTTTTCTGGAACCAAGCAGAAATATGAAGATGCAGTTCGCGAAGATAAGGGGGACTACAAGGCTCTTGATCAGCGCAGAGCGAAACTCACGGTAGAGAAGGAGGCACTGGCTAGGAACCTGTCCCAAAGCCAATCGCTCGTCGACGGTTTGAAGGAGATCACCGAAAAGAGAGATGACAAACTCAAGCAACTGGCTGAGGCCTACACCAACTACCTGCGCGACAGCTTGTCGAAGTGTAAGAAATTTGAGGACGATTCACGCGGGAAACTCAGTGTATCTATCAAACCCTCCACTAATGTGGACGAATTCAAAAGTCGCTTAACAGCGATGAAAAGAGGCACGTATCTTTCTGACGATGAAATTCAGAAAATATGCAGTACGATGCCTCCGAAAGATTTTATCTTACAGATATTAAGATTTGATACCGTGAAGAATCTGGCACACTTAAAACCCATCGTCGAGAAGACAAGTGTCGCGGTTGAGAAAGTCGACTCTAATTTCGCAAAAGGCGCGAAATTAGAATGGGGAACCCGCCGAAATCAGGATGGGGCACCCGCCGAAATGAAGGTTACAGAAACGCGTTGCCGAGCTTTGCTCGGCCTGGACGGGTCGGAGACCCGTCCCTACACAGTTGGTGGTTGGGCTGTGGGTTGTCAATAGGGAGAAATTACCGGAATGACGCTATCGTGAGGGAACGGTGGGAGATATAAAGCGGGCTGGGGTGTCCCATTTCCGGGCGTCGGGTTGATAAGATTGAATTAAGGCATCGAATATGCGCGGCCCATGGGGGCCGCGTTTTCTATTTGGGGGTGCATTTCAAGATGTGAAGGAGTGGGCGTGAGAAAAGACATGGGCTCGAAGAAGACTTGTAAAGAACGCGGCGAGTGGGCGGAACTCTGTTTTATGGCGCGGGCGGCGGACCGGGGATTGAATGTGTCGCGTCCGCATGGGGATTCGGCCAGTTATGACGTTGGGGTGGAACAGAATGGGAGGTTTCTGCGGATACAGGTGAAGTCAACGACGTTTTGCCGCAAGGGATCGTACACATCCAATATTACAGGGCCGAAGCATGAGCGCTATCCGCGGGGGAAAGTGGATTTCTTTGCGGTGTACCTGGTGCCGGTGGATGTTTGGTACATCATCCCGTTTGATGTGGTGGAGGGGAATTTGTCGTTGAACCTTACGCCGAGGAAGGGACATAAGTTCGCGCAGTATATGGAAGGGTGGAATTTGCTGCGGGGAGCGGAAAAGAGGGCGCGGAAGAAGGCGGTGGACCCAAGCGCATTGGTGGTTGGGTAGAACGATTGAGCCCGTGAAAGTACGCGCGAACACAAGGTCTCTCCGCTGCACTCGCTGCGCTTCGCTCCGGTCGAGATGACAGGGGTGGGGAGTTCTGAAGCTTCAAGGTCAAAATCCCCACTCTAATTTCGCAAAAACGCGAAATTAGAATGGGGCAACCCGGCTATTTGTTGTCTAGGAGAATTCTAGTGAATGGTCCAGTGGCAGTTCGAATGACCTGTTTCGCTATGGGCGGGTGGCCCACATCTCCGACAAAGTGTAGCTCTAGAAGGGGTTACTCATTTCAATCTTGGGGTACTCGGGGAACAAAATCTCTTCTCGCGTAGGTCTAGAGTCGTGGAGATGAGCGGGCCCCACTTCTCGCAAAGGACGCGAGAAATGGGGCACCCCAAGGGCTCTAGCCCTAATTTCTCACCGCTTGGCAGGAGAGGGATGAGTTTTGTAGGAATGGGAGTTGGGAGATAGTTTCGCGAGGTGCGGTTGCGTAGCTGATCGGTTTTTCGTTTTTGCGTGAGCGTTTTTTCTTTCCGTGGCGTTTTCGATGCACACTGCACC
>JAIQFF010000272.1 GCA_020073395.1 Terriglobia bacterium
AGACCGTTAGCTCCGTCCCGCTTGAAAGTCCAGATAAACGACGGCCGGATGCGGTAGCCGATCTGGCGGGCCATCTCATCGATTGGCCCGGGAAACTTTTCGTAGTAGCTCACAATGCTGCGGGCCGATTGGTTGTGCCAACTCCAAACCGATAGATAGTTGACGCCGACATCGGCTGCGTGAGAAATGATCTGCTCGTTGTAGGTAATTCCGTCTTCGTCGGTGCGAAGTTCTTTCGCATCGCCGGTAGTGAAACCAACCTCGCAGATCGCCGCGGCCCAGGGCGGACGGTAGCTCAGCGCCTCGATCTGAGTGTTCTCAATGAAGATCGTGTCGGTACGCAGCCAGTTGCCGGTGCGCATGGTGCGATCCAGCAGATCGGCGTTGCCCACGTTGCTGAAGTCGGGCTGCGTGTTCGTGGCCAGCGGAACTTTGGTCCAGTGTTCGAGTTGCATCTCGAACATGGACGCCCAGGTCTGTTCCGCGACCAACTGGCTGGGGAAGGGATTGCCCTCATATGGCCAGGTGTGCCCTTCGCCCCAAAAGCCGTACATCATGGTATCCATGAACTCGACCTGTGGATGACCGTTGAGCTCGCCGGCCAGCAGCTCGTTCAATTCGCGAAACGCAGCCTGATAGGCCGGGTGATCGTAACGCGGCACGCGGTTATCTTTCTTGTAGCGCATTTCCGCGGGGTTGCCCTTCCACTCGCCTTTGAGCTTTACGTAGGGAACCTTGTTGAGGAGAAAGTCCGGCATCCCCGGCTCGGGAACGTCGGGATTCTCCAACTGGACCCGGAACCCGATGGGCTTGTCGTAGCGGCGAGCCAGATCGAACGCAACCTTCCACCACTCCGCGAAGTCGAGCCGGCCGGGCTGCTTCTGGACCTCGCGCCAGTTAGGACGGAGATAGACCTTCTGCACGAAGGGCAGCTTGACCAGATCCTCCAGAGTTTTTTCTTGGCTCTCACCGGGGATATTGAGCGGTCCGGTATCGTCGGAGAGATAAGCGACGAGACCCATGCCGTAATTGCTGACAATTTCCCTGGACGGCGAAGTAATCATCGAGACATCGCTCTCGGGGACAACCGCGCAGGGACCATACTGCGGGAACGGCCCCTGATAAAGCCGGTCGGGAACGGCAGGCCCTGATCCCCAATCGTATTTGTCCCAGTTGTGTTCAGGGACGGAGGCGTTGGCGCTGGCCTTGAACAGACCGACTGCGAGTCCGGTTGCGGTGGCGGATTTCAAGAAGCTGCGTCGATCCATGAGCTCTCCGGCAAGGGCGAAGTTCGGCAACTAGCGCGTGGTACCGGAGATAGTACATCAGAATCGAAACGACACGAAAGTGTAAGAAATAATTCGTAAGAATCGGCGGGTGGAGGGTGAGGCTGAAATCGGCATTTCGGGGCCGGGTGCCACCACCGCAGTGTTCGGGGATCACAGTCAAGTTCCAACCCTGATGTGTAATGTGATCGGGTGACGAAGGGCTGCACCGCTACTACGGGACCCGGAACCTGCATTTCATAACCTGCAGCTGCTACCGCCGTCAGCCTCATCTGGGTACGGCCAGACGCCGCGACCTTTTCCTTACCCTTCTGAAGGAAACCCGCCGCAAGTACCGCTTCGTGGTGCACGGATATGTCCTGATGCCAGAGCATTTTCATCTCCTCATTACGGAACCGGAAGTGGGCGATCCCTCGGTCTTGATGAAGGTGATCAAACAAACGCTTCGCCCGCCAGGTGAAGCGGAAATGCAGGCGCAGTTCATCGGCACAGAGATGGCTCTGGGATACCACCCGGGTTTCGGTCTGGCAGAAACGGTTCTATGATTTCAATGTCTGGAGCGAGCGCAAGCGGATTGAGAAGCTGCGTTACATGCACCGGAACCCGGTGAAGCGGGGCTTGGTGAAGCAACCGGAACATTGGAAGTGGAGCAGCTTTCGGGCGTACTTTTATGGAGAACCAGGTCAGGTGCGGGTAAACTTTCAGGAGTGGCCCCTGGAGATCAAAAATCGTCCGCACGAGAAGTTCGGGGATGGGAAAGGTCTCAATCACCCACTCATTCGCAAAAGGCGCGAATGAGTGGGGCACCCGGCAATGGAATCCCATTCTTAAAGGCGCCCTACGGAGATCAGGCGCGTGACTCAGAGCAAATTCAAAACGGAAGTGAAGCACACGCCTCAGGATGTGTCCAATGACCCGAACGTTGCTGCTGAGCGTTATGATCCCTTGCATTTTCTTGCTTGGAGGATGCAGCTGCCAGCAATCAGACTACAAGGACTTGCCGTCTCCCGACGGGAAGTATGTAGCTGTCGAAAGAGAGACCAATTGCGGTGCGACTGATCCCTTCGGTACAGCAATTTCAATCCAGTCTCGACAGCCTAGGTTTGGTATCGCCTGGCTGGGATTTCCGACTAAGCGTGTGTTCCTGGCGGATGTGAGCCTTCGCAATACTCGGGTCAGATGGCTCGACAATCGCGATCTGGAGATCGTGTGTACGGACTGTGAGAAATATGGTGTTTCTGAAAAGGTAGGGGAGTGGAAGGACCTTAAGATTCACTTCGACGTCGGCAAAGCCAAAAAAGGCGAGTACTAGCGTTAGTACACCTCAACTCCCCCCGCGCCCGCTCCATCAAACGCAACTCCATGTCAACGCAACACCAGGGCGCGTCAACTCAACGCAACTCAGCTCCAGACCAGCTCCAGATCAGCGCAACACGGTAACCTTGCCCAGCCGCGCCCCGCCCGCTCCCCGCGTATGCCGTCAACTGTTTACCAATCGGTAACGAGGGCAGTTTCAAAACGCTCTACCTCCTATCCCCTGCGTCGTTTGACCCTGGTTTTCTCCGGCCTGTAATATCGAAGTTCAGCCTTTAGCAATCGGCAATCAGCACTTGGCGACTGGCGCCCTGGGTCTGGGAATTGGTGCCGCCCGAGGAAGTGCCGGGCGCCAATTGCCAAGTGCTGGTTTGCCAAGAGCTTGAAACCCATGCCGCACGAATTGTCCAAAGCGTACGAGCCGGGCGCGATTGAAACGCGCTGGGCCGAGTACTGGGTCAAGGAGAAGCTTTTTTCCGTGCCTACGCCGCCGGGCCGTTCAGAAAAAGAGACGCGGCCGGTGTTCACGTTGTTGCTTCCGCCTCCGAACGTTACCGGGCGCCTGCACATGGGCCACATGCTCAACCAGACGCAGATGGACATCATCGTGCGCTGGCATCGCATGCGCGGATTCCTGACATTGTGGCTCCCCGGCACCGACCACGCCGGCATCGCTACCCAGATGATGGTGGAGCGCCAGCTGGCGAGCGAAGGCAAGAAGCGCCGCGACCTGGGACGCGAAGCGTTCATCGAGCGGGTGTGGGAATGGAAACGGCATTACGGCGGCGCCATTCTCGATCAGATGAAGCGGCTGGGCGCGTCCGTCGATTGGGACCGCGAATATTTCACCATGGACGACGGCCTTTCCCGCGCCGTGCGCGAGGTCTTCGTCCGCTTGTATGAAGAAGGACTGATCTACCGCGGCAAGTACATCGTCAACTGGTGTCCGCGGTGCGAGACCGCGATTTCCGATCTTGAGGTCAAGCACGACGAGGTCCAGGGCAAGCTGTTCGAGATCCGCTATCCCGTGATTGGGACGGATGAGTTCATCACCGTGGCCACCACCCGTCCGGAGACGATGCTCGGCGACACTGCGGTCGCGGTGAACGAGAAAGACGAACGCTACAAGCATCTGCATGGAAAGAAGGTTTTGCTGCCGCTGATGAATCGAGAGATTCCGATCATCACCGACGAGTTGGCGAATCCCGAGTTCGGCACCGGCGCGGTAAAAGTGACACCGGCGCACGATCCTAATGACTTTCAGGCTGGCTTACGCCACAACTTGCCGCAGATCGACATCATGGACGAGCACGCACACATGAATGAGAACGCCGGGCCGTACGCCGGGTTGAGCCGCTATGCCGCGCGCGAACGTGTGCTCGA
>JAIQFF010000085.1 GCA_020073395.1 Terriglobia bacterium
TGCGTGTGTTCCCACGGCGGTGCCCCGCCGGGTCGTGCTTCTCGTAGCCCAGATGATCGGTCATCTCGGCCTCGAGCGCTCGTTCCAGAATGGCTTTGGTCAGCTCTTTAAGCAGACCGTTTTCCCCGATGATATCCTCGGGCTTCTTGTAGTCGGTTAGCAGTTGATCGATCAGCTTCTTGTCGATTGCCATGGGGCTTTCCATTTTCTTCCTCCCATGGCCGTTTACACAGTTCTATTTACACCCTCGGCTGAGTAAATCAGCACTGTCATCGAGCAGTTGACGTAAAGAGCGCCGCTCCGCTTTCGCTTTTGCGGAATACAAACCGTGTTTCCAATTTGCTCGCCGGGACCGTGCCAAGCCTTCAGGTGTGCGTGGTCCCGTGCTTTTGCCCCCGTGCATCCGGCAACGACCGTTGTGCATTGCCGGCGCCCGACACTTCTTTCCACGCCGCGTCTTGGCCCCGCATCTCGGAGCACGATTCGGATCTCCGGTAGGGTTGCCATTTTTCAACCAGCCCGATCTCTCCAGCTTCCGATCATTCGTGTTCATCGTCGCTCACCGGTGTTCTTTTAATCTGAGTGTTCTCCTGGCTTATTTGTCCGATGTTCTTTTCGCTTACTTGTCCGACGATGGCTTGCCCACCTCGGTAGACATGGACATGTTCGACAGTCATTTTCTGCTCACCTTTGCCCCGATAACGGCCCAGTGCTTCTGTTTGGTTAGCAAAGGTGCGCATGAGTTTCGTCGCCCGATTGATGTTTACTTCCACACCCAGATCAGTCTGTTCTCTCGATGCGGCTCGCGCCATACATTCCATGGCCAGGGTATGGACTGCTACCATTTGCACAGCAAGCAGCCCCTCCAGACCGTCTCGCGGTCCAATGCCGTGAAGGGCGGCAGCAACGTGGTCCATGGTCTTTATTTCTCGCCCCACAAAGTCAGGCACAATGCTCGTGGCCTGGCACAGCAACTGACTCTGGAGTTCTTCGTCTTCGGTCCCAAACGTTTGCTTCATCCACGTCGAGAACGCTTTCGTGGCCGCTTCCGATATCACCTTCGACCTTGGCGGTGCCGGAACGGCTTGCCCGCTTGGTACCCTTCGAGGCGCGAGCGTGCTCCCGAGAGTGGCGAGACCACCAGGATTAGGTTTAGTTGTCGATTTCTTAGGTTTCATGACCTTCTGCCCAGATGTGATTCAGTCCAGCTTTGCTCATTTTCTGTGCCCAATCGGTGTCCATTGACTGTTCCTCAGGGTTCCAGTCAATCATTTGCGTTGCCATCCGCTCCTCCGGTCTTTGAAATTCCGTTCTGCGACTTGAGACATTTACCGCCGTCAACTACGAAGGCCGCATAATCCGCGGTAAGTCTCGGTGCATCCTCATTCGGCTTCCGCCGCAATCAGGTTTGTTCATGTTTCGCCCTTGTTGCGCGGGGGTTGCGGATTTTGCAGGACTTTGCCGAAATCTGCCGAGTTAAGTCGTTTATCTTCTTTGTCTGTAACAGGGGTTTCAGGACTCATAATCCGTAGGTCGTTGCTTCGAGTCCAACCGCCACCAAATAGATCAACAACTTCGGCAGGAATATCTCAGAATCCCGATTTTCTGCCAGTTGGGCCTGGGTCGCGACGTGAGGCCGTCTTTCAACATGAAAACACCACCGATCAACCCAGGTCACACCGGCCCCAGGCTCTGAGATCCGTCCCCCTGCAACTCTGCGGTTTCCTGTCGACTACTCCTACCGGGTTAAGCTAGATTCACAAGAACCGGGTGCGGTTTGGATTCATCAAGGAGACAACCATGAGCAAAGAGCTCTCGCGGAGAAAATTTCTTGAGCGAATTGGTTTGGGGACGGCGGCGGGCGCGAGTTTGTCGCTTCTCAAGGAAGTTGCCGCCGCTCGGCCTGCCGTGGTGGGTCCGCTTCCCTCGCGCACTTTGGGGCGAACTGGCGCCACAGTTTCGATTCTGGCATTCGGATGCGGTAGCCGATTCCTTATGTATCAGGACGAAGACAAGGCGCTGGCGGCGCTGAACCGGGCCATTGATCTGGGCATTAGCTATCTAGACACGGCTTATGCCTACGGCGACGGCGAGAGCGAGTCGCGCGTCGGCCAGGCGATGGCAACGCGTCGCAAGGAAGTTTGGCTGGCCACCAAAATTCCGGACCGCACCCGGGACGGATTCCTGCGGCGGCTGGAAGGCAGCCTGAAGCGGCTGCGGGTGGACCACGTGGACCTGGTCCACATTCACAGTCTGGGCCAGGCCGAGGACCTGGCCAAGGTTGAGGCTCCCGATGGGGCGCTTAAGGGCGCGCTCGAGGCGCGCGAACAGAAGATGGCACGCTACATCGGCATGACCAGTCACACCAATGGAGAAGTGATGGCCCAAGCCATCCAGCGGCACGATTTGGACTGCGTGCAGATGGCCCTGAATGCCTCGCGCAACGGACGCTTTGAAGAGCTTGCCCTTCCGGCCGCCCGGCAAAAGAACCTCGGGATTATTGCCATGAAGGTGACGGGGCAGGAATATCTATTGGGAAGCGGCTCCGGAAAGAGCGACATGAGCTCTTTGTTGCGCTATTCGATGAGCTTGCCGGTAACCACCGCGGTTGTAGGAATGCCGCGTCTGGAAATGCTCGAACATAATATCGAAGTAGCGCGCAGTTTCTCGTCCCTGCCCGAGCAGGAGATGGAGCGCCTCCGCCAGCAACTCACCCCCGCGCGCGACGGAATGGAGAAACGGCTAGTAGGACACCTGGACGGGCCGACAGCAAATGCGGAAGTATTTAGCGGCTGATTGCAGGTGACCGGGTGGCGAGACCCACATCTCCCGCAACTCCAGAGACATGAACTGAAAATACGATGGGTGCCCCATTTCTTGCGTCTTTTGCGAGAAGTGGGTCTCGGACAGCGGATCGAATCTATGGTTTGCCCGTGGCCCGCACCTTCATCTTGAATATCTCCAGCCGTTGACCATCACCGCACTCACTTCGCCGTATCATAATGGTGGACCGCCATAATGTACTCATGGGCATCATACCTTAGACCCTCTAGGAGAATTTCCATTGAAATATTCGATGTGGCCCTTCTGGCTCAAAGTGGCGATCGGAATATTGAATGTAGTCTTCGCGGGCATTGCCTGGTTGGGCTGGAGGAGAGTAGAGGACGGTCGTCGATGGATGTTGTGGGTGATTGCAGTGTATTTCATGGTGTTTTGGCTATTTATGCACACTTAGGGCAGAACTCGGGAACGGACGGGACGTTCCTCCCGACCCCGGGGGTGCTCTCCTCAGTGGCTGGGACCGCTTCGAATCGCGATCAGCGATACCTGTTCCAGATCAGGGTAGTGGTCTTCCTTGTCGGGGGCGCGCTGTGTGGGCGCAATTTGCGCGATCGTGGTTCGGGCCGGCAGCACGTGACTGAAATACTGGGCATACACTTCGTCGAACGCCGGCGTGTCCGACAGATCATCCAGATAGACATTCGTGGACACAACCTGGTCGAAGTTCATGCCGGCCTCCTCCAGGTTGTCGAGCAGATTGCGCATGGTCTGCCGCAGTTGATGGGCGGTGGTGGAGGCATAGACGCCGCCGTGCGGTCCCGGAATAAATCCGCTCTTCGCCGAACAGTACAGAGTGTCGCCGGCAAAAACACACGGACTCGCGGTCGGGCTCGGCGGCATGTTTTTC
Source organism: Terriglobia bacterium (assembly GCA_020073395.1). Taxonomy (GTDB): domain Bacteria; phylum Acidobacteriota; class Terriglobia; order Terriglobales; family Acidobacteriaceae; genus JAIQFF01. The sequence continues at coordinate 3,689 of JAIQFF010000085.1, forward strand.
GGACGCACGGCCTGTCTCTGCTTCAGGTCACGCACCGCCACTCCCGTGTACTCGATGTGCACGCCCTCCGGCAGGCTCGATACCTCTATGGTGGCGCGCGCCGGCGTGTTGCCGAATTCGAAGCGCTGCGCATAGTGTTGGTTCATGACCCGCATAGGCACGTCTGATGTCAGGTACGGATTGACGAAAACCATGTGGCCGAGATCGAGTCCCGCCGCTTCCACGACGGCCTTCATCCGGTCGAGAGCGAAGTCCACCTGCGCTGCCGGATCGTCGGGAACTTTGCCGCTGGCCGGATCGCTTCCTGGCATGCCGGAAACGAACAGCCGGTCGCGGGTCAGGACACCGGGCGATGCTGCTTCGTCCGGCTTGTAGCCTGGCGGAGAGACCGCCCGCCGCTCAGCCAGATTGCGCACCGCGACGGCATTGATCTGAATCGATGAGTCGGGAAGCTTGGCCACGCCGAGCACCGCTCGTGCGGGCGGCGTTTTGACGAAGGCTTGCGCGAAGACCCGATTCATCTCTCCATATTTGCTGATGTCTTCGAGGTAAACCTGAGTGTAAACCACATGCTCCATGGTCAAACCGGCGGCTTCGACAACTGACTTGACATTGTCGAGGGCCTGCTGCACCTGTGCCGCAAAAGTCGCGGGCAGAGTGCCGTCCGGGCGACGAGGTCCCTGTCCAGAGATGTACACGTAGTCGCCTGTATCTACGCCGGGCGAGTAGAAGCGGTTGACGCCAGGGGATGTCTGCGCGGGAACGACCGCCTTAAACTGAGCCTGGACTACGACCGCGCAAGAAAGCAACAACCCGATCAGCAGTACTCGCATTCGATCTTGCACCAGGCTCCTCCCTGCAACTCCGCGTCCTACGCCGACTTTCCTTTTTGTGCTGCGCTCAGAATCGCCCGCAGTGTTTGTCCCACAATGATTTCCTGCCCAGGCTGTATGGTCATTGAAACCAGCTCGATGTGATCAGCTTCCTTATGCTCCTTGTGGTTCGGACTGCCCTCGCGAACTGCCGTCACCAGGCTCGGATTGTCGGAGCCCAGCACCTCGATGACGGGATCGTTCTCGCGCAGTTTGCGCACGCAGTCGGAAGTGGTAAAGCCCCAGGCAGCCTGGTCCCACGAAACTTTCAGGGTGGGAAAGCGGTTACCGTCGTCAGGAACATAGATATCCGTCTTCACCCCCGGCACGGTGTCCACCAGCTTGCGGATTCGTTCAACGCGACCATTCCATTCGCCGTAAATTTTCTTTTCATCCAGGTTCAGCCAGGTCTCAAGCGCGGTCAGGCAGCCGATTATTTCTTCCTTCCCGACTTTCATGGGACGGCACACGGACCCTTCACGCGGAGCACTATTCATCAGAGCTGCTTCGATCAGGTCCTTTCGACCCAGCAGCAGGCCGCTGCACTGCGGTCCGCACAATCCCTTTCCGCCGGAGAAGCAGTAGAGATCGATCTTCATGCGGGCATAGAGCTTCGCATTATCAGCGGGAGGGATGCCGGCCGCGTCATCCAGCAACATCGGCACCTTTCGATCCTTCGCGACCGCGAGTACGCGCTGCAGCTTCTCGCCCAGGTCCGTGGTGTAGATCATGGCCGTGTTTTCGTTGACCGCATTAGCCAGTTCTTCGGGAGAAAACACCAGCACCAGTTTCGCTCCGGTCAGCCGGATGGCGCTATCAAAAGCGCTTCTCCCTCCCACCATGATCACCTCATGTTTGAGACCGGTGATATCGGGCAGTTGCCAGATGTGATGATCATCGGTACCCGCCATGCACGCCGCCGTTGCGGCCGCCATCGCTCCCGCCGCCCCGGAGGTGACCATCCCGGACTCCGCCCCGGTCAACTCCGCCAGCCGCCGGCCTACGCCGCGCTGCAATTCCAGCATATTGACGAAATGCTGGGAAGCCTCCACCTGGGCCTGACGAACTTCCGGGAACTCCAGAGATCCGCTGAGATACGTCCACGTGCCACGGCAATTGATGACTGTCTTTACTCCCAGGCGAGAATAAACATTCTGCCGCGGGTCTTTGCCGATTGCGGTGGAGGCCTGGGCGTAGAGATTTCGCGCCGCGATCTGGGCCAGCAGCGGAGTTGCCGCCGCCAGTTTGATGAACGATCGCCGATCGGACCTTCGAGCACCCATTCCAGCACCTCCTCTTGGTGAATCGTTCCAGATAAACTCGTCCTGCGTGATCAGCGGTGTCTGCTTTCAATCAACGGTTCGAAATGGCGTGCTGAACCCGGCGAGCGCTCGCTGCAAGGCGAACTTGGTATATCACAGAACAACCTTGACGCACATCAATTTATTTCGTTTCGTTGGTTTTCTTTTCGTTAGGAAGAATGGGTCGGTCCCTGCGGCGCAGCCTTGGTTGAAACCGGCGCCACGTCGTACACTTGCAGCGCAGTCGCTCTCGGGAGAGAAGCAACTATGAAACTGTGGCCAAAGGCCAGTCTGATGCTTTCCAGTCTTGTGTTTTTTGGGGGGCTGGGAATGAACCTGGCTTTTGCCCAGGCCGCCAATACATCACATCCGCCCGCCAACTCTTCTTGCCGTGTCCAACCCGCGGATTATAAGGGTTGGCACGCACAACAGATTTCCAATCGCTGGGTCCAGTTGACGGTTGTGCCGCAGAACGGCGGACGCTTGATGCAAGTTGTTTTCGCCGGACATCCATACCTCTTCGTCAATCCAAAGTATGAAGGAAAATACCTACCGCCGAACCCGGGCGAATGGTTCAACTATGGCGGCGACAAGATATGGCTCCTGCCCGAAGGCACTGACGACGAACAGCACTGGGCCGGCGGCTCGGATGCGATCGATGACAGCCCCTTCTCCTTTCGAAAGGTTTCGGAAGGGCAACAGTGTGAAATCGAACTTACAGGCCCAGCCGATCCACGCACCGGGGTCCAATTCGTGCGGACCATTCGCCTGGAAGCCGATTCGCCGCGAATCCAGTTTCGCGCCAACATGAAAAACATCACCGCTCACAGCCTGGAGTGGTCGATGCAATCGGTCTCGCAATACGATACGGGCGATCCGAGCCCGGCGCGTCCCGGCGCTCCCGCGGGAATCAACCACGATTTCCGCACATTCACCCCGGCCAATCCGTCCAGCAGCTATCTCAATCGCTACCACGTGCGCTTCGGTCCGGCGGAGAATCGCGCGGCTTCGGTAAGAGACGATGGGCTCTTTACTTTGCGCTATGTACACATGGCCGCGGAACTATGGCTGGATTCGACCGCAGGCTGGCTGGCCGTGGTAGACGGCACGAGTCGATATGGCATGGTGGAGCGTTTCCAATACGACGAGACCCGTGCTTATCCCGGAAAAGCATCCATCATTTTTTGGACCAACGGCCCCGCCGTGAAGTTGAACGCCGATGGCATGGCCTCTATGCCATCAGATGACGACTCATCGCCCTACTACCTGGAAGCTGAAGTCAATTCGCCTCTGTGCCGGCTGCGCCCGGGAGAGATTTGCAACCTCGACACGGAATGGTTTCCCACCCGCGTTGGGGAACAATTCCACGGGGTGACCGACGCCGGTCTGTTAGCAAGGCCGCTCCGGGCTAGCCGCCTGGCGAGTGGCAAGCTCAAGCTTTCTGCTTCCTTTGGGGTGTTCTTCGCCGGCCGCCTGGTCGCCCATTTTTACGACGAACATGGCTCCAACCTGGGAGGCATGCCCGTGGCAGATGTGGATCCAGTCGAGTTGGTCTCGCTCGAGACCGAGATCGCTCCGCCCGGAAAGCCCGGCCGCGTCTCGCTTCACCTGGAAGATTCGAATGGGTTGGACCGGGGCTCGCTTGGGGAAGTTCGAGTGGAACCGGGGGAGATTCATTGATGGGGGAGCGCCTATGAATCGAAGATCTTTTCTTAAAGCAGCCAGCGTGGCCGGATTGGCGGCTACTCCCACCTCGGCCGTGCTCGGTTACAGTCCGCAGCACGATGTGCAGAAGGTGGCGCCGTGGTCAAAGAACCAGGTAGACCAGCAATCACCTGAGCACATACTACTCAACGATTACCGGCCGAAATCTATCTACAAAATTCCGGTGACGGAGATTGCCAGAGCCAGATATCCGATCATCGATATGCATTCCCATCCCTACGCCAAGACTCCGCAGCAGATTGCCGAGTGGGTCCACACCATGGACGAGGTAGGGGTTGAAAAAACGGTCATTCTCACTTCATCCGTGGGCACGGAGTTTGACGCTACTTACCGCCAGTACTCCAAGTATCCGGAGCGCTTCGAAATGTGGTGCGGCTTCGAGTACGCCGGTTATGACAGACCGGGATTCGGTGCGGCTGCCGTACGCGAACTAGAAAGATGTCATCAAGCCGGCGCGCGCGGTGTGGGTGAGCTGCATGACAAAGGGCAGGGCATGGCCTCCGGCAAGTCAAAGACCCGGGGCTTACATCCCGATGACACGCGCATGGACCCCTTGTTTGAGAAATGTGGGGAGTTGAGCATGCCGGTCAGCATTCACGTGGCGGACCCGATCTGGATGTATCAAAAAATGGACAAGACCAATGACGGCCTCATGAACGCCTACCATTGGCGGCTGGACAATCAGCCCAATATCGTCGGGCTCTCGGGGATGATTGACCTCCTGGAGCGCGCTGTCCAGAAGCATCCGCAGACCACGTTCGTCGCTTGCCACTTCGCCAACTTGGATTACGATTTGGCCCGGCTAGGTCAGCTATTCGACCGCAATCCGAACTTGTATGCCGACATCTCCGCCCGTTACGCCGAGACCGCTCCTATACCGCGCTTTGCATCCCAGTTCTACGCCCAACACTCGGACCGCCTTCTTTACGGGACAGACATGGGGTTTGACCAACCGATGTACCGGATCACATTTAGGATCCTGGAATCGCTAGACGAGCACTTCTACGAAACGGAGCAATTCGACTATCACTGGAGTCTCAACGGATTCGGTCTCCCGGATTTAATCCTTCAGCGGGTCTATCACGAGAATGCCGCGAAGATTCTCGCTGCGCGGGGCTGAATTCACCAACTCAAGCTGCGTAATCCGAAATTACATGAGGCGGAGAATCACTTCTGCAATGAATGACGCCCGCCGAACTCCACGCGCACGGACATGATTTCGTAAGGGTGGACCGGAATGGTGACCTGGTTGTTCGCCACGGAAAGCTTTGTGCTCTCGGCTTTTTCCATCAGGTTGGTGAGTGCTACGTCGCTGGCACCTTCGGGCAAGCTGATCTGCACGTCGGCGGTCTTTCCGGCCCACTCGTAGAGGCGGAGAAGCAGTGCGTCACTATCCTCGGCCTTCTTCAGAGCAGTGAGCACGACATTGTCCCCGGCGATGCCGACGAACGAGTGCTGTGCCGGCAGGGTGCCCTCATGGGCCTCGACTTGTGATGCCCGCAGCTTGTAGTTGAATTCGTAGCCGTGACGCACGGTGAGAGCCTGCTTCCAGTCGCCGACATGAGGGTACAAGGAGTAGCTGAACTGGTGATGGCCCCGGTCGGCTTCGGGATCGGGCCAGGTCGGAGACCGCAGGAGCGAAAGCCGAAGCACATTGCCCTTGGCGTCATACCCATATTTCGACTCGTTGATCAAGCTGAAGCCGTGACTTCCATCCCCCAGGTCGGCCCAGCGGAGTGCAGGGACCTCGAATTTCGCTGCTTCCCAACTATTGTTGCGGGTGGTGGGACGCTCGATCGAACCGTAGGGGATCTCGTAGGTCGCCTGGGGGCCTGATGCAGCCAGCGGGAATGCCGCCTTCAGCAACACGTGGGTTTCGTGCCAATCAATGTTGTTGGTCACATCAACGCGCTCCAACCCCGCATAAAGGCTTATGTCCTGAACGAATCTGGAGTTCTGCCAGGTACGAGCGATCCTGATCGTGGCTCGTACCGGGCCTTTCTCGGTGAGTTCAACTGAGTCGGCCTTGTCCAATCGCGTGACCTGTTTCTCAAAATCGGCGTCGATGTTCCAGGCGTCGTAATCTTTCGGGGTGTCCTTGAACGCCTGCAGTTCATTACCGCAACCCCCGGTGGCAACCGATTCGAAGTTAGTACGCTTTTGGTAAAGACTCGTGATACAGCCCGTGTGGGGATCAACCGTTACGCGAAGCAGGGAATTCTCGAGCGTCAGTCCGTTGGCCTTCAGGTCTGTCGAGGCGGAATTGCCGCCGGAAGCAACGTGCAGGACCTCGTACCCGAGAGAGGGGACATCTCTTGCCTCCACCAGCAGGCGATAGGTGTGGGTTGACGAGTCTTTCGAGAGCACCTGGAACGGCAGGGGCCTGCCTTGAGTATCCAGGACAGAGAGTCCAGCTTTCGGTGCGCTGGGCATCTGCACCTCGAAGGTCGCCAAGTCCGTTCGCGACCAGGCCAGAGGGTTGACAAGCATTACGGGCATTCCGCTGGCGGCATTTGCCGTTCGCACTTCAGCCGAAATGGTCCTAAGGGCGCCGGCTGTCGCTTCCTCGGTAGTCCAGCGCACCACATCGTAATCGCGCTGCGAGTCCGTATAAATAACTCCAATACCGGAGCCCGCTGCAAGATCGTGGAACTGGTTGAACAGAGTCTTCTGCCACGCTTCGGTCAGCGAGGAGTGGGGATAGGGCATCCCGAAAAGCCAGGCCAGGGACGAATACTTCTCGGCATTCAGCAACTGCTCTTCACTTTCCCGCATATTACGTTTGTGGTTTGCCTGCGTCGTCATGACGCCACGGTGATATTCAAAGTACAACTCGTCGTTCCACACCGGGAGAGCCAGTTGGCCTTCGGGAGGCTCCGGCAAACGAGCGTTGCCACTGGCCATCACCTGGTAGTTCCAGGTGGGAGCGTGCTGGGTATCGAGTTTGGTTTCGATGTCGGAGAAGAAATCCTGAGCCTTACCGAACTTCATTTCAGGAATAACTCGCTCAGGGCTGGCCCAGTGAAGACCGCTATCGAGCATGCTGCGGGTGGGGCCGCCGCCGTGGTCGCCGATTCCAAACAGGTGCATCATCACCGGCGCACCTGGGTTAAGTCTGCGGGCGATAGCGATATCGCTCGAGATTCTGACCGGGTCAATATCGTTCACATAATCGTGCGGAAAGTATGTCAGCACCCGGCTGCCGTCCGGAGACTGCCACCAGAAAAGTTTTAACGGCAATGGGTTAGTGTCGTTCCACGCCATTTTTTGGGTGACGAAATAGTCGATCCCGGACTTCTTGTAGATCTGCGGCAACTGCCAGTTGTACCCGAACGAATCAGGATTCCATCCGATTCGCACATCGACCCCGAATCTTTCCTTGAAGTAACGTTTCCCGATCAGCAACTGGCGCACCAGTGACTCGCCGTCCGGCATGTTGAGATCGGGTTCCACCCACATTCCGCCGACCATTTCCCAGCGTCCTTCTTTCACGCGATCGACAATCTGCTGATGTAGAGAGGGATACTTTTCCTCCATCCACTGGTTGTAGGCGGCGGCGGATTGGGTGTAGGTGTATTGCGGATACTCGTGCATGAGCTGCAGCGCCGTGCCAAAGGTTCGCCGGACGACATCGACGGTCTCCGTCCAGGGCCACAACCAGGCAGCGTCGATGTGGGCGTTGCCGGACAAACGGACTGACGTTGCCTGCAAGTCCGGTTTCAGTTCCAGCAGCAGCTTGTGAGCTTTTTCGAGCGAGGCGTCAAACGCCTGCTGCCTGGCCTGGCGCAGGGCCTCGAAATCCACGGCCTGAGCGGCTCTTTCCACCCCCTGTTGAACGAGCTGCGATTTCGCCCCCAGAGACGGGGCTAGGGCCGAAGCGGATTCGATCTCTTGCGACAGATCGAGCGGGCTCGGCCGGGTGCCGACAAACTCCACGCGGACCATGGCGTCCTGGAACTGCTTGTTATCCACGGTTTGGAGAAGCTTGACCGCGATCAGAGCTTTGTCGCCCGGCTTTGCCGGATCGAACAGAACGATCGGTTCCAGGTCGTCACCCATGGCCACGCGCCGTCCGTTGAAATACACGATTTCAGTGATCGGTCCGTTAGCGGAGGCGGAAAATCGGAACCAGAGTTTCGTGCCCGTAAGATCGTAACCATTGAGGGTGGGTGGGACGGTAATCCACTTGCGATACCAGACCGCATCTGCCGGGGCCTGACTTCGATTCTTGACCACGCTCCAACTGCCGTCGTCGAGTCCGACATCCTCACCGTGTGGCAGGTCGCCGGCGTGGTAGCGCCATTCATCGGCCTCAAGACGGGTCAACGCCCTCAATTGAGAAGTCACACCGTCGATGACCGGATTGGCGGGCGCCTGGCCATGAACTGCAACCTGCAACGCCAGGCCAGCGTTTAGCATCAAGAGGAGAAAGTTTCTTGCGTTCCGGATCACAAATCCTCCTTGAAGCGGCAAAAAAAACATGAAGGTCCGTTTGCGCGCCGGCCGGGCACACATCGAACGAAGATCGAAAGGCGGCGCTTCCATTCTTCGCCGTGTCCAGGCGCCACTTAGCCGCGTGGATGGTTCGCCATCATACTTCCTCTTCGCTCTCGAAAAGATAGTTTGCCAGAAATAAGTTGATTCTTCGCCATGCGCCCTTCGGCGTCCCAGACAAGCGGAAGCCTCTTCGAGGATCAGAGGGCCACGCGAGTGCGCAGCGCAGCATCTTCCAGCTTCACCCCGGCCAGCCTGATTTCGCGGAACAGTTGCAGGTTGGAGGACATCACCACGCCCGGACTCAGATGGACGGTGGGAGGTAACGGCACTTTGTTGGTCAGGTGGTCGGCCATCAGCCGCACTGCCATCTGTCCCTGGCGATGCGGTTGCTGGTAGATGGACGCCGTGATGATTCCCTTGTGGAAATAGGGGGACATTTCCGCGAACAGGTCAGTAGTGATTAATTTTACTTTTCCCGCCAGGCCATGCGCTCCCAGCGCCCGGCACACCGGAAGACAGTTCACCGTGTTCACATAGAGCCCGGCCAGCGTGGGCTCGCGTCGCAGCAGATCGAATGTCTTCTGAAAACTCTCTTCCTCATCTTCGTGACCTTCGATGACGGTGACGATCTTTCCTCCCGCGCAGTGTTGCGGGAACGCTTCCGTGAAGCCGTCCGTCTTCTTGCGATGATCTTCCGTGGCCAGCATGCCCGCCACGACCGCGACATGCGAACCCGGGCGGACGAACTTGCCCATCAGTTCTCCCGCCAGGCATCCATTCAACCACGGTTCCACGCACACGATGCAGGAGCGCCGGCTCTCCGGAGAATCAGTGGACACACACACCACGCGGATCCCGCGTTCCTCGGCAGCATCGATCAAAGGTTTGAGACCCGTCGGATTTCCGGCGGTCAGAATGATTCCATTGACCCCGCTTTGCACCAACTCGGTAAGAGCTTCGGTGTCGCCTTCGCCCAGAACCTGCACCGGACGATTGACGAACTGGACGCCAAACTGGGCGACGCGCCGGGCCTCGTCCAGAACGCCGCTCCACAGTTCGTCATAGAAAAAGTGGATCTCGCGGGGCATGCAGACGCCGATGCGAGTGCTGGTCCGGGCCACGGACAGGGCCCGCGCCGCCAGGTTGGGCGTATACCCGATACGTCTCGCGATCTGCAGGATTCTTTGCCGGGTGGCTTCCTTGATGCCACCGCGTCCGTGCAAAGCGCGGTCAACCGTCCCGATCGAGACGTCCGCCAGTTCTGCGATCAAGTGAATGCCGCGTCGTTCTTTCTTCATTCGCATGTCCCTGTCTTACGGCTCGACCCAAACTACTTTTCTGGACCCTCTAAATCTTAAAAGCCCGCCGCAGCACCCGACCGCCAGCCATTGAGCGGGAGGCGGGCTACGTGTACGTTAACGATGATATACTCCAACGCGCATATCTGGATAGCTAGCATGCCAAAACCCAGAGGAGCCGATCATTGATGTCTAATCAGACGCTTAGTCAGCCTGGCCGTATCGTCGCTATCTGTCTGTGGGTCATTCAGTTCGCCACGCTGGGTGGTTCCCTCGCTCAGACCGCGTCTTCCGGCCCTCCGGCCTACCTGGATCCTGCCCAGCCGGTGAATGTCCGCGTGGATGACCTGGTTTCGCGGATGACGCTGGAAGAGAAAGCGTCGCAGCTGGTCAACCAGGCGCGCGCCGTTCCCCGGCTGAAGATTCCCGAGTACGACTGGTGGAGCGAGGCCTTGCACGGAGTGGCTCGCGCCGGGACCGCCACCGTCTTCCCGGAACCGATCGGTCTGGCTGCCACCTTCGACCCACCCTTGATTCACCAGATGGCGACCGCTATTGGGCAGGAAGCCCGAGCCAAGCATAACCAGGCGGTGCGGGCCGGCAGGCGTGACATCTACGAAGGGCTGGATTTCTGGTCGCCCAACATCAATATATTCCGCGATCCGCGCTGGGGGCGTGGACAGGAAACCTACGGCGAAGATCCTTTCCTCACCGGGCGAATGGGAGTGGCGTTCGTCACCGGCCTGCAGGGCGACGATCCGAAATATCTTCAGGTGATCGCCACCCCCAAGCATTTTGCCGTGCATAGCGGTCCCGAGACAACGCGCCACTGGGTCAACGTGGACGCGACCAAGCATGATATGGAAGACACCTACCTGCCCGCCTTCCGTGCAACCGTGATCGAGGGTAAGGCAAAGTCAGTGATGTGCGCGTACAACCGCGTCAATGCCGAGCCGGCATGCGCGAATGCTTTCCTCCTCGAAGACCAACTGCGCGGAGCCTGGAAGTTTGACGGCTATATCGTGTCAGACTGTGATGCGGTTGCCGACATAGAGCGCGGCCATCATTTCACCCAGACCATGGCGGAGGCCGCAGCGATTTCGCTGAAGCGCGGCACCGACAACGAGTGCGCCGACTTCATCCAGAAAGCCGTCGATAACTCCGACTACGTGAAGTATGTCGATGCGGTGAAGCAAGGGTTGTTGAGCGAAAAAGACGTTGACGTAGCGGTGAAGCGCCTGTTCACCGCCCGGTTCCAGTTGGGGATGTTCGATCCGCCAGAGATGGTGAAGTACGCGCAGACCCCGGATTCGGTAATTGACAGCGAAGCCCACCGCCAACTGGCGCTCAAGATAGCGCGCGAGTCGATAGTATTGCTGAAAAACGATGGCGTACTGCCGTTGCAGGCGAGTACAAAGAAGATTGCGGTTGTCGGGCCACTCGCCGATTCGTTGCACGTGCTGGAAGGCAACTATAACGGAACTCCGTCACGAGCGACCACGGCGCTGGACGGCATTCGTAAGCAGTATGCCGGCGCCAATGTAACGTTCACGCCCGGTACCAGCTTCCTGCTGGAGTACACGCCGGTGTCCGCGTCGGCGCTATCCACGCCTGATGGGAAGCCGGGGCTCAAGGCTGAGTATTTTTCGGATCCCGCTTTCAAGGGCGCGCCCGCGCAGGTCCGGGTGGACAAGGATGTGAACTTCGCCTTTGCCCCAGGCACGACCTCAAAGACTGATATTTTCGCGGTGCGCTGGACCGGTTTTCTTACGGCAGCCGCATCCGGAACATATCGTCTGGGCCTGGACGGGAGCATTGATCGTTTGTGGCTGGACGGCAAGATGATTGTTGACGACCAGAAGAGCCATGATTCGCGGCCGATGGTCGCGGACGTCGCACTGGAGAAGGGTCGCCGGTATGCTCTCAAGATCGAGTACTTTCAGGGCCGCGCGCGCGGCGTGAAACTGGTTTGGCGCCAGCTCAGCCCGGACCCGGTCGGAGATGCGGTGGCAGCCGCCAAACAGGCGGACGTGATCATCGCAGTGGTGGGGATCACGTCCGACCTCGAAGGCGAAGAGATGGAAGTGGCGGTGCCCGGTTTTTCCGGCGGAGACCGCACCTCGCTCGACCTGCCAAAGGAAGAAGAAGACCTGCTGAAGGCCGTCAAAGGCACGGGCAAGCCGTTGGTGGTGGTGCTCATGAACGGCAGCGCGCTTTCGGTAAACTGGGCCAACCAAAATGCCAATGCCATTCTCGAGGCATGGTACTCCGGCGAAGAGGGTGGAACCGCAATCGCCGAATCACTGGCGGGAGTGAATAATCCGGCAGGACGGTTGCCGGTGACGTTTTACAAAGGCGTGGAGCAGTTGCCACCCTTTGACGACTATTCCATGAAGAACCGGACCTACCGCTACTTTGAAGGACAGCCGCTCTATCCTTTCGGCTATGGTCTGAGTTACTCGAAGTTTGCCTACAGCAATCTCAATCTCTCTGCGACCACGTTAAAGGCAGGCGATTCGCTCAGCGTTGATGCGGAGGTGAAGAATGCGAGCCAGCGCGAGGGCGACGAAGTCGTGCAGCTCTATTTGAGTTTTCCAAAATCTTCCGGCGCTCCGCTTCATGCGTTGCGCGGGATGACGCGCGTGCATCTCGGGGCCGGTGAGACAAAACATGTCCAATTCACTCTGGATGCTCGCGACCTGAGTGGGGTGAACTCAAACGGAGATCGAATCGTCGCGGCCGGAGCTCATCGCCTATACGTCGGCGGGGGACAACCGGGAACAGAGGCTCCGAGCGTGGAGGCCGAGTTCAGCATCAGTAATGAGCAGAGATTGCCGGAGTAGGTTGCTCCAGATCGGGAACCTGCAAAAGATTCGATTCCTCTGTGGAAGAGCGGTCCTTCCAGGGCTGCGTTCTAGCCAGTTCCCAACACTGACGCAATTGCCGGGTACATCCGGCGATATGCGGCGTAGCTCGTGTTCATGCGCTCAACCACCGCGCGTTGCGGGGCTACGCGTTGAGCGACTCTTACAACTTTGTTGCAGGCGGCATCGACCGAACTCCACACGCCGGCTCCGACTCCCGCGAGGATTGCTGCGCCGTAGCCTGCGCCTTCCTCAGCTTCGAGAATCTCGACTTCGTGGCCATACGCATCTGCCTGGATCTGGCGCCACAAGGGCGAGCGCGCTCCGCCACCACCCAGTCGAATGCTCTTTACCGGCACACCCATCTCAGCGAACAGCGTGAACGAGTCGCGGAGACTGAAAGCCACACCCTCGAGGATGGCGCGGACTATGTGTCCGCGGGTGTGCGATGCGGTCAGGCCAATCAAGGCGGCGCGCGCGTTGGGATCGAGATGGGGGGTGCGTTCCCCCATCAGGTAAGGGGCCCACAACAAACCGTCGGACCCGGGCGCGACCACAGCAGCCTCGGCTGTGAGACGCTCATAGGGATCGCGTTTGTCGTTCGCATCTACTGTGCCTGCGCCAAGCGTGTCACGAAACCAGCGCAGCGAAAGACCGGCAGCCTGGGTCACCCCCATCACGTGCCACCGCCCGGGAACTGCATGACAAAAAGTGTGCAGCCTTCCCCTGGCATCGAGAGATGGACGGTCGGTGGCGGCGAAGACGACTCCGGAGGTTCCGATGGTCGCGCTCACGGCGCCGGGCGCAGCAATTCCCATACCTACCGCGCCAGCCGCCTGATCTCCCGCGCCGGCCACGACGGGTGTACCCGCGCGCAAACCGCTGGCGACGGCTCCGCTCGGAGAAATTTTTCCGCAAGTGTCGGGAGACTCGAATAGCTGCGGCAGCAGCGACTCTTCTATGCCGGCCGCCTGCATGACCTCCTGGGACCAGCGCCGGTTCGCGACATCCAGCAGCAGTGTGCCCGAGGCGTCGGCCATGTCAGTGGCCCGCTCGCCGGTAAGCCGGAATCGAACATAGTCCTTGGGCAGCATCACGGAACGGACTCGCTTCCAGTTCTGGGGTTCGTTCTCGCGCACCCACAGGAATTTGGTCAATGTGAAATTGGGCAGGGCAGGATTGCAGGTGAGGCGGATAAGTTTTTGTGCGCCGATCTTGTCAGTGAGTTCGCGGCATTGCTTTTCGGTGCGCACATCGCACCAGATGAGCGCCGGCCGCACGACCTTGTCCGCGTCGTCCAGCATCACGGCCCCGTGCATCTGTCCGGAAAATCCGACGCAGGCGATCTGATCCGGCCGCAATGCCGCGCCCGCCAGGGCTTTCCGCGCCGCGATCCCGCAGGCCCGCCACCAGTCTTCGGGGTTCTGCTCCGCCCAGCCAATCTGAGGCGACGCAAACGGGGCGTGCTCCTCGGTGGCGGACGCCAGGATGCGGCCGGTCTCGTCCACAATCAGAGCGCGAGTTCCGCCCGTGCCCACGTCAATTCCGAGAACATGTGCTGGCATTTGTTTTGGGCCGTGTACGTTAACGGCAGCGGTAGCATAACACGATGTTGGGTTGCGAGCGCGCGGCTATCCGGGCGACCACCTGCCTGCAGTCAAAAGCTCTTGATCGCCAAGAACGCAAAGAACAGTCTGAAGACTAGAAACTGGCAACTGACGACTGGCAACCGATAACTGGTTCATCGCTCCAGGGGGAGAGATTCGGGTTACTTCTCGCCGTAGTATCCATCTCTCGCCTGCACGACGAGATCCTTCTTCTTCGTGGCTACCTGGATCTTGTGATATCCGGACTCAGCGGCATTGTCTCGATTGGGCGTGTAGCCAAGGTTGTATTGATTGCGCAGCTCTTCTTCAATCTGGGAATAGATTTGTTCGACTGGCTCCTTTTTTGAGACCTGAAACAGGCGTCCACCGGTTTCCTTCGACATACGCTCCAGAACCTTCTTGCCGTCGGCGTGCTCTTCCGGATACCGGCGCCCGCCCCGGCCCGGGCCTCCCATGCCGCCGCGACCCATTCCCGGCCCTCCCATCCCAGGGATGCTGATTCCGGTGCGGCCGAAACCTCCGCCGTTTCCATAAGCGTCGTCATCTTTAAACAAGATGGAATAGACAATGGTGTTGGCCCGCTGGGCCGACTCGATGGCCACATCAAGACTTTCCTTGCTGCCCATGTCCACGCCATCCGAGAGCACGATCAGCGCCTTGCGGCCCGGCTGCTTCTCCATCAACTCGTCAGAAGCCAGATAGGCCGCGTCATAGAGAAGTGTGCCGCCTCCATGCCGCCCGGAGCCACGTCCCGAGCCCGGCCCTGGGCCCCCGCCTCCACTACTGGTGCGGGTGAACTGCGGCGTTGCCAACGACTCCAGCGCGGAGTGCAATTTTTCATGCGATGCAGTGAGGTCCTGCAGCAGTTCCACTTCGCGATCGAAGTGAATGACAAAGGCCTTGTCCTGGTCTTCACGCAATATCTGCGCTAGAAAACTTTCACTGGCGCTGCGTTCCTCACCCAGCACCCGTCGTTGACTAAGGCTGGTATCCACCAGCAGCCCGAGCGTGAGCGGGAGATCGGTTTCACGAGCGAAGTACTTGATGGTTTGCGGACGGCCATCCTCGGACAGAGTGAAATCATCTTTGGTCAGGCCGTTCGCAATCTTTCCGTGTTTGTCACGCACCGTGGCCAGCACGTTCACCACCTTGACCCGAACCGATACCGTGGTCAGCGGCTGGTCTGCCGAATTGGTGGTGACGGAATCGGGTTGGTCGGTCCGTGAAATCGGCGTCCGCTGTCCGTTCGCTTGCCCAGAGCCGGTAGATTGCGCGATTGCTGGGCTGAAGGCCAGGGCTGCGATCGCGCTCAAAGTCGCAAAACGGTCGAAACTCAACTTCACTGGGACCTCTCTCAGACGATTTGCTCTGCAGTGGTGAGAACGCGCGGAAGGAGGAATTGGTTGTGAGCCTGATCGTAAAGGTTTGTAAAGGCTTCGGTCTAAACATGTGGCGCGGACCTGCCATGGGCGAAGTCGAAGGGGTCCCCGCCCGGCCTTTGACTCCTACTCTTAGGATTTGGTCTGTTTCCGATTAGCCGGGTACTTCGCGAAACGCCTACCCGCTGCCCTTGGCTTCCAGGTGGCAAAGCCGCCCGCGCCACACGACCAACTGCGCATGTCCGCGGGTCATAGTTGATTGAGCGACGCCACGTCAGTTTCCCGTCCAGTAGGTTACACTAGGAAACTTTCACCCGACTTTCAGGAGGAATCAGCCATGTCCGAAGCCGCCCTCAGTGGCGCCGACTTCAAGAAACAACTGCGCGAAGGCTTGCCTAAGATGGGCCTGTTCTTGAACGCACACAGCCCCACCCTGGCCGAGCAACTTGCCCACAGCGGTTATGACTGGTTGTTGGTTGATACCCAGCACGGTCCCATGGGCTACGAGAAACTTTCCGCCATGCTTTCCGGAATTTCCAACGGCGGCGCCAAGTCCATGGTTCGCGTCGGCGGCTACGACGATCGCCCCGGCATTCAGCAGGCCCTCGATATGGGCGCCGACGGCGTTCTCATCCCCTACATCAACACCGCCGAAGAGGCGCGCCAGGCGGTGAGCTGCACCAAGTATCCCCGGGTGGGAACACGCTCGGTTTATTTTCCGCAGCGCAGTATGAACAAGGCGGGACTTCTGGGATATGCCGGCAATTTCAACAACAACGGCATCGTGGCACTGCAGGTGGAAACTGCCTCGTGCATCGATAATATTGCGGAAATCGCTGCTGTCCCTGGCGTGGACATTCTGTTCCTGGGCCAGAACGATCTGTGCATGTCGATGGGACTCTACGAGAAGTATGAATTCCCCCACATGTACACCTCGCCGGAGCTGGGCGCGGCCACTCAAAAACTGGTCGATCACGCCCGCAAGAACAATCTCATTCTCGGCATCTTCCTCTTCGGCACAGCTCGCGTCGGCGAGTTCCTGGAAAAGGGTTTCACCTTCATCAGCGTGGGCAATGATCTGCACCATGTCCTGACCCAGGCGGGAGCCTACGTCAATGACATGGAAAACATCGCCAAAGAAAAAGGCAAGAGCTGGAAACGCCGCCCAACAGCGCTGTTCTAGGTAGAACTTGGTGGCAGGGAGACGGCAAAGACCGTGTGGACGCGGGCGAGTCGCCCGCGACCACACAGCCTCATCTAACCTTCACAGCGCCGGCACCTGGATCCCCATCTCCTTCCCCAAACTCAGCTGCTGGGCCTGCAACTCTGCCAAGGCCTTTTCCATCTTGTCCGCCAGGCTGGCAACCCCTTCCTCGTCGCCTTGGGGAAGTCCCAGCCGTCGCTCCAGGGCCTTCTTTTGCTTCGTGACCTCGGAATCCGCTTTGTCCAACTTTTCCGTCAGTTCCTTCAGTCCTGATTTCTGCGATTTTGAAAAATTCCTCACAAAAGATCGGTTTCCGTCCTGCACATCTTCCACAGCATCTTTCAGGGAGGCGACAGGCTGAGAAAACTCAGCTGGCTCA
>JAIQFF010000273.1 GCA_020073395.1 Terriglobia bacterium
ATTCGCTCCGGCGGTGCTCTTTTCGATCGGCTGTGGCGGTTTGGCCGTCTTCACCGTGCAGGTGCAGGCGTATTCTTGCATACATCCTCGATCACCATCGGCTGGTGCCGGGATGATTCGTAACGCTCGCTCGACTCTCCCCGATGGGCCACAGGTCCAGCGCACAAGCCTCGCATGGCTTTGCTGAATCCGTCAGATCATGCACGAGGCACTCGCGCTTGGGGTCGCGCGCCAACGGCTGCCAGCCACCGTTCTTCTGGATAGCTGCTCACTCTTGCGGTTCCGCCCGTCGTCCAGCAACTCGCGCAGTATGGCTTCGATCTTCGATCTTGTGGCGCTCGGCAAGACTCGCGATCCAGTTGCGCTATCAGATCCAGCACCATCTGCGGCAAGAGCTTTGAATTTTCCGGAGATGTTTCAAGTCGACGGGCATGTAAGTAAGCTTCCATCAGTATACTCACTTACCGATTATCTGAAATACCAGAGATGAGGAGGTTAGCGGGATCTTTGAGCAGGTGCCGCCATCGTTAGGCGTTTGTCATAGAGGACTTTCTGAACCAGTTGCATCCATCCCGACTTGGAACTCTTGTCAATTGAATCGGGTCTGAGACATTGTGCATCGGCGTGCCGGGGTATTTCGGTGTTCACATCTTCGACCGTCAGTATGACCTTCAGATCGTTTTGCAGGTACCGCAACTCCGCGATGAGGTCCGCTATGCCTGGCAAAGAATCCCTTACGATCAAAAGGCTAACCGGCAACTGAAGTTCGTCTAGCAGCTTGAAAGCATCCGGAACGCTCTTGGCCGGGAAAGCCTCATAGCCCACTTCGGCCAACGTCCGTCCCAGCCAAAATACGAACCCCAAATCGCTATCGATCAGAAGGACTATCTTGTTCATTTTGTCCGAGATCCGTCCCTTTGGTCAGCGGAGCAATCCCTTCACCAATTATTAAACCGCTGAAAAAGTGGGGGTTATCTTTCACAAGCAATCCGAATTGTTGGCATAACGAGCCAAAATTACACGTTCTTTTCGGCTATCTTGGAACTGGGGAATGGATACCGGCATCCGCAAGATGTTAATGAGTTCGGCGTCCGCCATCGCGAGAACTTCGATCATTTCCGGGGACTCCTGGGACTCCTGGTCGTTGGCTTGCCCCGGTGGTTCCCGAATGCTTGCTATATTGCGAGAAACGCATGCATAAGGGTTGCACCATCTGGTTCACCGGTATGTCCGGCGCCGGCAAGAGCACCATCTCTCTTCTCCTGGAACAGCACCTCCGCAAGTTAGGAGCGAAAGTCGAGGTTCTGGATGGCGACGTCGTGCGCACGCATCTTTCCAAGGGCCTGGGTTTCAGTAAAGAAGACCGCGACGAGAACATCCGTCGAATCGGTTTCGTCTGCGAGTTGCTGTCGCGTAATGGAGTGATTGCCATCGTGGCGGCGATTTCGCCCTATCGCGCCGTCCGCGAGGAAGTGCGGAGGCGCATCCCGAATTTCGTCGAGGTTTACGTCCACTGCCCGGTGGAAGTGCTGGCTGGCCGCGACGTGAAGGGGTTGTACAAGAAGGCCCTGGCAGGCGAGATCGAGCAATTCACCGGCGTCTCCGATCCCTACGAGCCGCCGCTGGATCCTGAGGTCCAAATCGACTCGTCTACCGAAACACCCGGGGACAGCCTGGAGAGAATCTGGGCCGCACTCGAAAATCTGGGGCTGATTTCTTATGATCGATCTGCACTTGCACACAAATGAATTTGACCCGCTCGACGCCGGCGGGCGCTGCTCGCGATATTGCCATGGAGCTACACCACAAAAGGAAGGCCGCGTAACTCAGCGACCAGCGGTTGGTCGCTTTCCCGTCGAGGACTCGTCGAGCCTTACCTTAGGTCGAAGGCCGGGACAGTTTGGAGAAGTGCCAGGTGGGAGAACGGTGTAGATTGCTGGAAGGGGCTTTTCGCGCGAAAAGCTTCTGAATCAAAAGAGCTTCTGTTGCTGATTTAGCTTGGCCCAACGCTCAAAACCAGGCAGATCGAGGTCGTCGAGGATCGCCGATTTGAGGCGTCCAAGCGCAACTTCTCGGCGCATGATCTCTGGAACCCTGCCAAACCATTCGGGTTGCTCGCGCTTAATCGCTTTCATATGATCGCGTAGTGCGCTTTCCAGAAGATCTGCTGGATAGTGGGATTCGATCTCCTTTTGAATTTGCCTCTGACAGAATTCATCGTAGTCGCTCTCCAGTTGCAGGGCCTTGGCGCGTTGTTCACCATCAGCTTGTCGTTGCGCCTCCCGCAAACGCCTCTTCCGGGAGGTTTCAAACTCGGTCGGCACGGAGAGATTGTTTTCGATCGCCCAAATAAAAAAACCCGCCGGATTCGAGATCTTTCCTCGAGCTCGCCGATCTTGCTGGATGAGGTAATCCGCATATTCGATCTGATCGGAAACGGCTTGGTCATCGGGAATGTCAAGCGCCAGTTGCCTCGCCTTCCGATCAGCTACGCCTCTCTCCACCAGCTCGCCAACCCAGCCCGGCAAGCGAGCTTCTAAAGCTGCTCGCGCTTCCGGGTTCACAACACTGGAGAAATTGGGGAGGGATAAAAGCCGTTTTCCAGGGGAAAGCATGAGTTTGAAGTCGGCCCCACGCGATGTTCGGATCAGCTCCCAGCTTGAGAGGTATCCGATCTTCACAAGCTCCTCGAGGGATGGCTCCAGGACGGCCCGGGCTTTGGAGAGATGTGGGTAGGCCCGCACGTTCAGAAGTTGGCAAAGGTCGGGGTACTTCTTTTCGACCGATTGTCCACGGCTGGCGTAAAACCACACGCTGAGGTGTCCGAATAGCGCCTTCGCGATGTCTCGCTTCAGTTTCAGATAGGCGTTGAAGTCGAGGGGTAACAAGTATCCCTGATTGAGATTGGTGAGCTGCCACTGCGACAGGTGAACACGGTAAAACTCGGACCGGGTTCCGTCATGCAGTTCCTCGCCCACAAGCACCACGCGGTCAAAGACGTGGAACGTGTCGGTAGCATATTGGCGCCGGTCGGCCATGAAGATCGAGGACTCCGACATGATTGTGGTGGCCACCATTCGTTTGCACCAATCGTTTATCTCGTCATAGTGGAAGCCGCCTTTTCGCAAGCGTAAGAGCTTGATCATGTCGGCGCCACTGAAATGTATTGGGTTCGACAATCGACCCTGGAGTTCCATCTGGTCCTGAGCAAACTTCATGAAGGCCATGTATTTGTCACGGTCGGCGGTGGTAGGAAGTCCAAGACTGGGAATACCCTCTATGACCGCTTTCGCATGGATTCTTTGACCGTCAGGCCGCCGCAGGATTTGGACGATGGTGCGAGAGATTTCACGGTTGGCCGTGGATGCGAAGAACCCCAGGGAATGGAGGCTCTTTTCGACGCGAACGACATCGATCTCTTCAACAACAACAGGGAGGATGGTCTGTGCGTCGTTTTGTGCCTCATTCATGTCATGTGCATTCCGTGTATAGGCGTTGATGTTGCTGTGAATATACTATGAGACAAATCTAAAAAACTATAGCATTTGCGAAACCGTTGATCATACGGCACTTAACCCTAAATCTGTTCCACGGAACTACACCATTCCTGCCACGGACCTTCACCTTCGCTTCCACGCTCCTACACCACCGCTTCCACGCTCCTACACTAAATTTCCACGGACCTACACCAGATTTCCAGTGACCTACACCACGTTTCCACGCGGCTACACCCGACTGAAGAGCCGTCCCACGTTTGCTGGCAAGTGTCCTGGAGGAGCTTGCGGTGTTGTCCGCCGAAAGGCATAGCCCTAAAAACTGCCACGGAACTACACTTCGTCGAGGGACCGCAACCTTGAAAGGCTCTGCGCCGGGTTTTTCCACGGAACTACACCTTCTTTAAAGGTGTCAGGCGAGAGATTTCTTCCACGGAACTACACCAGCCTGGGGTTTGGGTATGTCCCGATACCCC
>JAIQFF010000086.1 GCA_020073395.1 Terriglobia bacterium
GCCCAATAACAGCAAGTCCACGCCACAAAGCGTAAAGGAAGCAGTTCTGGCCGCTTTTCGCGCCAGCGCGCCCGGTGTGCTTCTATCCCGAAAGTATTCCGAGATGCGGCTTGCCAACCTTAGCGGCGCTGGGGACGCGATTCGACTCACCATCGCCCGCATGTGACTGGGTAACATGTGGGCGATGCTCTTCCAGGCACAAAGCCCAACCGGGTGAGATCGATCACCTAACAAGTTCGCAACAAGATGCCATGCGCACTCGTACTCAAATTGTGCCCCACCCAGGAATTACTGAGTGGGGCATGCCTTCGTTTCCAGTGGTTTTTGGAACAGGGAGCTAGTCGTCCGTTTTCACGATCTCCCAAACCACGTTGTCGCCGTGCTGACGGGTCAGGAAGCCGCGGGCAAACAGCAGGTTCAGAAAGGTGCCCGGCTGACCTAACGTCAACTCGTTGCCATTGGATACGTGCAGGCCGGTGGGTTCGTTGTCCTCACCGCCCGCCACCGAGGTCGCATCTCGTCCCAAAGCTACGAAGCGCTTGGCGGACTTGAATCCGCTCACCGTAAACGCCCACACCGAATCGAGCTGGTTCAGTTGTCCGTGCAGAAGGTCGCCGCGATCCTCGGTGGCCAGCAGCGTATTGGGGTCCGCGAAGGTCAGGTTGTCAAACGAGGCGTGGTCCGCATCGCCCAGCACGAACATGGAGATGGTGCCAGAGTTGCGGTTCCGGCTCAGATCGACGCGGAAGATTGAACCCCATGACCCGCGCGCAGCCAGGGCAGGGACGGCGCCCGCAGTTGCGTCGGTGTCGCCCGTCGGACAGAAGAAGAAGGTGCGGAACCCGGAGCCGGGCAGGAATTGCGCGTTCTCTGGACGCTTGAAAGGAGTGGCGAGGGCTGCCTTGGCGGCGGCATTGGCATCGAAGGCATCTGTACCGTCCACTGCGGTGTCGTGAATCGTAACCCAGGTCACGTGATGGGACGTGCCCGGCTTGTGCAGGTCCACTTGTTGCGGCGCGAACACGTCACCCACGGGATCGTCCGCGTGGAAGATCACGGGTTGGCCATGGATCGATACTTGCAGAGCCTGTAGTTTGCCGCCCTGGGTCAGGTCCTTCCTGTCGTATGGCAGGAAGCGGTAGACAAACGAGTTGGGCTGCTTGGCCGTCTTGGGACTGGCAGGATCGTTCGGGTCGACATTGACGGTGCTGCCACCGGAGTCCTCGATAATCAGCAGGTTGCCCCGGTCATCGGGATGAATGCCCTCGTACCCCGCCTTACCCAGAATGCCATCCAGAGAGGTGACCACGGGAGGCCAGGTAGCGGTGATCTGAAAGACTCCGCCGCCGGTCCCGGCTTCCTGTGTGAAAAGCAGGGTGTTCGTGAACGGATCGTAGGTGGAGCCATCAACCGAGTTGAAATGAGTCAAGCCGTCGGCCCCCTCGGGAGTGAGCAGAGTTATGCGGTGAGCGGGATCTTTCACGTCGAGGTTTATGCGGGTGACGTACGCGAGGTCGCCGGCATTTTCATGGCCCTGGAAGAGGAAGTGATTTCCGTAGTTGTAGCCGGGGGTTGGTCCGCCGGGATTGCTCGACAGAAGATAGAGGTTCTGATCCGGCTCGGTCCGAGTGCCATCCGCTAACAAACCGAACTGCGTGATCTTAGCGGAGGGGTTTTCCAGCGGGTCAACGCCCGCTGCCAGTTGCTTCAGCCGAAAGCCTTGCGCAATCACAGTGTCGGGTGTGTCCACTTGCTGATTGGCGGAGGGCACAGAATGCCGAATCGGGCCGATACCCAGCTGCCCGAATGCGACTGGAGCCGCGAGTGCGACGGCCAGGGTGAGAGTTAGCGATTTTGTAAAGTGCATACTAGCTCCTTCACGGAATTTTCCGAAAAAGTTGGTTCTTGAAGTGCCTGCGGGTGGTATGCATGCAGGCTATGGGAGAATTCTTACCGCTGTATTGCTACAGGGTTAAATTCCGATGAATTCGCGAGGCCACGCGCTCGTTGGAGAGGTCAACCAAGAACAGAATTGCGGGCCACGGCTGGTTTCGTAGTGCAAATCGTATCTTGCTGATGGGGGGCCAGAGACTGTTGTAAACAGCCACTACACTCACAGGACTGCACTCCCAGAGACTAGTGTCTGACGATGTGGCATTTCTTCAATCGACGCGAGGGCCCTGTTTGTGTTCAGGATCGGCGGCTCTGTTGTACAGGAGTTCAGTTGGGAACCGGCACGGGGTTCTGCGATGGCTCCTTGGGCTCATTCCGCTTTTCTGCCGAATCGACCGAAAACAACATGAAGTGATCGAAACTGTGGCGGCGGAAATACCGCCGTTTGCGGAATTCAAAATAGAGCTGTGCGCTCTGGGGCAGCCAGAGTTCCTCGTTCTTTTTTGCGAACATTATTGGACCGTACTCGACGATCTGATGCTCACTGGTCAACTGGATCGCCGGAGCAGGGCTGACCAGGTCCGATTCCATGCGAACAATTTGAAAGGTATCAGTCTTGATCCACGCGCGCCCCTTCAAGCCGACCGGGTAGGCTTTGCCATTCAGCACATAAGAGTGAAGACGGTTGGGGCGATCCGTGCGCTGCCGGAGATAAATCAGCCACGTTGTCTGCCCGTGCCAATCTCCAAGGCCTTCGCAGGTCATCTGAAACTCGTCCCGCATGGCAGGATGAAAAACGAGTGCCAGGGAAATAAACCCACTGCTGGCGATTTTGTCCGGGAACTCAGGCGGGCCCGAATGCTCGCTGCGATATTCACTCAATTCCAAACCGTTGGGCGGGGTGTCCGTGATCGAAACCACGTAGTTAAATTTGCGTGTTTCCCGGGTGATGGGATAACCGACCGCGTCGAGCCTTTCGTGCACCAGGTCTTCGATGGCGGCAAATCGCGCCACGTCGTCAGCCAGCTGTTTTACCCGCTGGCCTGCGAGGTTGATCACCATCTCGGTAGGGCAGGCCACTCCCGCAGCTACCACGGGTTTGGAGTCATCGACGCCGGGCGGTTGCCAGTCCATCACGGCAAACTTCGGTTGGGCGCCGGCCAGTTGGGCATCGGGAGCCACCACCGGTCCCGCCACCGGTGTGCCTTGCCCCCCAGCAGCCCGCTCAACAGCCAGCCGTGAGAGTCGCGGAATGAAGTCGCGAACCTGTGCCGCCACCGGGCTATCAGGGTCCTTTTGCAGGAACGTCTCAAAAGCCTGAATTGCCTCTTCGGTGCGACCCAGATTGGAGAGTGCCTCGCCGAGCACCAACTGGGCCGGGGTGCTCGCCACCTGGTTGCAGGCAATGGCAGCCTGGGCCTGCTCTCTGGCTTTCTCGAACTCCCGTTGCTTCAGATAAGTTTCAGCCAGCTGATAATGTGGCATCCAATCTTGGGTATCGATTGCGACCGCCTGCTCCAGGGCCGTTTTCGCCGCGTTGTAGTCCCCCTGCTGCAAGCCTATCCGGCCCAGTAAAATGGCGGCTTGCACGTTGTGAGGATCGAGACTAAAAGCCCTGCGCAGATAGTCTCTGGCCGCGTCGAAGCGCTTCTGCTCAAAAGCCAGATAGCCTGACAGGAAATTAGCGTCAACACTATTGGGGGCTGCGGTTACCGCAGTCTTCAGTTGCTTTTCGGCTTCCTTGTAATTTGCGGACTTGAGGGCCGCAACGCCGCGAAGGATTGCCTTGCGGGCTTTCTTCGGCAATTGCGTAGTATTGGTTGCCTCTATATCAATGCTGGACGGATCTCGCTCGAGCGCGACCTCCTCATGGTAAGTAATAAGCGAAGCCTGTACCTTGACTTCTTTGCGCGTCGTAAGATATCCCACCGCACTTACTTCGACGTCGTAGGGTGCTACCTCCAGGTCGCCGAACGCCGCCTCGCCACGATCGGTTGTAGTTTGCCAGACGATGATTCCTGTATTCCGGTTGAGCAGCTTTACCACAGCCTGACGGTCCAGTTGACCTTTGGGAGAACGGGTCACGGTCAGGAGAAGAACAGCGCCATGAGTGCTGTAAGTGGGGGTCTTAGTCGCGTTGGGATCCGGGTAGTTGAAGCGGCCGCCGGTTACCTGGGCTAGCGCGCTGGCCGTGAGCAACAGGCACACAGCGGGCAAGCATAGAAAGCGTCCATTCCCAAGTCTGCTGGGGCGCGGTATGGCAGCGAAAGATTCGCGGTTTTTCATGACCAGCGGGAGGTCAGACGTGTTTGACTCGCCAAGACAACCAGAGGGGAATGACCGGCGCAGGCGGAGGCCGTTAACCTCAACCCCGGCATTGTACACCGTCGGCGAATACGTCTCACCACCGACGGACAGCTTTGAACTGGGAAGTTACGGGCGGGATTACTTTTTCTTCTTTTTTTCTTTCTCTTTTTCTTTGTCTTTCTTTTCCGAGCTCATCTTCTTGGCGATTTCTTCCACCAATTTGGGCCTCAACTCGGCCAACATGGTATCGACGATGCTCGCGATCGCGGTGGACTCTCCCGGCGCCTCAGCGGGGGCCGCTTCCACCTCGGGAGTCTCTGGCTCCGTTTCTGCAATCTGTTCTGCAAGCGGGGCGGGCGCGCTCGGCTCTTCCTGAGGCACGCTCTCCGGCGCGCTGGCTTCGGCTGCCGGAGCCTCCGCCACGAGTTCGGGAGGCGGCGCGCTGACGAATGATTCGCGTATCTGCTTCCAGTTCTGCCAGGCGGCGGCCAGTTCCGCCTCGCGTTGCGGCACCACTTCCACGCTGGCAGCGGGCGCACTCTCTGAAATTTCTGGCGCAACCGTCGTTGAAGACACCGCTTCCGCCTGGGGCACGCGTTCCGAGCTGGAACCTGCTGCCGCCGCGGCTGCGTATGCGGATTCTTCCTTCGCCACCGTCGGCTCTGGTTCTTGAGCAATGGCTTGAGCGATTTCCTGACCCGCCGAAGATTCGGCACTGCTGGTCTCGACAGCCATCGAAGCCGGGACCGGTTCCGCGGAGGCCACTGCCTCGGTGACGCTCACTGCATCGGCGATTGCCGGCTCGACGGTTTCGACCGCCGGAGTTGGAGTGGGAATCTCAGCCGCCGTCGCAGCAACGATGGCGGCGGATTCAGCCGCCGTTCTGGCCGCCGAGGCCTGTTCCATCTCCTGTTCCAGCGTGGCCGCAGATTCCTCCACGGCGACGGCGATCGACTCCGCAATCCATCGCGGTCCGGTGATGGCGGCTTCGGCAGCCACCGCGGAAGTAGCGCCGACAGCAACTTCTTGACCGGTTTCGTTCCCTGACGCCGGCTGCATGCTCTCGCTGCCTTGGCCATTGGAGGGCGCTAAAGATGCAATCGCAGCCATGACCTCGGCATCTCTGCTCAAAGGTGTCCCGCTCTCAGTCACCTGTGCCACAGAGGCCGCTTGAGGCGTGGTTTCAGTCTCAGCCACGGCCGCGGGCAATTCGGCGGCGGCAACATGATCTTCCACCTTCGCGGCTTCGTCGCTGGCGACCGCTTCGGTAACGGCTTCAGCCGCCACTGGGGCGGGCTCGGCGGCGACTTCCGCCGGAGGTGCCTGTTCCAACTCTGTCGCGGAAGCCAGGGTTGCAGCGGGTGGCTCGGGCTCGCTGGGCTGGACGACGGCGCTTTCCGCGGATGCTGCCTGCATGCTGGCCACGGAGTCCGAGGCGGCCCCCTCGGCGATGACGATTGGATGTCCGGCCTTACCATCGAACGACGCTGCTGCCGCCGTGATGGCGGCGATTTCCTCTGGCGTGATGTCAGCCGGCAGGCCGGCTGGAATCGGACGCTCAAACTCCTGCTTCGGCTCCGCGGGTCTGCCGGCTTCGCTGCGTGCGAAATCGCGGCAGGGGCCGGCAACTACTTCCGGCGGCGCGTCTGTTTCCCCTTGCTTGGATCTTGCGTTCGGGCCGGGGATGGTGAGGCGATTTTTCCAGCCGGTTTCCTTGTCCCCGAAATCGGCCCCCTCGACTGCCGCCAGCGCCTTGGCAAAGCGACCGGACTTTTGAGGCTGAGGCGCCGCCACAATCTTGTCTTCGAGCTTGGTCAGTGCGGTGAGAAGTTCGGTGGCTTCAAAGGGCTTGATGATGAAAGCATCAGCGCCCACCCGCCGCGCTTCATCTGGCCGGAAGGGCTCCAGCTTGCCCACGGTCAGCAACACCGGAATACGCGCCGTCTCCGCAGCCTCTTTCACCCGCTGGCAGACTTCGAGGCCGCCGTAGCCCGGCATATAGACGTCCAGGACAATTATGTCCGGCTTGTTTTCCGCAATCTTCTTAAGCGCTGCCGAGCCGTTATTGACGGTGACGACTTCGTAGCCCGCATCCGTAAGGATGCGCCGGCCCATGTTTTGGGCGGTCACGCTGTCGTCGGCAAGCAGTATTCTTCGCGCCAAGGGATTTCCTTTGGTGAGGGGGAGACAGCCTGAAGTTAATTGGTGCTGGATCGTAAGTCAATGACAAGAAGACAGTAAGCAGGTTACCACTGGTCAGTGACGAGTGGGAACAACGGCCCTCGGCTTGCATCCGAGAGCCACCATCCCTTCCGGTACAGTGCGCCCAAGCTAACCTGCGGCGTATCTAGAAGGGAATAACCTTGTGCAGGCCCTTCTTTTTCTTGTGCTTGCTGGAGGACGTCGCTGCCTCAATGTCCTTATCGTCTGCGGTGGCTGAGGCTCCAGCGGCCGCATTGCCATTCGCTCCCACGGCTTGCCCGTTCGTCCCAGGATCGATCTCGTTGACCTGGGTCGGGGGCGGCGCAGTCTGGGCGCTGTTGTCGACGTTCGGCTTGAGTTCGTTGGGGTCGGCGGCCACGTTGGGTTTCAGTTCATTGGAGTCGGCGGCGGGTGCGGGGTTGTCCGCTGGGGTAACCGCCGTCTCCGGCACCGGCGTGTCCGAACGCGGAGCTGGCTGGTCTGGCGCCAAGGCCCCCTTGCCCACGGTTTCAATTGCAACCGAGTTCTTGCCTCCTGCGGCTGCGCCGCCCATCATGGCACGCGTCGCTTCCTGCACCACTGACGTTGCACTGACCACCTGCGGATCCACCAACGGAGGTTCGCCGACTCTCGCAGCCTGAGCCACATCCGGGTGCTTCTGGAAATTTCCCATCAGCCTGGAAACCGTGCTGGCTTCCCGGCGGCTCTCTTCTTCCGCTTTGTTTTGTGCCAGCGCCGCTTTTGTCGGCCGGGGCACTGGTTGATGCAGAGCCTCCAGCCGGGCTTTGGCGTCCACCGTCCGGTCCATAAGCGGATACCGCGTCAGAATGCGGGAGTAGGCGTCCGCCGCATTCTTGGTAAAGTCCTCGATCATCCGCGCCTTGTACACCTCGTTGCCCGGCCGCGACCGCAGCATCGCAATCTCACCTTCATAGGCTTGCCCCAGAAGATACAGGGCCTCATCCGCTTTGCTGTACAGAGGATACTTGTCCATCAGGGTGCGCAGCCGCGCGATCGATGCGGGATAGGACTGGCGGAGAAAATAGAAGCGCCCTACCCGGTATTCGCGCTCCGCGATCACTTCCTGAACTTCCAGCAGACGCTGCTTGCCCTCGGCCACTACTTTCTTGTTGTCCGGGTATTGCAGGATCAACTGCCGGTATTCTTCTTCCGCCCGCATGGCATGGGTGTAGTCGCGGTCCGGCTTCTCCATCTGCTGATAGTGGATGTTAGCAATCTTTAGCTGCGCTTCGGCTGCTTCTGGCATATTGGGAAAGAAAGTCTCAAAGTCCTTGTACTCGATTTCCGCCTGCGCCAGCGCTGTTCCTCCGCCTTCGGCGTACCAGGAATCCGCCACCGCCAGTTTGGCGCGAGCGATGTATTCCGAATCCGGATAAGTGTTGATCAGGGTTTGCAGGGTGATCCGCGCCACATCGAAGCGATTGTGCTTCATCGCGTCCATGGCCCGATCGAACAGGACCTTGTCGGGCTGCTTGGAGCCCACATTCGCCAACGGATTATTGACCTTCTTATTGGTGCAGCCGACGGCGAACGCCAGCACGCCCAGCAAAATAATGACCGGAATATGACGCGACATAGGGGAACCTCGGGAAAACAGTCGTCAGTCATCGCCCGTCAGTCGTCAGGAAAAACAGGTTCTGCTGCCGACTGACGACCGAAGACTGACGACTGCCCTTAGACTTTCTGCAGCGTGGCCTCCACCGCAGTCTTCAACAGCTCTCGTGCATTAACCTTTGGATCGCCTTTACCGAAGATGGCGTTGCCCGCGACCAGAATTTCAGCTCCCGCCCGCACCACTTCAGCCACCGTGCCGAGGTCAATACCGCCATCCACCTCAATACGATAGCCCAGTCCACGCTGCGCCCTGAGCCGGGCCAGCCGGCGGATCTTATGGACCGCTCCGGGGATGAATTTCTGCGCCCCGAATCCTGGGTTCACGGACATCACCAGTATATAGTCCGCCAACTCAAGGACTTCACTCAAGGTTTCAACCGGCGTCGCCGGGTTGATCACTACACCTGCCCGGCAACCATGGTCCTTGATCAGATGCAGGGTGCGATCCAGGTGCACGCAGGCCTCCTGATGCACCGAAATCCAGTTGGCCCCAGCCTCGCAAAACTCAGGGATGAACTGGTCGGCGTTCTCGATCATCAGATGGCAATCGAGCGGCAAATCCGTCGCCTTGCGTAGCGACCTCACCAGCGGTGGCCCCATAGTGAGGTTGGGCACGAAATGGCCATCCATAATGTCCAAATGGACAACCGCGCCCCCGCCAGCCGTGGCGTCAGCAACCTGGTCCGCCAGG
This sequence comes from Terriglobia bacterium, assembly GCA_020073395.1. GTDB lineage: Bacteria > Acidobacteriota > Terriglobia > Terriglobales > Acidobacteriaceae > JAIQFF01. The sequence goes on from JAIQFF010000086.1 coordinate 8,729, forward strand.
TGGGCGAAGTCAGCCGCCAAAATCGAGGGTGCGAGTTCAATCAACCTGGGTTCTCGCAGTCACACGCAAGTGAGCAGATTCTAACACGCGCGGTAGGTGGAATTTCATGCTGGGGCACCTCTTCCCGGCGTCCTTTGCGGATCACTTTGCGACCTTTCCAGTAGAGTTTTTTCGCAGCAAGGCATGCCAGGTACTGGATTTTCACCCGTAACCTTTTTCCTCCCCAAAAGTTTATATAGTTAGAGGCGCGATGGCCGTCAGGCGACCAGCAAAGGGCTCCCGGGAGAAGATCTCCGGCTTGCAGGGAGACGAACGCCTGTTGGTCGAAGCCGCCCAAAAGGACCCCGGCCGCTTCGCCGAATTGTACGAACTGAATTTCGCGCGCGTCTATGCCTACGTCGCCAGACGCGTGGGCGATCGCGATGCCGCCCAGGACCTGACTTCAGATGTCTTCCACAAGGCCCTGGCCGGCATTCAAAGTTTCGAGTGGCGCGGCGTGCCCTTCGCCGGCTGGCTACTGCGGATTGCTGCCAACATGATTCTGGACCGGTCAAAACGCAGGACGAGAGAAATCACTGGCCAGGACGGCTTGGCCGACGTCCCCGATCTGGGTGCTCGGCCCAAGCTTGAGGAAGCTGACCAGTCTGCGCGGCTCTTTCGCCTGGTGGACCAACTGCCCGCCGATCAACGCCGCGTGATTGGAATGCGTTTCGCCGAAGAGAAGAGTATTCGTGAAATCGCGCAAGCCCTGGGACGCAGCGAGGGTGCCGTGAAGCAGCTGCAGTTCCGCGCCTTGCAGAACCTGCGGTCCCGTCTGGAGGGTGCCCATGCCTAAGCGCTCTCTGCCCAACAAATCGCCGAACAAAGCAATGATAGAACAGCTTGACCAGGCCGTGACCCAGCTTCTAGCGGCTCCGAAGGCGAAGCTTCACACGGAAGATCCCGAGTTGTTGCCGCTGCTGCGCGTAGCCGCCGAGCTGCGCCGCCTTCCGAGCGAAGATTTCAAGGCCCGCCTCAAATCCGATTTGCAAAGGAAATCATCCATGGCCACCATGACAGAAACTGCTGCTTCCGTTCGAATTGTTGCATCCCCCCGCATGAGCTTCAAAAACGTGGCGAAAGCGATCGAGTTTTACGAGAATGCTTTCGGAGCGAAAGAGACTTTCCGTTTCGAGATTGGAGGGAGTATCGCCCACGCCGAAATCAGGATTGGCGATTCGCTCCTCATGCTGGCGGAAGAGTGGCCCGAGGGCGGACGCTACAGCCCGGAGACCACGGGCAACTCGCCAGTAGCCATTGCGATCCAGGTTCCTGACGTGGACGCCTTCGCCGGGCACGCCATCGCCGCCGGCGCGAAGCTGCAACGCCCAATCGCCGACCAGTTCTACGGAAAGCGTGATGCGAATCTCATCGACCCCTTCGGATACCCGTGGAACGTGTTTACGGTCACGGAAGAAATGTCCGTCGAGGAAATGCACCGCCGCTTCCGGGAGATGATGAAGGGCGAGGAAAAGAAGAAGCCTGCGGTTGACCCGATTCCTAAAGGCTATTCCACCTTGACCACGTACCTGGTGGCGCAGGATGCCGACGCCCTGATCGAATTCATGGCGAAAACTTTCGGAGCGGAGGAAACATTCCGCAGCGGACCCGGCTCCGAGGGTGGTGTGCACTGCGAAGTACGGATCGGAGATTCCATGCTGATGGTGGGCGGGGGCGGGGCGGGAATGAAGTGGCGCGGCACGCCCCTGCCCAGTGCCTTCCACATCTACGTTCCCGATTGCGACGCCACCTATGCTCGCGCGTTGGAGGCGGGCGGCACTTCCATCGACGAACCTAAGGACCAGTTCTATGGGGAACGTTCCGCAGCGGTGAAGGATGCCGCCGGAAACTCCTGGTACATAGCAACCTACAAGGGCGAGAGCTACAGATCGGAGGGAGCACCCACGCTGCAACCGTATCTGCATCCGCTGCGCGCCGAGCCCGTGATCAATTTCTTGAAGCTTGCCTTCGGAGCGGAAGACCTTGGCCGGCACACCACGCCGGACGGCGTGATCCATCACGTCACCCTGAAAATCGGCAACGCGCACATGGAAATGGGCGAGGCTCAGGGGCCCTACCAACCCATGCCGACGATGTTCTACCTATACGTGGAAGACTGCGACGCGTTGTACAAACGTGCTCTCAGTGCGGGCGCGACATCAATCTCGGAGCCCCAGGACCAACCTTATGGTGATCGCAGCGGTGGCGTGATCGACCCCTTCGGCAACAAGTGGTACATCGCCACGCATATCAAAGACATGTAGGCGCGAGGGTCGACGCTCGTGCTCATGTAGTTCGATGTGGCGCGGGCGCCCTCGCCCGCGTGTTTTCGGAGCGCACAAACCACGTGGGGCCAACGGCTAAAGGTAGCTCCCCGCAGGAGCGGGACGCTCGCGCCGCCATTTACTGCAGCTTTGCGTACTCTGCTTTGGCTTCTTTCAGGATGGGGACATCCGGGTCAGCATCTTTCCACAGCGCCAGGAAATCCTGGTAGGCGGCGCGAGCGCCGGCAGTGTCGCCGGAGAGCGTCCGGGCGCGGCCCAGCTGGAGACGGGCAAGGGTGCACTCCGGTGCCGTCTGGCAAATTCCGCGATGGTCAATAATTTTCTGAAACTCGGCCGCCGCTTCCGGTCCTTGCCGCGCTTTGAGGTAGGCCTGTCCACGAACGTAATTGGGCCATGTCCGCCCCGCCCAGCCGAATTCGTATGGTGACACCACCCGGAGCAATTCGATCGCCTTGGCTGGATTGCCGCGGTTGCTCTCGATCTCGGCTCGAATCGTCGGCAGGTAGATGTTGTTGATGTAGGTGTGGGTGGGATTGCTCTTGCCCAGTTCATCCGCGATCGCAGTGGCTTGGGGAATGTCACCCGCCAAAGCCAGCACAATGCCCGATAACACCAGCGTTGGCCGGTTGCGGCTTACCGTCATTGCCGCCATTGCCTGGCTTCGGGCCTCGGCGGTGTTCCCCATCAGCGCCTCGGTCCAGGCGTGCAGAACCGTGGTTCGGGCGACGATTTCATCGACCTTTCCCCGGCGCGCCACTTCAATTGCCTGGCTGTAGGTTTCTCTCGCCTGGCGCAGCTTGCCGGCCGAAGCCTGCGCATCGGCGACCACCTGCAGCATGTCGTATTCGTCCGGCTTGCCTTTGGCCCAGTCCACCTGGCGCTGCATAGCTGCCGTGTCGCCTTCAAAAAAAGCGATGACGTACAAATCCGCATGGTCGGCAACCGCGTCCAGGTTGGCCGCGACCTGCTTTTCCCGCACCGCCTTGGCTTCGGCAAAGCGGTTCAGTCCCAGATAGTCCCCGCCCACGTTTTGGAAGCTCAGAGCCTCATTAGGGGCGAGGCGCATGGTTTCCTGGGCCTCCACCAGGGCTTGGTCTAACTTACCCACGGCAGCATAACTGGAGGCCAGATTATTGGTTGGAATCGAGTCGCGGGGATAGGTCCGCTTCCACAACTGATAGGCCTCGATCGCCTTGTCCGCTTCCCCGGTGACGATGTCGTAGTAGTGCGTCGAAATATAAAGTTTCTCGGGTTCGCTGGTGCGCTCCCGGCGCTCGAAGGCCTGCTTGGTATTTTGTATGGCCAGGTCAACCTGTCCGCTGTTGGCGTAGGACTGACCCACGCGGGCGTAGGCCACGGCGAAGTTGGGGTCAAGTTCGATGGCACGTTTATAAAATGGAATGGCACCCAACTCACTTCCCTTGGCCCGCTCCCCTTCTCCCAAACTGAACGCCTTGAGCGCTTCCAGCGAGGAAGTCGTGGCCTCTTCCACCGGCGCGTCGAACTTTTGCACCGAAGCCAGCGACTCTCCCAGTTTGCTGCGCAGGCTTGAGGCCGCCTTGCCCACCGCTGCCAGTACTTGCTCTTTCTTGTCGGCCGGCACTTGTTCGTGCGCCAGGCTGTCACCCGTCTGGCAGTTCACCGCATTCACATCCACCACATACTGGGTTCCGATGCTGCTGATGGCTCCATTCAGGACCGCCTTGATTCCTTCGCGCTGGCAGACATCGCGCGCCAGGTCGGGGGTGAGCCGTTCATCCGGCGAACGCCCCATAAACTTCAGCGTGTCCCGCACCCGCTCCTGGGGAAACACGTTCAGGTAAGGTGACTGCTCGAGTTGCACCGCCAATGCCTGTTTCAGCGTGCCATCGAAAACCGCATCACCAGTGGTGTTGACGAAATCAGTGAGCAGGATGGAGTCTTTTTCCGTCAATGCTCGCGCACTACGGGTGTAGAAAAAGCCACCGACAGCGGCTACCGCCACCACTACTGCCGCCGCCGCGATGTACCACTTCTTCCGGCCCACGGGTGCCGCAACTGCAGGAGATGAAACCGAGCTCGTCGATGCCGGCTGCATTGCCGAAGACGAGGGCGGTGGTGTCGCCACAGCAACAGGCCCCGAAGGGGTCGAGCCCGGTGGAGTTGGAACACTCGGAGTTGACAGGTTGAAAGACGAACTCTTGCCCGAATCAATCTCGCGCTTCAGCCGCTTCAGATCGCCGCGCATTTCCGATGCCACCTGGTAGCGCAACTCGCGGTCCTTCTCCAGGGCCTTGTTAATGATGCGCTCCAACTCCGCCGGCAAATTGGGGTTCAGCCGGACCGGCGCGGTGGGCGCGCGGTTCAGAATGGCGTCAAAGATTACCGCGGAGGTATTCCCGGTGAAGGGCTGACGCCCGGTGGACATTTCATACAAAACGGCGCCAAACGAGAACAGGTCGGTGCGGGCGTCCAGCTCCTCGCCCCGCGCCTGCTCGGGAGACATGTAGGCCACGGTACCCACGGTGCTCCCCGGACTGGTGAGGTTCGCCGCATCCACGGCCGCGGTCGCGAACGATGCCCCGACCGGTTCGAGCTCGGGCATCGGCCGGCCCGCCACTTTGGCCAGTCCGAAATCGAGGATCTTGGCCTGCCCCCGTTTAGTCAGAAATAAATTCGCCGGCTTCAGGTCGCGATGGACGATTCCCGCCACGTGCGCCACATCCAGCGCGTCGGCGATCTGTACCCCGAAATCCACCAGCTGCTCCACCGACAAGGGCTTGCCTTCGATGCGATACTTCAGCGTGGTGCCATCGAGATATTCCATCACGATGTACTGACGGCCCTCGTCTTCTCCGATGTCGTAGATGGTGCAGATATTGGGATGATTGAGCGCCGACGCGGCCCGCGCCTCGCGCCGGAATCGCTCCAGCGCCTGCGGGTCACGCGCCAGTTCATCGGGCAGGAATTTCAGGGCCACGCGCCGCCCCAGGCGCAAGTCTTCCGCCTCGTAAACCACACCCATCCCGCCGCCGCCGAGTTTGTGCGAGATCCGGTAGTGAGATATGGTTTCGCCGATCATAAGAGCTGAACTAGCGTAGGTCGGCCATGTTAGGCCGTGGAGCTTCGGCAAGTCAATTTAACCGGTGCCTGGTGGCCGCGGGCGGCCTCACCCGCGGCTCTTGACGTTAGTCCTGCCATCTGGAAACTCGGCGCGGTTGGAGCTCGGCACGCTCGCGATCCTCTGGAAGAGAAATCCCAACCAGCCTGCTTCTTGAATCATCGGCTTTGCCTCTGTTCCCGCTCGCGGGCGAGGTCGCCCGCGGCCACACCACAAAATCTATTTGCCGCGATGCAAGCGTGCCTTGATCCATTGCGCTTATCGCGTGCTACTCTCGTCCTCCGGACGAAAAAACGCAAAGGAGAAGATTCGGATTGGCCTCCGTCGAACAACTCGTACCCGTCGGCTTTAGCCTGGCGGCAGCGTTGTGCTGGGGTACCAGCGATTTCAGCGGCGGCTACGCTTCCCGGCGTTCGGATTCCTTCCTGGTGACAGCCCTCTCCCACGCCGGCGGCTTCGTTCTGATGCTCGCCCTCGCGCTGCTCATACGTCCCGACCTTCCCTCGCGCTCAAGCCAACTCTGGGCCGCTGCGGCCGGCGCGCTGGGCGGAGTGGCTCTCCTCTTGTTCTATCGGGCGCTCTCGCAGGGCATGGGACTGGCCGCCCCTGTGGCCGCCGTTCTCGGCGCCGCTATCCCGGCCGTTTTCACCATGATTACGCACGGACCGCCGGGCAAACTTGGCCTCGCCGGCTTTCTGCTGGCTGGGCTTGGCATCTGGCTGATCTCGCGTCCTGACGGCTCAGGCAATGCTGGCGGTGTTTTCATCGCCGCCCTGGCCGGAATCGGCTTTGCCGGATTTTTCCTCTGCATCAGCCGCACCGGCGACAGCTCTCCGTTATGGTCGGCCGTGTTTTCACGTGTGGCTTCCTTGCTGCTGGTAGGAACGATCGCGCTGTCCCGCTGGCGCAAAGGGCCACTGCTCCGCGGGGATGCAACTATGGCCATCTTCGCCGGATGTCTGGACGTCACCGGCACCGCACTTTTCATTCGAGCCAACCAGACGGGGAGGCTGGATTCGGTGGTGGTTCTGTCTTCGCTCTATCCTGCGTTGACGGTGTTGCTGGCCCGCTTCTTTCTGAAAGAAAAATTCGCTAACTGGAAAACCGCCGGCATCCTCGCTGCCGTGGCGGCCGTGCCACTCATTGCGCTGCAGTAATTAGAAGGAAAACCGCTTCTTCGAGTAGCGCCGGCGTCCTGCCAGCTGGCTCGGAGGCATCTTGCCTCCGTGGGCGGGCAAGATGCCCGCCCGGCTGCCAGCGAGAGGCCGGCGCTACTCGAAGAGCCGTCCTGTCGCGTCGTCCACACTGCTATAATGAAGAATTGCGCTCATGCCTACGAAGCGTCTGATTCGCTCCACCACAGTGCTTTCGATCCGCCGCAACGGCACCGTCGTCATGGCCGGGGACGGCCAGGTCACGCTCGGCGAAGGCGTCATCAAGCACTCCGCCAAGAAGATTCGCCGTCTCTATCAGGACAAGATCCTGGCCGGATTCGCCGGCTCCACAGCCGACGCTTTCACCCTTTTCAGCCGCTTTGAATCGAAGCTGGAGCAATATCACGGCAACCTGGGACGAGGCGCGGTCGAGCTGGCCAAAGACTGGCGCACTGACAAATTTCTGCGCCATCTCGAAGCCCTGTTGCTGGTTTCGGATAAAGACCAGACTTTTCTGCTGAGCGGCCAGGGCGATGTGATCGAGCCTGACGGCGGCATTGCCGCGATTGGCAGCGGCGGCCCCTATGCCCAGGCAGCCGCGCAAGCCTTGGCCGAGCATACCCAGCTGACAGCGCGACAGATCGCCGAAGAAGCAATGAAGATTGCGGGCAAAATGTGCATCTATACTAATGACAAGGTAACGATTGAAGAACTCTAGTCGTCAGTCATCGATCGTCAGTCGTCAGAAAATGACTGGGCCGACGACCGAAGACTGACGACCGACAACTGACGACCGACAACTGTTTTATGGCTATTTATCTACCCGCTGCCGCTGAAGAAGAACAGATCGCCCTCGACGAACTCACTCCGCGTGAAATTGTCGCCGAACTGGACAAGCATGTTGTCGGTCAGAAGGACGCCAAGCGCGCCGTCGCGATCGCCCTGCGCAATCGCATGCGTCGCCAGAAACTAACTCCCGACCTGGCGGAAGAGGTCATTCCCAAAAACATCATCATGATCGGCCCCACCGGCGTGGGCAAAACCGAAATTGCCCGCCGTCTGGCCAAGCTCGCCAACTCGCCGTTCCTGAAAGTGGAAGCCTCGAAATTCACCGAGGTCGGCTACGTGGGACGCGATGTCGAGTCCATGATTCGCGACCTGGTCGAGATCGCCATCGAGATGGTCCGCGAAGAAAAACTGGAAGATGTCTCCGACAAAGCCGAGCTCAATGCGGAAGAGCGCCTCCTGGATATTCTGCTTCCGCCACCTTCTCCCCGCCCCGCCGAGGCGCCTGCGGGTGGAATGGTGCTCGAAGGGACAACCGCTTCTTCCGGCCATGAGTCGCTGAGCCGTACTCGCGAAAAACTTCGCCAGCAGCTGCGTGAAGGCAAGCTCGACGATCGCACCGTCGAAATCGATGTCCGAGAGCGCAATTTCCCGTCCTTTGAAATCATCTCCAACCAGGGTGTCGAGGAGATGGACGTCAACATCAAGGACATGCTGCCCAGCATCTTCGGCCAGCGCACCAAGAAGCGGAAAATGAAGGTCAATGAAGCCTTCGAGTACCTGATCCAGGAAGAAGAACAACGCCTGATTGACATGGACCAGGTCACCCGCATGGCCATTGATCGGGTAGAAGATTCGGGCATCATCTTCCTAGACGAAATCGACAAGATCGCCGGGCGCGAAAGCGGCCACGGCCCCGATGTTTCCCGCGAAGGCGTGCAGCGTGACATCCTGCCCATCGTCGAAGGCACCACGGTGAACACGCGCTACGGCATGGTGCGCACCGATCACATTCTGTTCATCGCCGCCGGAGCCTTCCACGTTTCGAAACCCAGCGATTTGATTCCCGAACTGCAGGGCCGCTTCCCCATCCGGGTGGAACTGCAGTCGCTCACCATGGAAGATTTCATCCGCATCTTGACCGAACCCAAATCCTCGCTGGTGAAGCAGTACGTGGCGCTGATGGAAACCGAAGGCGTCAAGCTGGAATTTACCCGCGAGGCCCAGGAAGAAATCGCGCGCTATGCCTTCCGCGTAAACGAAGGTACGGAGGACATCGGCGCCCGCCGCCTGCACACCATCATGGAGCGTGTCCTCGATGAAATCAGCTTCGACGCCCCGGATAAAAAAGGCGAGCACATCAAAGTGGACGCTGACTACGTGCGCAAAATGCTGGCCGACATCGTGAAAGACCAGGATTTGTCCCGGTACATCCTGTAGGGCATTAACCACAGAGGACACAAAGGACACCGAGGCATGATTTTCTCTGTCTCCTTGGTGTCCTCTGTGGTTAAGATTGTCGAAACATGAAAGCCATCGACCGGCAGCGGATCAAGTCGCTCATGCAGCGTGAGCAGCAGCGTTTTGTGAACGAGCGCCCCAAGTCCAAAGCTCTGTTCGAGCGCGCCGGCAAATCACTTCTCGGCGGCGTGCCCATGAACTGGATGATCAAGTGGGCCGGCGCTTTCCCACCTTTCGTCCGCGAGGCCCAGGGCGCGCACTTCTACGATGTGGACGGGCACCGTTACATTGACTTCTGCCTGGGCGACACCGGCGCCATGACCGGGCACTCTCCGTTCTCCACGGTAAAAGCTGTGGAAGACCAGATGAAGCGCGGCATCACGCTGATGCTGCCCACGGAAGATGCGATTTTCGTTGCGGAAGAATTGCAGCAACGCTTCGGACTGCCCTACTGGCAATTCGCTCTTACCGCCACCGACGCCAACCGTTTCGCCATCCGGCTGGCGCGCCAGATCACAAAGCGTCCCAAGATACTGGTTTTCAACTGGTGCTATCACGGCACCGTGGACGAAAGTTTCATTACGCTGAAAGACGGCGTAGCGCATTCTCGCCGCGGAAACATAGGGCCGCCCGTCGATCCCGTGGTCACTACCAAGGTGGTCGAGTTCAACGATCTCGCGGCGCTGCAGCACGCCCTGGCCTCGGGCGACGTAGCCTGCGTGCTGGCCGAACCGGTCATGACCAATGTCGGCATCGTCCATCCTGAACCCGGCTTCCATAAGGCATTACGGGAGCTCACCCGCAAATCCGGTACCCTACTGATCATCGACGAAACCCACACCATTTGTGCCGGGCCAGGCGGATACACCCGGGCGGAAAATCTCGAACCTGACTTCTTCATCTTCGGAAAGGCCATTGCCGGCGGGGTTCCGGGGGCGGCCTACGGATTTACGAAGGAAGTCGCGAAGTGCATCTCCGATGGCCAGAACCTGGAAGACTGCGACACCGGCGGAATTGGTGGGACCCTGGCCGGCAACGCACTCTCTCTCGCCGCCATGCGGGCTACCTTGACTAAGGTGCTGACCAAAGAGGCCTTTCCCCGCATGATCTCCGCGGCCGAGCGCTGGACGGCTGGGGTCGAGAAGGCGATCGCCGAATTCGCCATGCCTTGGCACGTAACCCGCCTGGGTTGCCGCGCCGAATATCAGTTCTCGCCGAACCGTCCCAAGAACGGCACCCAGGCCCACGACGCCATGGACTTCGAACTGGAACGCTTCATGCATCTGTATGCGATGAACCGCGGTATTCTGCTGACTCCGTTCCACAACATGGCCCTGATGTCACCCCAGGCCGATCCGGAAGATGTCGATCACCACACTCGCGTCTTCCGCGACGCCCTCAAGGAGTTGGTGGCTTAGTTCGGATTGTTCCCAGTTCATCCGTTGCCGCCCGGAAACTCGCGCTCCTTCTGGTACCCTGTTTGTTCTCGCGATGAAGCCATCCTGGCACATTCTGATCTGCGTGCTGGGCAGCGCTCTGCTTGTTTCCTGCGGCGCTCCGGGTGTTCCCATCCCGCCTTCTCTCGAACTGGCCAAGCCGGTCACCGATCTGCGCGCGGCGCGCAAGGGCGATAAGATTTACCTTGCCTGGACCGTGCCCTCCAGGACCGTCGACCGCCAGTCCGTGCGCCATCCCGGTGCGACCCGCATCTGCCGCAGCCTGGAAGTGCCTGTGACCGATTGTAAGAATCCGGCAGCAGAAGTTCCGGCCAGCCAGTTTCCGTTGCCTGGTCCTGGATCAACCAGGAATAAAACGCCAGCCCCGAGAGTTGAGGCCAGCTACACCGATATCCTGCCGAAGCAACTGCAAGAGCAAGATCCCACCGCAGAGATTGTCTACGCGGTGTCGGTACAGAACGAAAGCGGACGCAGCGCCGGACTCTCGAACCAGGTGCAGGTCCCGTCCGCGCCCACGCTGACCCCACCAGATCATTTCCGCGCCGACGTGAAGAGCGATGGTGTGCTGCTCTCCTGGGATTGTCGACCGACTCTGGCAGCGTCAGATGTGATCGCGCACAGGATGCGCATCTATCGCCGCGAGCAGGGAAAGCAGACGGATACCAGGGTCAGCGACGCGAATTTGGTGGCCTGCTCCCAGACTCAACCGGCCAACCAGATGCCCGAATTCCTTGACCAGACCTTCGAGTGGGAGAAGCATTATGACTACCGCGCCACGGCGGTGACCGTTGTTGCCGAACCGGGCAAGCCCGAGGTTGAAGTTGAAGGCGACGACACTCCGGTAGTCCAGGTCTTCGCCCACGATGTTTTCCCCCCGGCCGTGCCCACTGGTCTGCAGGCGGTTTTCTCGGGCGTAGGCCAGACGCCATTCGTCGATCTGGTATGGTCGCCCGACACCGAAGCAGACCTTGCCGGCTACAACATCTTCCGCCACGAAGAAGGAAGCCAGCCCGTAAAGCTCAACTCCGAACCGGTGAAGACCCCGGCCTTTCGTGACTCGAACGTGCAATCGGGCAAAAAATATTTCTACTCCGTATCCGCCGTCGATGAACGCAACAACGAAAGCGCGAGGTCGGAAGAGACGAGTGAGCAAGTACCATAGAAGCTTTCAGCTTTCAGTCATCAGCTATGGCCATCAAAGTTCCATGCCGGATCTTGCGGTGAAGTGCTTCAATCCTGTTTTGGCTGAAGGCTGAGAGCTGACGGCTGACAGCTGTCTTCGAGGTTTTATGAAATATTGCCGTTTTCAGATGAACGACCAGCCTCACTACGGCCTCGTAGAATCCGTAGCCGGTGTGGAACAGATTAGTCGCATTTTTCTTAACTCTCCGCAGGAGGCTGGTGGAGACCTGGAAGACGTTCCCACCCGGCGCATGGACCATCTTTTGCTGGCGGAGGCCACGCTCCTGGCGCCGGTCTGTCCGTCGAAAATTATCTGTGTCGGGCGCAACTATCGCGAGCACGCCGCCGAACTGGGTAACGAAGTTCCCGCCGAGCCGCTGATCTTCTTCAAGCCCCCCTCTTCATTGCTGGCCCCGGGCGCCGGGGTCCGCCGGCCCCCGATCGCCGAGCGGGTGGATTACGAAGGCGAACTGGGCGTGGTGATCGCCAAAAAATGCTACCAATTGGCGGCGGACGAAGATGTTCGCCCCTACATTCTGGGCTACACCTGCGTGAAC
>JAIQFF010000087.1 GCA_020073395.1 Terriglobia bacterium
GACGAGGGCGTCCGGGCCTACGTGCTTCTACATGGTGGCTTGTGCGCCCGGCTGTTGGGGCGCGTATTTGGAGGCGCATTTGGCTTGCAGCTGTTTGGCGTGGAAGACGCCGTCGCGTCCAAAGCTACCATCGGCCAGGGCCTGCGAGTTGTCCTTGAAGGTGTCGGGCGGCGCTTCGGTTCCGCTATAAACCACCGGCAGCAGCTGATCGTTTTCCACCAACGAAAATTCAACTCGGGTGCCCGTGCGCTTGATCGAACCGGGCTGAACATTCCCGGCCACACGCAAATGCTTGGTGTAAGCACCGTCGCCCATGCCCCGCAGTTCCTTGATGGTGACGTAATAGCTCTTACTCTCCTGCACGCCGGTGTAGGCCAGATAACCCATGGAGAGCAGGATCAACGCTACTGCCCCGCCGAATTTGAGATATTTCCCGGTTTCGCCCGCCATAATAGGCACCAACATACGACTCTATTCCTGCCTCTGGCGCGGGTCAAGATGTCCGAATGGCCGATATAATGCCAGCAGTCTATGTACCCAGCGAGGCCCGATGATCCATCCCTGGCACGACGTCACCCCCGGCGACAAACTGCCGCAGGAGTTCTACACCATCGTCGAGATCCCCTTCGGATCCAGCGTAAAGTACGAACTCGACAAGGTCAGCGGGCTGATCAAACTGGATCGAGTGTTGTATTCGGCCGTGTACTATCCCGCCAACTACGGCTTTATTCCGCAAACCCTCGCCGAAGACGACGATCCCCTCGACGTGCTGGTGTTATGCCAGGAGGCGGTGGTTCCGCTGACTCTCATCCACGCCCGCACCATCGGGCTGATGACCATGATTGATACCGGAAAAAAGGACCACAAGATTATCGCGGTCGCCACCCAGGACCCGGAATTCAACACTTACCGCGAAGCTCAGGAGATGCCTCCCCACCGCTCGCTCATGTTGCGCCGCTTCTTTCAGGATTACAAACAGCTGGAAGGCAAAGCGGTGGAAGTGGATGAGATTCAGCCGGCCGCAGAGGCCTATCCCATCATCAATGACGCTCTGCATCGCTACAGCGAGCAGCGGCGCAAGGGCTTCAAGGGATTCGGCGGGCACTGAGCGTTCATCACCCAATCCCTTGTACCCGAAATCGCGGAAAACCGGCGCTGCGTCTTCTGCTCAGTTCTTGCCTTGACCGGCCAGTGCCGCCTGCTCGCGCCGGGCTTCCTGCGTGGGGATGAAATCGGCGTCGGCATCCTTCCAGATCTGCAGCAATTGTTCGTAAGTCCGCCCGGCCGCCGCCCGGTCGATCTGGGTTTGGGCCCGCGCCGTTCCCAGCAGACAGAGGCCGTAGTCCGGGACCTGCGATGTCCCGTTCGCCCCCTCGCCCAGCGACAGAGCGCGATAACGGATTCCCGGCTCAAAATCGGTAATGGCTTGCTGCGGACTCTTCATGTCTAGCGATGCTCTGCCCAGCAGCTGAGGAACTTTCGACACCAACCGGTAGGGAGCGGCCGGGGACACGAGCCCCGCGACCTGCTCGGGATGATGTTGCAGCAGGGCGACGGCGGCTTTCACTTCGGGCAGGTAGATTTCGTTGACCAGGGTATTGTTGGGCACTTCCGCGGCCAGGCGTTGTATTTCCGCAATTGCCGGGCCGGTCTCGCCGCACAGGGCCAGAGCCAGCGCTGCGTCAGGTACAGTCGCTGTGGAACGGTCAAGCGTCAGCCCATGGTGGGCGGAATCGCGAGCTGCGGAACAGTTCGAGACCAAGGCATCGTGTACTGCCTTCACAGAATAAATTCCGCCCGCGGCGTCGGGCAGGTGCTGCTGCTCCGCTCTCTGCGCTGAGTGCTCCCATAGCCGGTCGGCGTCATGCATCCTGCCCATGGAAAAGTAAATCGTAGCCGCGCCTGCTTCCACGGTAAAACCGTCGGGACGGACGGCAGCCCACTGCACGTGCTTATCCCAGTCCGGCCGGTTGGAGAGGAAATCGTCCGTCATTGCATTGTTGTGGTAGTTGGTGTCGTCGCTCCCGCCCTGGTCAACCGCTTCTTTCAGGTAGCGCTCGCCTTCCTGCAGACGATCCATGCCAATGAGCGTTCCCGCTGCATTGTTGGCGGCGACGTTGTTCCACTTGGCAATTTCCCAGGTCTTCTTGAAGCCGGCAAGCGCTTGTTCAAGGTCGCCCACCAGCCCGTAGGCGTTAGCCAGGTTGTTCCACGCCGCTGCGTCCCGCGGATAGGTGGCCACAAAAAGCTTGTAGGATTGCAGGGCCTTGGGCAAATCGAATTGCTGCAGCGCGTATTGCGACTCGATGTACATTCTCTCCCGCTCGGTGACCCGCTCGCGCAGGTCATAGGCCTTCTTCAGGTACTCGATGGCTTTTGTGTATGCGCCCTGGTTCCCATAAGCTACGCCCAATCGAGCATAAGCCATGGCAAAACTGGGATCGAGTCGGAGTGCTTCCTGATAGAAGGAAGAAGCCTGGGGAAAATCCCGGCCCATGCGATGCTCTTCTTCTCCCAGCGAGAAGGCATGGAAAGCCTGCAACGAAGTGGTGGTGACGTTGGTATAGGGCGTGGACAGCTTCTGGATCGACGCCATTGACTCGCCCAGGCGCGCCCGCATGGCCGTGGCTGCTTTCGCAACCGCTTGCAGGACCGCAGTCTTGTCCGGAGCGGTCTCCTGCTCCCGCGCGAACACTTCTCCGGTGGCGCAATTTACCGCGTTGATCGAAATCACATAGGACGTTCCCAGATTGGCGATGGCCCCCGCAAGATAGGCCTTCACGCCGAGCCGCTGACCGAGCTGTTGCGCCAGCTCCGGCGTAATTCTTTGCGCGCCTGACTGTCCCAGATACTGCAGGTTATTGTGCAGTTCCGCATCGCTCACCAGTTGCAGCAATGGGGATTGCTCAAGCTGGATGGCCAGCGCTTCCTTGAGTGTCGAATCGAAGACGGCGTCGCCGGTCTGATTGGTAAAGTCGGCAAGAATGAGCTGATCTTTGTCCGTCAGTTGCACGGTTTGATGCTTGCGCCAGTAGAGCCCGCCGGCGACCAAGGCAACGAGAAGGATTACCGCAGCGGGAATCATGAGCTTCCGCCTTGACGCTTGTGGTTGCGGAGGCGCGGGAACGGTTGCGACACCGCCCGACGAGGCCGAAGCAACTGCCCGAGCTGAACTGCTCGTTCTCTGCGCCGAGGCAGATACCGCTTCCGCCGGCGTAGCACTTCCGCTGTATATCGGCTCCGACGACGAACTCACCGTCGAGCTTCGCCCCGACTCCAAATCGCGCTTCAGACGCCGTAACTCCGACTTGATGTCGACCGCATGCTGGTAGCGCAACTCGCGGTCCTTCTCCAGGGCACGGTTGATGATGTCTTCCAGCTTCGGCGGAAGGTTCGGGTTCAGACGGATCGGCGCCAGCGGGGCGCGGTTCATGATCGCGTCGAAGATCACCCCGGAGGTCTCCCCACGAAACGGAACGGCGCCGGTTGCCATTTCGTACAGCACGATGCCAAACGAAAACAGGTCGGTACGCGAATCGAGGGTTTTGCCGCGCACCTGTTCGGGAGACATGTAAGCCACGGTACCCAGGGCCGAACCCGGACTCGTGAGGTGCTGCTGCGCGTTCGCGCCCTCGGTTTTGGTCACGTCCGTGGGATTTAGGGCTTGATTCCCATCGTGCGCCACCTTGGCCAGGCCAAAGTCGAGAATCTTAGCGGCTCCGCGCGTGGTCACAAAGATGTTGGCCGGTTTGATGTCGCGGTGCACGATGCCTTTGGCGTGGGCCGCATCGAGAGCTTCGGCTACGTCAATGCCGATCGAGAGCAGCGTCTCCATCTCCAGCGGCCGGTTGCCGATGAGATGTTTCAGCGTCTCGCCTTCCAGGTACTCCATGACGATGTAGGCCTGGTCGCCCTCCTCCCCGATGTCATAAATAGTGCAGATATTGGGATGATTCAGGGCAGACGCCGCCTGGGCCTCGCGCCGGAAGCGGGTCAGAGCGGTGGTGTCGCGGGTGACGTCTTCGGGAAGGAACTTCAGGGCGACGAAGCGATGAAGGCGCGTGTCTTCGGCCTTGTAAACCACTCCCATCCCGCCACCACCGAGCTTCTCTATCACCTTGTAGTACGAGATGTTTTGGCCGATCATTTTTTCTTTGAAGACGTCGCGTCGCAACGCCCGGCACCAGAATTCTGGTGAGCCATCTTAGGGGGCAGGTATAAACAAAGTCAACGCGCAGCAAGCCCAGGGGGCAGTCCGCAATGTCTCGCTCCAACAGCAGATCAGGCGGCAAGCTGCGAACCCCGCGCGGACAGCCGACCTCGGCTGTCCGGCGGAGCAACGCTCCTGGCGCTTTGGCCATCAGCTCGCAGGCCGCGCCTATGGCTGCTTGATATCCACCAGACTCGCGTCGGCATAGCGGTCGTGATGGCGGACCCATGCCATGGGATGAGCCAGACCGTCTTCGTCGCGTCCCTTCGGCGTAAGGTCGAGGTAGTTGTAGGCACAGAGCAAGATATCGAGCCCGCGGGCATAACTGGAATACGTATGGAAGATTTCGCCGGCTTCGTTCTTATAGAACACGCTCGTGCCCGGAGCTTCTTCGGAGGGAAAATCCGTCATGTCGTAGTTGTAATAAACCTTGCCCTTCGCTTTGTCGTCCTTTGAAAACGAAACGTGATAGTCGAAGTTGAAGTCGCTCCCAGACGAGGACACCCAATTGAAGCGCCACCCCATGCGTTTCTTGAAAGCCTCGATCTCCGGCAGGGTCGCCCGTGAGACCACCACGAAATTCACATCACGCTGGGCTAGGTGCACTGCGGCGCCGTCGAAAGTGTCAGCCAGGAACGAGCAACTGGGGCAACCCTCTTTCCATCCCGGGCCAAACATGAAGTGATAGACAATCAGTTGGCTCTTTCCGCCAAAAAGGTCACCGAGTGTTTGCTTGCCCTTCGGACCATCGAATGCGTACCGCTTTTCCACCGCCTCCCAGGGTAGTTCTCGGCGCTGCCGGCTCAGCTGATCCCGCAGGCGCGTGAACTCCTTCTCCTTTTTCAGCAGTTCCTTCCGTGCCGCCAGCCAATCAGCTTGCGACACCACTTTTTCGTTTTTGCTCGTCGCTATGGTCATCGTCATTTCTCCTTTCTGGTTGCATTCTTTGGAACACTCATCCTGGCAATCTTTCTCTTCCGAAAGATATTCACTACAAACGCGGTGACCCCGCCGGTCGTGGTCACGCTGCCGGCTACCAGGGCCGCGCTCGCCATACACACCGGACACATTGGTTCCCTCCTTTGTGCACCGACGCCTAGCGCGTCAGGTGAACACTCATTCCGGGCGGCTACCCTCGGCCCGCGCGCGGGCGCGAGCCAATATGTGCGCCCATCCTTTGACAACACCCTGCCTGTGATCATCCTGAATGAGGCCTAGCGGCGTGTGTTGAAACTTGATCAGGGTTCCGCCGTCCGCCTCACTCAACCGGTATTGCACATTGGAGACGACCGGGTAGGACATGAACAATGGTCCAGTAATTTCGAGCAAGGTCGGCCGCTTGATGGCCTGCACGTGCCCCCAGAGGTGGCCATTGCCCTCGCCCAGGTCGCGGTACCAGCGCCCGCCGGGCCACGGTTCGATCTTCATCGGCATGAGCTTGCCGTCCGGCGTGTCATTCTCCGGCCCGATCTGTTCGAGCAGTGCCGCGAACGTGGTCTCCAGCGACGCACGCACGTGCACTTCCTGGGTCACGTTCAGTGTCAAACTTTCGATCCCTGCTGCTGTCGCCATCATTGTCCTCCTGGCTGAACTTCAGACTCTATCCACCGACTTGCTTCTGGCTTCGGCACGTTCCTTTACGCGGCTCAACTGGTGCTGCCAGAAGCGTTCGAAGGTTTTCGTCCACTCATGGAGCGGCTGGATGGCCTGAGCGTTGGTTCGATAAAGCATTTGCCGGCCGTCGCGCCGCACCTGGACCAATCCCACATCCCGCAACACCCGCAGATGCTTCGACACCGAAGGTTGCTGCAGGCCGAGGCGCAAGGCAATGTCGCCAACCGGCCGCGCCTGTAGCGCAAGATAGTTCAGGATCTCCCGCCGCCGCGGCTCGGCGACTGCATTGAAAGCATCCGATGTGGTGGCGGCTCGTGCCATGGTGTGCAGATTACATTCCCATATGGGAATATGTCAAGGGGGACTCGTTCCGGCCCCATGAGGGAGGCCAAAACGGGTCTCCTAAACTGTCTGGTTGAACTCCGACGTCACCACACCCGGCAGGCGTTCTCCCTTACCATGGGCTGTCCGGCCTTGCAGTTAAACGCCTTCTGGAATTCGGGCATGTTCTGCACCACGCCGTCCACCCGGTATTTTCCCGGCGAATGGGGATCGACGCTGACCAGCATGCGGGAAAACTCGGGACGCCGCTTTTCGCACCAGCCGCGACCGAAGCCGAGGAAAAAGCGTTGCTGGGGGGTGAAGCCGTCGATGGTTTGCGCCGCCGGGCCGGCCGGGCCGTCGGCCATCATCTGCTCCAGCGCCATCAGCGCGATGCGGGCGCCGCCGTTGTCAGCCGTGTTTTCGCCCAGGGTGAGTTTGCCGTTGAGCTTGAGATCGTCCACAGCGACGAAGTTGCTGTATTCGTCGGCGATGCAGCTGGCGCGCTTTTCAAATTCCGTGCCGTCCTGCGCCGTCCACCAGTCGCGCAGATTGCCCTGAGGATCGAACTTACGGCCTTGATCGTCAAAGCCATGGGTCAATTCGTGGCCGATGACGATCCCGATGCCTCCAAAGTTCATGGCATCGTCAGCCTGCTTGTCGAAAAAGGGCGGCTGCAGAATGCCTGCGGGGAAAACGATCTCATTGCGCGGTGGACTGTAATAGGCGTTCACCGTGGGCGGGGTCATCTGCCATTCGTTACGGTCCACCGGCTTGCCGATTTTGGCAATCTGGCGCTTGGCCTCAAATTCGTTGGCCCGCAGGAAGTTTCCCAGCAGATCGCCGCGCACAATCTCAAGTGAGCTGTAGTCGCGCCAGACATCGGGATAGCCAATCTTGTTGCGAATGGCATCCAGCTTCACTTTGGCCTGCTTTTTCGTTTCCTCGGTCATCCAGGGCAGGCTGCGGATGTCCTGGTCCAGACTCTTTTCCAGCGCGTCCACCATCTTCAGCATGCGCTGTTTGCCATCAGCGCCGAAGGCTTGTTCCACATAGCGCTGGCCCAGGGCTTCGCCCAGAGCGTTGTCGGTCGAACTCACGCAGCGCTTCCAGCGCGGCTTGATCTCGGATTGCCCGGTCAAGGCCTGCTGCATCTTGAAGTTGGCATCCACAAAGGGCTTGGACAGCCAGGGGGCGGATCCATCGATGAGGTGCCAGCTGACATAGGTTCGCAGGGCGTCGAGCGATTCCGATTCCAGGGCGCCGTTCACCTGCTTGAAGAAATCCGGGTTGGAAACGTTCAAGGTGGAAAACTGGGGCGTGCCCATGGCGGCGAAGTAGCGATTCAAATAGAAATTGGGCGCCAGGGCGACGGCTTCATCGCGGGTCATCTTATGATCGCGGGTCTTGGGATCGCGGCGCGCGGTGCGATCCATGGCAGCTTTGGCAAGAGCGGTCTCGATGCGCAACACGGACTGCGCCGAATCCCCGGCTTGTTTCGGGGATTGCCCGATCAGCGTGAACATCTGGGTCGCATACTCCACCAGGCTGGCGCGCGCGGCCGTCATCTTGGCGTCGTCTTTGAGGTAGTAATCCCGGTCGGGGAGCGACAAACCGCCCTGGTCAATGTAGGCGATCACGTCATTGGCACTATGCAGGTCGGGGGATGAATAGAAATTGAACAGCGGATTGGGCCCCAGCATTTGCACCCGGGCTACGGCTTCGATCAGGGCAGCCTTGTCTTTCGCATTGGCGATGCGTTTGAGTTCGGGCTGCAGCGGCCCCACCCCCCTGGCATCAACCGTTGTTTCATCTACGCAGGAACCGTAGTAGTCGCCGACCTTCTGGTCGATGGCATCGCGCCCCGCATTGGGCGCAGCGGCCTTTTCCAGAATTTCGCGCATGATGCCGGAGTTTCTTTCCCGAATCTCGACAAAGCTTGACCAGGACGTCTGGTCCGCCGGAATTTCCGTCGTCTTCAGCCAGTGGCCGCAGGCGTACTGGTAGAAGTCCACACAGGGATCGACCGTCTTACCGGTGGTGTCGAGATTGACCTCTGGTGGGGCGGCGGTCTGGCCGAAACAGGCTAGGGCGAGCAGGACGATTGCCGGCAGAAGATAGAGCGAGCGCATGGTTGACCTCATGAAAAAAAGAACTGTTGATTCTAGGGCCTTCGGCTTAGACGGACAAGCTCAGAAAATGTTATGTGATGCTGAAGAGGCAAAGGCTTACCGCAAAGGCCGCAAAGGAAATACGCAAAGGTCGCCAAGTGAAGGCGACATGTCTTGCTTGCGCCCTTTGCGAGATCTTTGCGCTCTTTGCGGTTATGATTTTCTTCGTCTCTCAAATCAACCCCGGCAGCGCGGCGTATAATCTTCGAAGAAACGCCAAGGAAAAACTGTCATCATGACTTCCACGAACGGCAGCAATGGACACAGCGTTCCCCGGCCCCGGGCGGGGTGGATCGCCAGCCGCAAAGCCAGCAACACCGACGGCAATTTTTCCCAGATGCGCTACGCGCGCCGGGGAGCCATCACTGAAGAGATGGCCTTTATCGCGCACCGCGAGAAGCTTGCGCCCGAACTGGTGCGGGACGAAGTTGCCCGCGGACGGATGATTATTCCGGCCAATATCAATCATCCCGAACTGGAGCCCATGTGCATCGGCGTGGCCTCGTTGTGCAAGATCAACTCCAACATCGGCAACTCTGCGGTGACCTCAAACATCGACGAGGAACTCAAGAAGCTGCACACTTCAGTGCACTTCGGCGCCGATACCGTGATGGACCTCTCCACCGGCGGCAACATCCATGAGATTCGCGAAGCCATCCTGCGACACTCGCCCGTTCCTATCGGCACCGTGCCAATTTACGAGGCCATTTCGCGAGTCAAGCGCATTGAAGACCTGAACAAGAACGTGATGCTGGAAGTGATCGAAGAGCAGGCAGAGCAGGGCGTGGACTACATGACCATCCATGCCGGCGTGCTCATTCAATATCTGCCCCTGGTTTCAAAGCGCATCACCGGCATCGTCAGCCGGGGCGGGGCGATTCTGGCGCAGTGGATGGCCCACCATCACAAGCAGAATTTTCTGTATGAATGCTTCGACGAGATTTGCAAGATCTTCATCAAGCACGACGTTTCGTTCTCCCTGGGCGATGGCCTGAGGCCGGGCTGCATCGCCGATGCCAGCGACGAAGCCCAGTTCGCGGAACTAAAGACTCTCGGCGAGCTGACCAAGAAAGCCTGGGAGCATGACGTGCAGGTCATGATCGAAGGCCCCGGCCACGTGCCGCTGGACAAGATCAAAGAACAGGTGGACAAAGAAAAAGAGCTCTGCTACGAAGCTCCCTTCTACACGCTGGGCCCGCTGGTAACGGACATCGCGCCCGGCTACGACCACATCACCTCGGCGATTGGGGCGGCCATGATCGGATGGCACGGCGCCGCGATGCTGTGCTATGTCACGCCCAAGGAGCACCTCGGACTGCCCAACGAGAAAGACGTGAAGGACGGCATCATTGCATACAAGATTGCCGCGCACGCGGCCGACCTGGCTCGGCATCGTCCTGGCGCCCAGGATCGCGACGACGCGCTCAGCTACGCGCGCTACACTTTTGATTGGGAAAAACAGTTTGCTCTGTCCCTCGACCCGGAGACGGCGCGTTCCATGCACGACGAGACCCTGCCCGACGACTACTACAAAGAAGCAGCCTTCTGCTCCATGTGCGGCCCGAAATTCTGTTCGATGAATTACTCCAGCAAGGTGGACGAGTACAACAAAAAGGTGCACGGGTTGGAGAAGAAGGACTACTCGGAGCTGGTGGAGAAGCTGGTCAGCCTCAAGTAATCTGCGGCGGTTGGCCGTCAGTTATTTCGGGGCCGGCGCACCCTGGGCGTCGTAGTGAGTCACTGTATCCCTGGCGACAAAATTCCTTTCGCTGCTGAAATCCGGACGACGCGGGTGCCGGGACACTCGCTCCGAAGCCAGACTTATGCCAGGCACTATCTTGATTCCTGCCGTGGGCTTCAGGGGTTCCAGATTCGACTCCTTTTTCGGGTTCGCGAGACGCTTCGCGGCATCGCGCAGGCTGGTTGGAGGGTGAGGCCGTTTCCGCCGGGCCCTGGCCGGGGAAACTTCGGGCCGAATAGTCTCTGATCTTTGTCCTCGCAGGGCGGCTGGAAGGGGCGAGTGGCGATGGCTGAAACCAACCGCCAACAGCGCCATCGCCGCCCCCAGCGCAACCAGCGCAGCATTCTGGCACAAAGACCTATAGTTTTTGGTCAACAGTCCGAGCAGGGCGGCATACCAGTGGGCTGTGCCCAACCCTGGTGCACGGTAGGACACCAGCCGAAGGTCCGGGGTTGTCTCCTCCCCGGCCGTTGGTTCCAGCGTCTCGAAGGCGGGATCAGTTCGCTCATCCCAGTCCCCTGCTGGCTCCGGGCGGACCTCGGAATCATAGATGGCGGGAGCGAGGTCTTCTCCTCTCTGTCTCCATTCCTGGTCCCCAGGAGGAGTCGCTTCCAGCTCCGCTCCGGTGGTCAGGTTTTCGTCGGGTTGTGTTTCGGCAGAAGAGATTTCTGGTTCGGGCGGAGCAGACTCGGGATCGAAGGACATGGCAGAGCAATCTTGGGCTGCCGTGCCGTGCATTGGAAGATCACTTAGGGCTGTAGCCTGGCTCTTCCGAACCCGCGGGCGGGTCGCCCGCGACCAAACAATCCCCGGGATCCACCCAGCCAGCACTACTTTATTGTTTGAAATCCGCCACACCGTCCCACACTAACTGCACGGCCACCGCGAAGATGAGAAAGCCGAAGATGCGAGTGATACCCGCCACTGCCCCCGGGCCCAACTTCGCTACCAACGGTCCTCCCAGGCGAAGGAACAGGTAAACGCTGAGGGCGAGGGCTGCAATCCCGATCACCATGCCCAGGTAGGTCATCAGGCTGTCGGCGTGTGCAGCCAGACCCATGACGACGCCGATGGAGCCCGGGCCGGAAAGCATGGGCATCGCCATTGGGGTCAGAGAAATATCACTTTTTTCGGCAGCCTCATCAGTCTCCGCGGGAGTGATGCGGGCAGAAGCCGTCACCATGCCCCATGCGGTGTGGGCCACGATCAGCCCGCCGGCAATCTTCAGCACGGGCAGCGAAATACCAAAGAAGTTGAGCACAAAGCGCCCGAAGAACATGAAGACCACCAGAATGCCTAGCACATACAGCGCGGTCTTCAGGGCGGTCCAGTTGCGCTCACGGTCGGAGAACTTGGCGGTCAGGGCAAAAAAAAGCGGCACCCCGCCGAACGGATTCACGATGGGAAACAGGGCCAGGAAGGTGGCACCTGCGGCTGAGGGCAAGGTCCGGAGTATCTCGTGCACAGCCGTCCCGGGCGTCATCAGCGATATTCCTCCAATACCTTGGCCGCCCGATTCAGCGCTGCGGCCAGGACCGCAATTTGCTGCCGGGTCCGTTCCAGATCACGTTTGTCGATGGCCTCGTTCACGCCCGGAATTACCACCGCGGCGTAGCCGGTGTACTGGCCCGGAGCATAGATGGCGTGACGGAACCAGGGACGGTTGGGCAGTCCCTCGGGAACCAGCAGGGCACGCTCCGCCTGGCGCAGCACCTGATTGAGCCGCGCGGACCCACTCCCGGGATTTGCCTGCTTGCGCCGGATTTTGGCTCCAGCCTGCTCAAATTGATGGGCGGCACGAATCGCGTCGGCAAAATTCGGTTGCTGACCGCCGAATACGTTCTCCGCCTTTCCCCGTGCCGCGTCCACATAGGCGCCGATTTCCTTCCCGTATTCCTCGTAGTCATAAGGCAGCACGTCAATGTTGGACATGCGGACGGCTTCCAATCCAAACACCCGCGCCATCTCCTGCTCGTAGGTAAAGTCGGGATCACCAAACTTCTTGAACCAGTTGAAGTTGTCGAAGACGGAGTGGTACACGCCATACGACCCGCTCGAACTCACGTCCGACGACGGCACGCCGAGATGCTGCAGGAAGACGGTATAGTCCGAGCCGCTGCCCAGATCTCCAACGGGGACATCGGATTTGTCCGGCGCGGCCGGAACACGATCCGTGCTGCCGATGTCCTGCGTAGGTCTGCGTTCAGTATCTGCTCCCGATTGGCTGCTCTTTCGCCATTCGCCGTAGAGCATGCCGCCTTTGGGACTGGCCACCACCCTGGTCACATCGCGGATAAACGGCTTGAGCGTGGGCACAGACGAGGCGCCGAACTTCGTGCCCGACACCGCGACATCCATGTTGAAGTAAGCCACGGCGTTGGCCAGTTCGGTTTCGTGCTGTTCGCCCCATTCCGTGGAACCGATGAGTCCTTCCTCTTCGCCGTCCCAACTCCCGAATACAATCGTTCGCTTGGGCTTCCAGCCTGACTTCAGCAGTTCGCCGATGCCATGGACCGATTCCAGCATCGCGGCCGTGCCGCTGTTGGGATCAACCGCGCCATACACCCAGGCGTCGCGGTGGTTGCCCGCCACTACCCATTCGTCCGGCAGATCGCTGCCGCGCACGCGACCGACCACGTCCCAGATGGTGCGAAATTGATAGTCCTGCTGCAGGTGCATCTTCACCCTGGTCGGCCCGGGGCCGACGTGGTAGGTGAAAGGCAATGAGCCCTGCCACTCGCGCGGCGAATCCGGTCCGCCCAGATGCTCGAGGATCGGCCAAGCGTCTGCGTAGGAGAGCGGCGTCGTGGGAATCCGGGGCAACTGCGCCGACTGCTCGGGCGGCGTGCGTTTGGAATCCGGAAGGGACGGCACCGAAGCGATGCCCGGAGTGGTGGGATCGCCGGGAAATTGGAACATGTAGCCGATGGAACCGCGCTGCACGCCGGTATCGGGACGCCACGGGCCCTGCGGATATTTATCTCCGTGGCGCCAGCCGTCATCGGCAGGATCGGAGTAGATGAGCACGCCCGCCGCGCCGTGTTCCTGGGCCACGAAAGCTTTTACTCCGCGAAAATTCTGCCCGTAACGCACCAGCACGATCTTGCCCCGAACATCTATTTTCATCTGTTCAAGCTTTTGAAAATCGGCGGGCGAACCGTAGTTGGCGTAAACCACATCTGCTTCGACGTCGCCGGAGGGCGACATGCTGTTGAACGGCATCACCACGCGGGGATCATCCTGATAGGGATCGCTACTCACCCGTTCCCGTGTGGGGCCGTGCATGGTGACTCCATCCGGCGCGGTCACGTCCACACTGACTTCGGCCGGGTAGTTCATCCAGACGCGATATTCGACCAGCTCGGTTTCGAGGCCGGCCTCGCGGAATTTTTGGGCCACATAGTCTGCTGTTGCCTTGTCCTCGGGAGTGCCCGCCATGTGCGGCGCCTGGGTCAAGATGCGCAGGTGCTCTTCGGCGAGCTTTGGGTCGGGCACGGCCAGGAAGCGGTTTTCCAGCGCCGTCTCGTCGGCCGAGTTGTGGAACCCGAACAGGGGCGTGGCAGTTGCATCCTTCGCGGGAAAGGCCGATTGAGAGCTTCCACCCACCTTGGACAGGAAAAAAATGGAAAAGAGAATGCAGGTAGGGACCGCTGCGGAAATAAATTTCATCGGGCTCCTGGACGGATGCTGTGGCGCTCGCGGTACTTCAAAGTCTTGCGAGGTCACGCAGCACCGAGTGACTTAGTTTGAACCTTCCTTGAACCCGAGGTCATCCTGAGGGACTTCAGTCCCGAAGGATCTCGCGCGCATCTGCACAGCTGCGGACAAGCCGCGTATGCGTTCCACGCCAGATGCTTCGCCAAGCTCAGCATGACGCCTGTGATGAAGAGCCTGGCTTCAAACTGAGACATTACGCAGCGCGTCCAGCGTTTCCTCGAGAGCCGGGAGCCGGTCCACCGGATATCTCCTGGCAAACCGGATCTTACCCGCCTTGTCGATTACGAAAACGGCGCGCTCGCTGGCTCCCTTGAAAGGGTCGGCTTCGCGCAACACTCCATACCTGCGACTGATTTCTCCGTGCGGCCAGAAATCGCTGGCCAGCAGAAAATCAAAGGGGCCGATTTCCCGCTCCCAGGCAGTCGCGTTCATGATGTGATCAACGCTGATGCCGAGCACTTCCGCCTGCCGGGCTTGAAGCTTTTTCCGTTCCACCTGGTAAGTGACCATCTGCTGCGTGCTGACCGGATCCCAGTTTGCCGGGTAAAAAGCCAGCACCAGGTTGCGCCGGTTCCTGTGCGCAGAGAGGCGGAACTGTTTTCGCACACCACCAGTCAGGACGGGAACATCGAAATCGGGCGCCATGTCGCCGGCCTGCAGCAACGTCGTTCACCTCGTCCTCAGGGATCGCCCGTGTGGGTCGGACACTCTTGTCCGACCCTTTTGACTTTGATGTAAGACTGGGCCGACTAAAACATTAAATCAAAAGCGTCGGACAAGAGTGTCCGACCACACGGGCACATCTACCGTATCTGGCCGTTGCCGGTTACTTGGTACTTTGCCGAGGTCAGTTCCGCCAGGGCGAAGGGTCCGCGGCAGTGCAATTTCTGGGTGCTGATGCCCATTTCCGCGCCAAAGCCGAATTCTCCCCCATCGGAGAACCGGGTCGAAGCATTCCAGTACACCACGGCAGAATCCACCAGCCGGAGAAACAGGCGGGCCTGCCCTTCGTCGCAGGTCACAATGGCGTCCGAGTTTTTGGTGGAGTAGCGATTGATGTGGGCAATCGCGTCTTCGACGCTGCCGACGACCCGGATCGCTATGCACAGCCGCAAATATTCTTCGCTCCAATCCTGAGCTTCGGCGGGGCCGACACGCATTCCGGCCGCCAACCGGCGAGTCTCGTCGTCGCCACGCACTTCAACTCCGCGATCGAGCAACTTCTTCACAATGCGGGGAACATATTCCGCCGCGATGCCCTGGTGCACCAGCAGCTTCTCGGCTGAATTGCACACCGAGGGCCGCTGGGTCTTGGCGTTGATCACAATGCCGTCCGCCATTTCGAAATCCGCAGACTCGTCCACAAAGATGTGGCAGTTCCCGGCCCCGGTCTCGATCACGGGCACGGTAGCGTTGTCCGCCACAAAGGAAATCAGGCCGGGGCCGCCGCGAGGAATCAGCACGTCCACCAGCCCGCGTGCCTTGATCAGCTCGTGCACAGAATCGCGAGTGCTCGAATCCAGAAGCTCGATGGCGCCCTCGGGAACGCCATCCACAGCATCCAGAATCTCGACCAGTTTCTGGTTGGTGTGGGCCGCTTCCTTGCCCCCGCGCAGCACGATGGCGTTTCCAGTCTTGAGCACTAAAGACGCGCAATCCACGGTCACATTCGGCCGTGATTCGTAGATGACGCCCACCACGCCCAGAGGCACACGCACCTTGCGGATATGCAAACCGTTAGGACGGGTCCACTCCGCAATGGTTTCACCCACCGGATCTGGAAGACTGGCCACTTCACGCACGCCCAACACCATGGCCGCTATGCGATCCGGGGTGAGTAAGAGCCGGTCGCGCATCGCGCCGGTAAGTCCGGACGAGTCCAGGTCTTTCTGGTTGGCTGCTGTAATGCTCGCGGCATTGGCGGTAATCGCGTCCGCCATCGCCAACAGGATGGCATTCTTCTCCGCCGTCGTCAGTTGCGCCAGCCGGGCTGCGGCACTGTGAGCGCGCAGCAGCTTGTCGCGGGTCGAGCTGGGAGTGCGGACGCTAGTTGCCATCAGAAGACTTTCTTTTCTGAGGAGGAAAATAAGTTCCAATCCTGCGCTCGAGGGCCCACGGAATGGCGTGGGCATGGCGTCCATTGGCAATGGCGACGTTGGCTCCCGCCTCGCTGGCCAGTTTGGCCGCTCGCAGCTTGGAGCGCATGCCTCCAGTGCCCAACTTACCCTGGCCGTTGCAGACGGCTTCCATGCGCGCGGTCAGCTTGCTGATCGTGCGCAATAGCCGTGGGCGCTTGCCATTGGGGAAGTAGAAGCCATCGACGTCGGTGAGCAGAAGCAACCAGTCCGCTTTGACTGCGGTGGCCAGCAGGGCGCTCAGTTCATCGTTGTCGCCGAACGCTCCCACCAGTTCGCGCACCGACACGCTGTCATTCTCATTCACCACCGGCACCACGCCCAGCTTCAGCAATTCATGCAGCGCATTCTGCAAATTGCGGTAGCGAATGGGCGAGGTAAAGTCGTCGCTCGAGAGCAAAAGCTGGGCCACAACTTTCTTGCCGAAAAAAAGTTGCTCGTAAGTATGCATCAGCAGGCTTTGCCCGACGGCGGCGCAGGCCTGCATCAGAGGCACGGTGGACGGCCTTTGGCGAAGGCCCAGATGGGTCATGCCGGATGCAATGGCCCCGGAGCTCACGATCAGGTACTCGTGGCGGGAAAGATCTAGCTGGTCCACCAGCGCCCGCATGCGCGTAGTGTCGATGCGGCCGCCGGGCGCGATCAGACTGGTACCGACTTTGACCACGAGTCGCATTTAAGACTTCTAATTTAACAATTAAGGAGGATTTGGGCGAATGGTAGCCGAGCTTCGCTCAGCTGGGCGGCGAGGGCGCCCGCCCCTACGCGGGCATCGCCGCGTTAAACTATTTTTATGGCTGTACAAGATCCGACCCAGCGCTTTTCATCTCGCGTGGATAATTACGTTCGCTATCGACCGGGGTATCCTGCTGCTGTTATCGATCTGCTGAAGAACGATTGTGGATTCAGCTCCGCCTCGGTCATCGCCGATATTGCTTCCGGCACTGGCATCTTCACCCGCATCCTGCTGGAGCACGGCAACCGCGTCTTCGGCGTGGAACCAAACCCCGGGATGCGCCAAGCCGGAGAAGAATTTCTGAGCCCCTACTCGCGCTTCTGCAGCGTGGCGGGCACAGCCGAAGCCACGACCCTGGCCAATCACACTGTCGATTTTGTCACCGCGGCGCAGGCGGCGCACTGGTTTGATCGCGAGAAGGCGCGCCAAGAGTTCATTCGCATCTGCCGGCCCGGCGGCTGGACGGTATTGCTCTGGAACGAGCGGCGCACGGGATCCACGCCATTTCTCCGCGCCTATGAGCAGTTGCTGTTGGAGTACGGCACCGACTATCAGGAGGTTCGCCACGAGCGCACCACACAGCAGATAGAAACGTTCTTCCCACCCTCGCGATTTCAGTTCCGGACTTTTGACTATCAGCAGAAATTCGATTATCCCGCGCTCGAAGGACGGTTGCTGTCGTCCTCCTACACGCCGCAGGCCGGCGATGCGGCCTATCCGCCTATGCTGCGTGAATTGCGGCGGATATTCGACGGCCACCAAGTAAGCGGTCGAGTGACGTTCGAGTACGACACCCGGGTGTACTACGGACACCTGGTTTGAGCTACCGGCTAAAGCATCAACCGCCAGGGGCACCAAGGTCCACGAAGAAAAGAGCGTCGGACAGAGCCTGCCCTGAGCGAAGTCGAAGGGAGTGTCCGACCCACACAATCCCGTTAGCACGGAGAACGCCATGGGCAGCGAGAAAACGTTTCACATGACACCCGAAGAATTCCGGCGCCACGGACATGCCGTAGTGGATTGGATCGCCGACTACTATGCGCGCATCGAGTCGTATCCAGTGCTCTCGCGGGCCGAGCCCGGACAGATCCGGGCGTCGCTACCGGCCGACCCTCCGGCGAAGGGCGAACCTTTTCCCGCGATTCTCGCCGACGTTGAAAAGCTGATCCTTCCCGGCGTCACGCACTGGCAATCGCCGAACTTTTACGCTTACTTTCCATCGAATGCGTCCGGTCCGGCGATTCTAGGCGATCTGCTTTCATCCGGCCTGGGGGTGCAGGGAATGCTGTGGGCCACCAGCCCGGCCTGCACCGAACTGGAGACGCATATGCTCGACTGGCTGGTCCACATGCTGGGTCTGCCACAGAAGTTTCTTTCTACCAGCAGCGGCGGCGGAGTCATCCAGGACACGGCATCCAGCGCGTCGCTGTGCGCACTTCTGGCGGCGCGGGAGCGGGCCACGAACTTCGCCAGCAATCAGCGCGGCTGTGATGGCAAGCTGGTCGCTTACACTTCGTCGCAGGCGCACTCTTCGCTGGAGAAAGGCGCGCAGATCGCCGGCATCGGACGGAACAACCTGCGCCTGATCGAAGTTGACGAAACTTTCGCCATGCGCCCTGAGGCCCTGGCGCGACGAGTCGAGCAGGACTACCGGGCGGGCCTGGTCCCGTTCTTTGTATGCGCCACGGTGGGGACAACGTCCTCGAACGCGATTGATCCCGTCCCTGCAATTGCCCGCATCTGCGGTGAGCACAAACTCTGGTTGCACGTGGACGCTGCCATGTCTGGCACGGCCGCGCTCTGTCCTGAATTCCGCCACACCCATGCCGGCCTCGAGCTTGCGGACAGCTACTGTTTCAATCCGCACAAGTGGATGTTCACCAACTTCGACTGCGATTGTTTTTATGTCGCGGACCGCAAGGCGCTGATCCAGACCCTGAGCGTCCTGCCGGAATACTTGCGCAACAAAGCCACCGAGACCGGGGCCGTGATCGACTATCGCGACTGGCAGATTCCGCTCGGCCGGCGCTTTCGGGCGCTCAAGCTATGGTTTGTGATCCGGCATTATGGCGTAGAAGGGTTGCAGCACCACATCCGGCAGCATGTAGCATGGGCGCAGAAGTTTGCTGACTGGGTGAGGAAGGACGATCGCTTCGAGCTGGCCGCGCCCGTACCCTTGAACCTGGTGTGTTTCCGTCACAGGGGAGGAGATGAGATCAACCAGTCCTTGATGGATCGCCTCAACCGCAGCGGAGATCTTTATCTTACGCATACCCGACTGAATGAGCGCCTTACCCTGCGACTATGCGTGGGCCAGACCAACACCACCGCACGGCACGTTGAGAAGGCATGGAAGCGGATTCAGCAAGAGGCTGCGAAGTAGGGTTGACTTAGTGTGGGTCGGACACTCTTGTCCGACGCCTTTGACTTGGTTTCGGTTGCAGAGAAACCGGCCCTCGACGCCAACTTGAACGCCGCCGAATCAGGGCTGAGCCATCCGGCTTCACCCTGACACCAGCACGGGCGGGACGCTCGCACCTGCATAGAAGCTAGACGTGCGTCCCCGCCCGTCCCATCCGGGATGCATCCGTGCGTGCCTTGCGGGCAAGATACTTCCCCCGGCCCGTAAGGAAGCGTGCCAGAGAATCGGCCACGGCTTCCAGCAGTACCCGGTCTTCCGCTCCAAAAGCACTTTCGCGCTCGCTCTCTACGCTTAGCACTCCCAGTTCCCGCGAAGCCAACTTTATCGAGATGAGAATCTTGGAGCGGGTTTCGGGAAGCGCAACTTCAGCGGCGGCGGCGTCTCTGCCGGCCCCCAACGACTGCTGGGGCGCGCCTTCTCCGACCGCGAGGAAGATACCGACCCAGGCATAGTGCCGTCCGCGGCAGAGCAGATCGATCACATCCTCCAGCCCAGAGTGACGCGCGGAAGGCCGGCTGGCCGCGAGCAAACGTTCGACGTCAGCCAGCACCCGGCGGGTGGGACGATAGACTTTCAAGGGCGGTTCCTGAGGGTCAGAAAAATCGAGGCCAGTGTAACGGCAGGTGCGACGAGGGTCAACGGTTTTGGTGCAGCAATTGGAAATCAGCAATTGGCACTTAGCCAGTTCTGTGGACGAACTGACCGGCTCCACAAAGAGCGCAATCCTGGTAAATCTCCTCGGGCGGAGGGTGAAATGAAGAATGCTGGTCGCCAAAGGGCTAATTGCCAGTGCCAATTGCCGATGGCCCCTCCTTATCTCTATCTCTTCTCCAATTCCTTGGGCTTGTCGGGAAGAGGATTGGCCGCGGAAGCGTCGGGGCGCCAGGCGTTCGTGTTGGCGCCGGCGGCCGGGTTTACTCCGAAATCCCATACATAAAGGTTCATTCCATCTTTTCCCAATAACTCGATCACTGCGTACTCACCGGGAGCGAGGTCGGTCGACGGAGTCACCTTCACCCATCCGCCCGTGAGCTTGGTCGCAGTGGTAGGCACCAGCTTCTGTTCCTGGCTGACTTTGCCGTAAATCGCGATCTTGATGTCTCCGACAATGCGCTTGTCCTTGTTGCTTTGAAGACGCACGATTTTGAAACGGTCCCAGGCCAGTTGCTCCTCCTTTGATTTCTCGGCAATCTCCGTGGCCTTGTCGAGCTGGTCTTGCTGCTCGAGATTGACGTAAATCGCGGGCACGGTGACATGCGCCTGAATCTTGGCATGCAAGCCGGGCAGCTCGATGGTCTGCTTGGCGCTGGCAATGGGATTGATCGTGGCGCGCAGGATGTTGCCCTTCATATTTTTGTTGAGCTCGCCGCTGCTCTGTTGCAGTTCGACCAACTGGGGCTGGGTTTGGAAAGTATCGAGCAGGATCACGCCGCCATCGTCGGGCAAACGTAAACCGGGCGCAACATGCGGCGACCTGGCTTCATCGGCCTGGCGCTCGGCCTCTAACTCCTTGTCGAGTTCCACGGCTTCCGGGGCAGGCTTGCCGGCGTCACGATCTTTCTCGTACCTGTCGGTGGCCGCCCAATCCACCATGGTATTTGGGACTTCTTCCCACTCATTGCGCTCCGCGCTCAGGTAGCGCACGCGCTCGCCTTTGACCTCCCA
>JAIQFF010000274.1 GCA_020073395.1 Terriglobia bacterium
GAGGCGGCACCTACTTCGCATTGTCCTTCGCGTGGGACTGGCTCAGGTCCAGCGTTCCGGGAGGCGTCCACCGATGGCAGTAGTCTGCCCCTGGCATCCGTTGCGGATGGAGGCCGCGTGGGCACGTCAGCAGCAGGTTCTAGGTCTTCTAGAACAGTTGCTCGGGAAAGACCGGCCGCCGTTCTCGGACGGCGCGAGTGGGGCTCTCTTCTTTCGCGAGGTTGAACAACTCCTTAGCCACCCGCTTTATCCGGAGATGACCGCAGTCTGGGAAAACGCGCAGGCATTTCCCCGTATTGTCACGCAAGCCTTCGACGCCTACACGCTGCATCAACCGCCCGAGCCTTCTTCGGAGTCGGCGATGCCCGCGCTGGATGACGAGTCCATGACCGCTGCGGCTACCATCGAGCACGAGATGGTCGAATATCTCAGGCTTCAGCCGCACGAGCGCGATAATTTCTCCATCCTCCTTTACAATTGCGATTCCCCCGATCTCCCGACCGCCGTCGTGGAGACGATCAACCGGATCAATGCGAAGCGCGATGACGACAAAATTACGTGCCAGGTGCTCCTGATGCACCGCGACGAAACTCATTTGCGCCAGATCTACCGTGATCTAGTGGCGCGCGGTGTCAGCAGCGAAGCAGATCCGACTGAGGGCTCGGGGGATTTCTTGGCAAAGGTCCGCGTCAATATCACCGCCGCGAACCGACTTCGACGCGAGGGCCGCTCGCAGCCTGTGGACATCGCGTACTGCCGTGATCTGATATCGCGCGAAGCGAAGCCGGCATGGGAATGGCTCCCCCGGGAGACCGCCAACCCGATCGATCTCCAACCTCATCAGTGGAGCCGACGCCTTCCCGTCAGCGAAGGCGACAGAAAGGTAAGACTGCAGCTGGCATGCCCCGCTCAAACCGACGCGGGATGGGCATACTTGTATTCGATCGCCGCGCTCTGCGCAAACGGCGCGGATGACGCGTGGAAGGTCGGCAAGTGCCCGGTTCTAATGCGATCTCTGGATTTTGACGACCAGAGCGTGGACCGTATATTCCGGGAGACCCACGAACTGGCGACCTGGGTCGTGAACCAGGACGAACTCCTCGACCGCAAGCTCCTCGAAGCCCGGCAGGTCAAGGTAATCCGGTATGTTCAGTCGGCTACACACGGCCGGAACCTCATCATCTCCTCTGCGGCGCGCGAAACGCTTCTGGTGAACACGCTGAAGGAAAAGTTGCGAATGCTGCTGCCGTCCGATACTCAGGACGACGCGATCGATGCGCTGTGGCAGCGCTTCATGCGGGATGCTAATAAGATTTCCGGAGGCCTGGTGCTGAGAGCGGCCCGCCGAGCGAACAACACCAATGAGCTGCTCGGCATGGTGCTTTCGCGATATCTCGTGCAATCGGAGATTGGCGCGGGACGGGCGATCGCCTGGTGCTTCCTCGATGACTACAGTGAGTGGTTAGGCAAGAAAGAAGGGGCAAATATCGCTGATTTGCTTGTTCTCGCGCCCTGTACCAATGCGTCAGGAGGCATGCATCTCGACATCATCGTGACCGAAGCGAAATTCGTGACCCACGACGGGATCGCGGCAGCGGCAAGCACCTCCGCGAAGCAATTGATTGATACCCTGGCCCAGATGACGGAGGCGATGGATGGCGAAACGAGAACGATCGACCAGGATATTTGGCTGGCTCGGTTGTCCGATTTGGTAGCCTCGCAGGTCGTTGTTGCGCCAGGCCTGCCTCCACTTGACACGGTCGCGTGGCGCCGGGCGATCCGGCAGCGGCAATGCTCGGTAAGCATCTGGGGCTATTCACATGTTTTCGTGCATGAGCCGCTGGATCTGACAGCGCAGGTTTCATCCGTCAAAGGTCTCGCCAATACCAAAGGACACGCGAAACTTGATGCGCTCCAGGAAATTTTCGGACCCGGTAACGTCAGAGAACTTGTCCTCCAGTACGGGAAAGCGGACTTCCAGTCCACTGCCGAATTACGGCTTCGCAACGGCCATCCTGCTTTCGGTAAGTCAAAACTATACAGCTTGACCAGTAAAGCAGAGAACAAGGCTTCTTCCAAGGGGACGCCCCTCCCCCCGAATGTGACAACTGATACTGGCGAAGCGCCTTCCCTTTCGGCGGCCCCTCCGAAAGGACAAGAGCATAGGCCTCCTGTTGCCGAAGAAGCGCCTCGCCCAGTCACTCCAACCGTGGACCCTGCGGATCAGTCAGTCATTGAGTTTCTCGAGTCGCGGTCGGCATTACATAAGACTTCGGAGGAGGCCGGGAAGGCGTGGCTTGAGACTATTACCGCTCAGATCCGGCAGGCCCTAATATCCCGTGGTCTGCCCGCTAGGCTGATTGAGGGCGTCGGCCCGATTCTGACGCCGAATTCCGGCATCGTCAAGTTGCAAGGGTCAAAGGAACTCACCGTTCAGGCGGTCGAATCGCGTGCGGAGGAGATTTATACCTCCGACGGAATCAAGATAATTCACACCACCCCCGAGTCCGGCCGAGTTTCTATCGCGATTGAACGCCCGAACCGTCAGGTCCTGCACACAGAGCCCGTGCTCCTGGCGTATCTCCAGAGCTACGCGCAGAGAACGCTTGGAGAAAAGATCTGCGTCGGCATCCGCGAAGAGGACGGACAACCTTTATTGCTTGACCCGCTGAACCAGCCGCATACCCTCATTGCCGGAATCACAGGCAGCGGCAAGTCGGTGTTGATGCAAAACCTCATTTTGAGCATCGCGGCTACCCGCGACCCGGCGGAGGCTCATATTTACCTCATAGACCCGAAGTTCGGGGTAGACTACCGCCCGCTGGACGAACTGCCTCATGTGGAGGCCGGTTCCGGGGGCATCATTGATGACCCCCATGCTGCGGTGACGGTGCTCGAGGGTCTCGTCGATGAGATGAACCGGCGCTATGAGCTCTTCAAGAACGCACGGGTTCCCAATGTGCATGCCTATCGGAAAGCTACCGGGCAGCCGTTACCGATCCTATGGATAATCCACGATGAATTCGCCGATTGGATGCAGACGGATGATTACCGCGATGCTGTCCCCAACGTTGTCGGAAGACTGAGCGTAAAAGCGAGGGCTGCTGGAATCTTCCTTTTGTTTGCGGCACAGCGGCCCGACAAGGATGTCATGCCGATGCAGCTTCGCTCCCAGCTTGGCAACCGATTGATCCTCAAGGTCGACAATGCTGCTACTGCCGAAATCGCTATGGGAGTGAAAAACTCGGGTGCAGAGCGCCTGCTCGGTCGCGGGCATATGTTAGCAAAGACCGGCGATACGCCAGACGCCGTCTTTGCGCAGGTCCCCTTCATCGATATGGAATACACAATCCCGCAGCTCGTGAGGCTTATCCGCGTTCAACATGGAAAGCCAGCAGAAGTCGCACCATGATTTATTTCGACAACAATTCGACGACCCGGGTCTTTGAGAGTACCGTCGATGCGATGCGTCCGTTCCTGACGGAACGCTTCGCGAATCCAGCCTCGGCGATCGCGCAGTTCAGCGGAATTACCCAAACCATCCAGAGCGAAAAATCGCGTCTGAGTAAGGCTCTGGGTGCTGAGAGTGGTAGCCAGTTCGTTGTTACGTCGGGAGCGACAGAGAGCAATAATCTGGCTCTCCTTGGCGCTGCGCTTGCCAACCGGCAGAAACGCAATATCGTTATCTCCGCGATAGAGCATCCGTCCGTGATGGAAGTCTGCGAGATACTTCGGGCCGAAGGTCACCGAATCATTACCTTACCGATAACGCCTGACGGGATAGTGAATGAGCAGGCGCTTGTGAGTGCCCTATCAGCCGAGACGCTTCTGGTTTCGGTGATGATGGCGAACAACGAAACCGGCGTTATGCAGCCGCTGAAAGCCCTGTCAGCAGCCGTGAAGCGGTATGATCCGTCAATCCTGTTTCACACCGATGCTACTC
>JAIQFF010000275.1 GCA_020073395.1 Terriglobia bacterium
GACGGGCTGGTCATGTTCCGATCCTCCGTGGTGGCATTCTATCCCTTGCCGAGATGCCTTTTCTACAGGGTCAGAGGATCTCATTGGGTCAGATTCACCATCGCTTTCATGCGGCTGCCCGTCCGTTCTGAGGTCAAAAAGATCGTTTACCGGGTGTCCGAGATTCTGTTTGCAGCCGAGATAGCGCTCCGTCGTCTGTACAGATGCATGCCCCAGCAGGAATTGCACTGCGACAATCTGGCGCCGGAGGGGAGACAGGGCTGACGCTGCAGCGCCTTTCCCACCCGCCGGCGAATCTCTCGACGAACCGCGAACCCGTCCAACAATCACACGCTCATCGTGGTTGAAGTAGATTAGTCCCCAAAGTGGCTGCACTTCATGCCAATTGACTTCAGAACTTCAGA
The DNA here is from genome assembly GCA_020073395.1 of Terriglobia bacterium. Taxonomy (GTDB): domain Bacteria; phylum Acidobacteriota; class Terriglobia; order Terriglobales; family Acidobacteriaceae; genus JAIQFF01. The sequence goes on from JAIQFF010000275.1 coordinate 405, forward strand.
CGTTGGTCCGGCGCGGCGCCCTATTTCCGAGAAGAACCACTTTGCGATTGGCGGATAAACGAGACCTAACACCACGAAGGCAAGAGCTCCGTGTTCAGGTTGGGGACTTTCAGAGCTTTTAGGATTGCGATGAGTTCCTCCTCGCCATAGGATTGTAGCCACCGCTATACTTTGGAAACCATCAGAGAGGTGAACGTGCATGATCTGGAGCAAGTCGTTTAGGGCACATCGGCCCCACTTGACGGTGTCCGTCGCCTTGCTTGCCATTTCCGTGGCTATCGCGGGCTGCCGCAAAGAAAAGCCTGCTGAGTCTGGGATCTCCCCGGCGGCGCCCGCAGCACCCCCGGCAGCGCCTTCTCCGGCACCTTCCGGTGTGTTCGTGCACAAGGACATAGCAACTTCTTCGGGCGGGCACGACGTCGAGTTCTATTCGATCTTGCGTTTTGGAAAGGATGGGCAGGTCTGTAGCGTGAATGTTTCCTCTGACCTGGATGATGAAGCCCTGTCACGATACAGCAAGTCATGCGACGCGCGCGAGAAGAACCGTGAATATGGAAAATACACGTTTGTAAACGGGACGATCACATTCAGCCTCGGAGAAAGTGATTGTTCGGGAGTGTTTGACAAAGACCGGCTGATCTTGAGCACCGTCTATCGGCCCACTCAGAAGACGAGCACAGATGAATACCGTCACCATGACGTGGGCTACGATAACCAGGAACAGCAAAGCATTCCGTCAGGACCGAAGTAATCCTGAACAAGAAGCAAATCACTCATACGTTCGTCATTGCACCTTCTGCATACCGAAGGTGCGCGACGAGGCTGAGCAAAGAGGTTCTGTCTGTCGAATCCATCGTCAGGAAGGTGTACAGGTGAGTAGTGAAGAGTCAACTGTTGGAAAATCGCCAATCACTTTGGGCGCGACAGTAGCCAGCGCTTACCCTCCGCGATCAGTTCCGGCTGCACAGGAGCCAAAGCATCAGGCACGGCTCGTTGAATTGCGCCTGTAACGTAATTCAGAGCCAGCCGTTCTGCTTCGTCCACCCGAAATACGATTTCGTAATTGCCAGGACTCACTTCCTTCCGTGCCTCTGGATTCCGCAGCGTTCTGATCAGAAGTTCCCAGAGCACGAGGCTCGGTCCTGTACGTAAGCGGATTTTCTCTTCATTCCCCGGTTTGCTTGTCATTGGAATCTCCACCTTTTTACAACGAAAGCACGCTATCTCGGAAACAATCGCTCCAGCTCAAACAGCATATTCACAAGGGAAAATGAGTGAAATGGGGATATTACGACAGTTGACTATCTGGTTTCGCGGCTCTTGTCGATCACCGCACATCGGGTGTGACCCGCGTCACTGACAAGTCATGCTCATGCGCGCAGCATTAACACAGTCTCGAATTGAATCTCGCCTCTTCGTTCCCGCCCGTTGAGACATGCACTCCCTGAGGCAAATGAACCGCATCCGCCGAGGTGCGTTGTGACTTTTAGGGGTCGAATCTGCAACCTGTTGGCCCTCCTGAGAATCCACCGCCCAGACTGCCAGCACTGTACGGCTCGCCTAACGTGCGGGGATGAACTGCAAAGACGGCTAGCAGAATTGAACGAGCCGACGCAGCCGTGTTCGCTCAAGAATGGGAGACGTGGAGAGTTTGTGGAGGATCACGATTCTAAACTGCCGAGGTTGTAACGCGCTCTCAGCGCTGATGTCGGGAAGGGGAGCTTATGGACAGTCAATTAGAACCAATATTTTCCAGGCTACGCGAAACATGCGACCTTGCCGAGACCGATTGTTCTGATGTGAATGCTTGTTGCAGCCATGGCGATAATGCCCTTCACTTTGTTGTCAGGAGGCGCGATGTTTCAGCAGCAAAAGCTCTCATCGACGCTGGCGTTGATGTAAACAAGGCAGGAGACCGTGGCTACACTCCTCTACACGTCGCCTGCATGCAGGGTGACACGCAAATGGTGAAGCTCCTGGTTGATCAAGGCGCAGACCTGTTTGCACTAAGCGAGGGTGACGCCCCATTTGCTGCAGCTCGTCTCGCCGGACACGACCGCATATGTGACTTGCTGGGCCCTCTAATGGCACAAGCGCAGTCTCTAGACCCGAAGACTTGGGTCCGCGCAAGAATTGCGCGGCTACGCCGTGAAATTGCCGATCTTGAAAAGAAGGTTTGACTGCACGCCTTCATGGCGGAATAAATCTCGAGAGTTTGCATCCTGTCGTTCTTGAAGCTATCAGCGATTACACTCACCTCCCTTTGCATCCTCGGCTTTGGGGATATCCATTCTGGCCTAGACGGTGAGAAAATGCGTTTATGGACGTATGGTTGAAAACCGAACGAGCTGCCAAGGGCGATTCTTTCCGGCTTCGTCTTACCCACAGTCCCCGGCAAGCGACCGCAATGAGCCAGAGCAATGCCCGTGAGGCCATGCAGCGAGCGAAGCGAGACTACCCTGAGTACACATGGGAAATGGAATCCGGGTTTAGCAGCGGCGAGTTCATGCTGCACGGACACGACAAAGAGGGAAGCTCCAGGGATATAGTGCCGGTTTTGCCGCAAAAAGAGACTTCTGGTTCGTTACGTAGGGAGATCGATGAATTGCGGGTCGAGGTCGCCCGCTTGTTGTCAGAATCCGAGAAAACCAAACACGCTGCAGAGAAACTAGTTGAGCGAATCAAACGCCTCGAAAACACTGCGCTCTGATGCCGGGGTCAATGAGTGCAATGGCGATGTTACGCTAGTTGCCCCGGTGTTCCGGTTTCGATAGACTCCGCTGCCATGCGATATCTGGTAGCTCTCCTGTTCGGTCTCACTCTTGCCGGGGGTCAGACTCCGGCTGCCCAGCAGCCCACAACATCTCCCAACATCGCAGCTGTTAAGCAGCAGATGCAGGCGCTACGCACTGCCGAGCTCCGCTATGACGCAGAGGCTGCCGCCAAATTGTTTGCGGATGGCTTTCTCCTGACGAGCACGGATGGCAATCTGTATACCAGAGAACAATTCCTGAAACTCGTGGGGGACAAAAGCAATCCCCTCGAACTGTTTGAATTTGGGGAGATGGAGGTCCGGGTGTACGACAAGACAGCGATGGTCTTTGTCCGGGTGCATGAGAAAGGCTTCCTCGACGGCAAACCGTACGAACTGAATGGCCGCCCGACTTTCACGTGGGTAAAGCAAAAAGGTGTGTGGATCTGCGTCGCTGTTCACGACTAAGGCATACATTTGCTCGCGCTCTACACTGAGCCTTGGACGCAGTTGTTCATCGTTGACGAAACCGCATTATAAAAGGGCGCCCCTCTTGGAGTAGGTTGTGATTGTTCGCACCACCACCTACGAAAAGGAGCACCCTCGTGAACGATGAAAAGTATATTGGGCTGGACGTTCATCAAGCAACCATCGTGGTCGCGGTGATGGATTCCACGGGTAAGTTAGTGATGGAGTCCATTCTGGAGACCGAAGCGGCGACGATTCTTCAGTTCTTTGCCGGCTTGCGCGGAACTTTGTCGGTGACCTTCGAAGAAGGAACCTGGTC
>JAIQFF010000088.1 GCA_020073395.1 Terriglobia bacterium
GAGAAAACCAAGCCATTTCAAAATTCCTTCTATTCCCTGCTTTCTTCTCTGCGATCTCGGCGGCCTCGGCGGTTAGCGACCTAGGCCGATTCCAATTTCCCGAACGCCTCTTTCATTTTCTCCACCGGATCCACCTTGTCGTCGGCTTCGACCTCCAGCAGTAACGGTGGCGTATGCGGCGCCGAACGCAGTAACTCGATCGCTTCTTTCCAGTCGATGGTTCCGGCCCCCGGCCACAGGTGAGAGTCGCGGTCCCCGGCATTGTCGTGCACGTGGGTTGAATGAATATAGCCTTTCAGGATTTCGAACGCCTCCGCCACCTTGCTCATGATGTGGGCATGGCCGAGATCGAAACACACGCCCACGTCGTCGAAGTGGGTGATCTGGATAAACTCCACCAGCTTGTCCGGGGTGCTCAGTTCGTTGGGAATATTTTCCAGCAGGATGCGCACTCCCAGCGGCTTGGCAAAGGCACGCAGGTGTTCGATCGAAGTCAGGGCCGCTTCGAACTTGCGGTCGTCAAACGATTCACCGCCGATTCCCATATGCTGTATCAAAAAGCGGAAGGGAATTTGCTCGGCCACTTCGATCGCGCGCTTGATCTCATCCATGGCCTCGATGCGCTGCGCCCGGTCGGTGGCGGCCACGTTCACCGGCGGTGCGCCGGTGCGGCCTGACTCGTAATCGGCGTGCATGGGCGAATGAACCGAATGGAGCGGAATACCGCTGGTGTGAAACCAGTCGGCAATTTCGCGCACATGCTGTTTGCGATTGGCATAGTCCAGGTGCTGGCGCGCGGCAAAAATCTCGATCGCCTGCGCCCCGCCCCGCACCAATCCGTCCAGCAGTCCGGGATGCAGCCGCTCCTTCACGTACACCAGTGTGGACATCGCCTTCAGCATGATTAGCCCTGCTTGAACACTTGTTGTGTGGGGGCCGACACTCTTGTCCGCCGCTCTCGACTTTTATTTTTAGCGATTCAAAATAACAACTGTGTTTCTTTGGGCCAAACTGCGACCCAAGATCCAAAACCAAAATCAACTTCAACGGCGGCGGACAAGAGTGTCCGCCCCCCACTTAGAATCCCATCGCTCTGCCGTTGTTTCGCTGGTCGCTGGCGCCCAGTCGTTCTCCCCGTTTTGGGTCAATCATGATGCACTCCCCGTCGCTCCAGTGGTCCTGGGCGTCGATCCGGTGCCCCATTTCCTCCAGCCGCTTGATGGCATCAGGAGAAAATCCTTGCTCTACCCGCGCAACATCAGGCAACCACTGGTGGTGCAAGCGTGGTGCGTTCACCGCCTCCTGAATGTTCATTCCGTAATCGACCACTCCCATCAGGATATTGGCCACAGTGGTTATGATCCGCGGGCCGCCGGGAGAGCCTAACACCAGAAACAGCTTACCGCCTTTCAGCACGATGGTGGGCGCCATCGCCGAAAGCGGACGCTTGCCCGGCCCAATCGCATTGGCCGGCCCCTGGATCAGACCGAACATGTTGGGTACGCCCTGCTTGGCCGCGAAGTCATCCATCTCATCGTTCAGCAGGAAGCCCAGACCCTCGGCGGTGACTCGCGAGCCAAAGCTATCATTCAGCGTGGTGGTGACCGCGACCGCGTTCCCCTCCGGATCGACCACCGAGTAGTGAGTCGTATGGTCGGGCTCCGCCACAGGACCGGGTGGAAGATGTCCGGCGGCATATTGCTCGAGCTGGCTGAAGATTGCGGGCCGGATCAAATCTTTACTGACACTGGCGTGCTTCGGATCAATCGATTCCCGCCAGGCCGCGCCGTATCGCTTGTCGATTAACTGAGCCACCGGAATATTGGAAAAGTCGGGATCGCCCAGGAACTCCGCCCGATCGAAAAACGCGCGCCGGAAGGCTTCCAGGGTCAGATGCATCACTGGCGCCGACCGGCGTCCGAAGGCCCCCAGGTCGTAGCCTTCCAGAATGTTCAGGATCTCGATCAGCGTGGTCCCGCCCGACGACGGGGGCGGAGCGCTGATGATTTCGTATCCGCGGTACGATCCCCGCACCGCCCCCCGCTCTTTCACTTCGTAGTGTGCCAGGTCATCAACCGTGATCAGGCCTCCGCCCTTCTGCACGGATGCAGCCAGTTCACGCGCCAAATCTCCATGATAGAAGTCATCCGGATGGCCGGCGATATGCTTTAAAGTGCGTGCCAGATCCGGCTGCTTGAACACCTCGCCGGTCCTGTAATAATTTCCCTCGCGCTGGAAGACTCGGCGCGATTCCGGAAACTGGCCCAGCTGTTTATCCTCCTGCAAATCCCTGGCGTCTTCGGCCGCCAGGGCAAATCCTTCTTCCGCCAGCTTGATCGCCGGGGCCATCACGCGCGCCAGCGACAGCTTGCCATACTTCTTTTCCGCATACACCATCCCTGCAACCGATCCCGGCACTCCGATAGCTTTGTAGCCGATCGTGCTGGCATCCTCAATCACATTTCCCTGGGCGTCGAGGTACATATTCGCCGTGGCCGCCGCCGGCGCTTTTTCGCGGTAGTCAATAAAGTGAGTCGTGCCATCTGCAAATCGGACCAGCATGAAGCCGCCACCGCCCAGATTTCCCGCCTGGGGATGCACCACAGCCAGGACAAAACCGACGGCTACGGCTGCGTCAACCGCGTTGCCGCCCGACTTCATCATCTGCACTCCAGCGCGCGAGGCCAACTGGTTCACGCTGGCCACCATGGCGCGAGGCGCCACCACCGGCACCAGGCTGGAGCCGAAGCTTCGGGGCGCGCCTGACCCCAGGGTCAGCAGAATAAAGAGCAGCAGAATGAATAACTTGCAATGAGATTGCATGAGGAGGACTGGTAAGAGGCTAGCCCAGCGGGAGAGCGAGAGTCAAATCATGAGAGGAGTGTACCTGCGCCGTAAAACGCTGAACACGATAGGCACGTCAGGTTGACGGCACAGATCGCCATCTTTCGCTGGACAGATCTTGAGTGTAAGTATGGTGATGCAGTTCGCGACAATCTGAAATCTAGAATCGGAAATCTGGCAATCTCCCGAAAGGGCGTCAGATCATTGCCCTGTAACCGTAAGGTGGCTCAGATAGGCCGTCGCACCCGAAAATGTCTTATTTCCACCAATCTGGAAATTGACCACCTGTCGCCCGATCTCCCAGCCGAGGCCAAAAACGCTGGGCCCGGACGCGCCCACGAATTTGGACACCTTGGTATCGAAACTTACGGAATCGTAGGTTACATTTCCCGCAGAATCCCGGTGATATTTCAGGATGACGTGATGCCAGACGCCGGGCTTCCACACCTTCCTCGAACAAGCGACGTTCGAATCATTCCAGTGCGGGTGGCCGGAATGGTTCGTCACGTACTGCCACATGCCTTTTGGAAAATTACATTGCATTCCATAGATCACTGTGTTCCCGCTGAGAGTGACTTGGTTCAAGTCGAGTTCGATATTGTTGACGTCCGCCAGCTTGTTGAAGTAAACCCAAGTATCAAGGGTAAAAGAAGTGGATTTGCCATCCTTGTGACCAGGGCCGAGATAAACGTGGAAGCGCTCTCCTCCGTAGTACTTCCATACGACATCGAATTGCCGGAGATCCCCGGATAACTTGCTGCTTCCCGTCGATGACCCATTCGTACCCTTGTCGTGCTCCCAGCACCAACGAGGAACACTGCATCCCGTAGCGCCGCCAGAGCTGGGAATGTCCTCAAGGTTCTTCACTTGTTCTGCGCCAAAAGCCATACAACTTGCAAACAGGCACAACACGACTACTAACTTCACTAATGCTCTCCCCTAATAGTTGGTTTAAATCGGGCGTCCGCTGTTCGGTCCGCTTCCCCTTCGGCCAAAGCGAGGTTTGTTGTCAAAATTGTTACGGCAGCCGAGCATGAGGGTCAACTGTCGGAAGTACAGGGGGTGCACTGGCGAGTACTGCCACATCTGGTTGGTTCTGATTCAGAAGAATCGCGCCGGCAAGAAGTGCCGTTTTCATTTACAGGCGCGGCGAGATTTGGACTTTTGGCGGGTCGGCTTGATCTCGTCAGTATTGCCCCTGCCAGTCTTGGTCCTGCCGACCCTGGCCTTCGCCGCCACCATCCCATATGACTGTGCAATCAGGTCTTTCGTGTCGGTCCGGGGCAGGACATCCAGGCGCTCGAGCGATACCCACTTGTAGCGGCCCAGGTAGGGTGCCGGAATAATGTCTTCCTGCTCCACCAGTTCGGCAAATATTTCTGGCTCGCACTTGAACATCAAGCGCGGCGGGACCGAACTCAGCGACAGCAGGGCGAAAATCTTTCCGCCTACCTTAAAGCAGAGGACGTCTCCCCATTGCAGTTTTTCGGTGGCATGAGGAAAAGAAAGGCAGAAGCTACGGATGAACTCAACACTCATTATTTCCTGGACTCGCGAATCTCGCGCACTGCTCACACCTGCTCCCGTGCCTCGCCCAACGTCACGCTGACGTCGATCTTCTTCTTTCCCCGATAGATGGTGATCCGCACGGTGTCGCCGGCACGGTGATTGTTCATGACCTGGCTGAGGTCCTGCTGGTCCTGGACCTCCTGGCCATCGATGGCCACGATCAAGTCGCCGCCCAGCGTGATGGGAATGTTACCGATGTAGGCGCGCTCGGTGCCGCCGTGCAGGCCGGCTCGGTCGGCGGCGCCGCCCGGCACAACCTGCACGATCAGCAAGCCGCTGTCGGCCGCCAGCCCCATCTGGTCCGCCAGTTCAGGAGTGATGGGAATCGTGCGCACACCCAGCGCCGGGCGCCGCACCCGCCCCAGCGTCATCAGGTCGTTCAGCACGGCTTTGGCTGTGTTTACCGGGATGGCAAAACCGATGCCCGCGCTCTGGCCCACATTGGAAGCAATCAGGGTGTTGATGCCAATCACTTCGCCATGCCAGTTCAGCAAGGGCCCGCCTGAATTGCCGGGGTTGATGGCCGCGTCCGTCTGGATGGCGTCATCAATCTGCATGCCATCGGGTTCCTGCACTGGGCGGATCGAACTGATGATGCCATTGGTCATAGTCCCGGCCAGACCAAAGGGATTGCCGATGGCGTAAACCTTCTGCCCCACCTGCAAATTGCGCGAGTCGCCGAGCACCATGGGAGTGAGTCCGGGACCCTTGATCTGAATCACCGCCAGGTCGTGAGCACGGTCGGTCCCCACCACCGTGGCGGGGTACTTTTTCCGATTGTGCAGCGTCACTTCCACCTGGCGGGCGTCGGCGATCACGTGATAGTTGGTCAGCACGTGGCCTTCTTTATCGATAATGAAGCCGGAGCCCTGGCCCTCCTGGGGAGTGAGGCCATAAAAGAAATCAAAGGTCACCGCCCGGGAAGTGATGTTCACCACGGAATCAATGTTCTTGCGATAGACGCTCATGTTGTTCTGTTCTTCAGCGTCGAAGGCACCGTTCGAAGCGGCCTCGGTTATCTCCACCCTGTTGCTGGGGCGGCCAAACCAGTTCGCAGGATGCATCTGACCGGAGCGGTAGGTAGTGAAGTAATAGAATGCGCCGGCAAAAATCACGGCCAGCAGAACAGGACGCAGCAGTTTCATAGTTCGGGACCTTCCCGTAGTCAACAAAGTAGATTCTAAATTGTAGCGCCCGCAGGACAGCCGCCGGGACGGTGGCGCTACAATCACGCTTCCTTCTTCAATTGAGCGAAAATTTTCTCCACCTGGCGGCGGGTTTCATTGAGCGACCCCGAATTGTCGATCACGTAGTCGGCGGTTTTGATCTTTTCTTCATCCGGCAACTGGGCCGCCATGCGGCGCGTGACTTCGCGGCGTGCCGTTTCCTGGTCCACCCTGAGGCGATGCGCCCAACGCTCGATACGCTGCTCCGGCTGGCAGGTCACGACCACCAGTCGATCTAAGCGCTCGGCTATGCCGGCCTCAAGAATGAGCGCCGCCTCCACCAGGGCAATGGCGTGGGGATCGCGCCGGCCCACCTCCGCCATCCACTCCTCCTGCCGGCGAATCACGGCCGGATGGACGATCTGGTTCAGTTCCTGGACGCGGGAAGGCTGGTGGGGGCCGCCGAAGGCTAGTTCTCCTAGCCGGGCGCGGTTCACGCTGCCGTCCGGGTCTAAAATTCCGGCGCCGAAATGATCCACAACTTCCTGGTAAACCTTCTCGCCCGGCTGCATGAGTTGGTGGGAGATTTGGTCGGCCTGGATCACGTGCGCGCCCAGGGAGGCAAACATCTCGCCCACCACCGACTTGCCCGCGGCGATGCCTCCAGTCAACCCGACCTTAAGCACTGCGGGCGTGCTCCGCAGGCCGGGTGGGCATGCGCGAGCCCCTCCGCATCTTCGCCGCCTTCACCGTGTTTGCCATCAGCATGGCGATGGTCAGCGGACCCACGCCGCCAGGCACCGGCGTGATTGCCCCCGCCACCTCGGCCGCGTTGGGATGAGCGTCCCCCACCAGGGTCGAACCTTTTGTCCGGAAGCTCTCCTCGCGCTTGGCGTTGCCCGCGAAAAGCCGGTCAAACTCGGCGCGCTCGGTCACTTTGTTCATGCCCACGTCAATCACCGTGGCCCCGGGCTTCACGAAGTCCCGTGTAATCATCCCGGCGCGCCCAATCGCGGCCACCAGAATGTCGGCGCGACGGCACACCCCGGGAAGGTCCCGGGTCTTCGAGTGGCAGACGGTCACGGTGGCATTGGCATTGATCAGCAGCATGGCGGTAGGCTTGCCCACGATATCGCTCCGCCCCACCACCACTGCCTCCTGACCCGCGACCGGAATATTACTGCGCTTGAGGATCTCCATGATGCCAGCCGGGGTGCAAGGCACCAGCCCCGGTCGCTGGGTGGAGAGAAATCCCACGTTCACCGGATGGAAGCCATCCACGTCCTTGGCCGGATCCACGGCCATCAGTATCTTCTTGGAGTCCACTTGCGGGGGCAAAGGCAACTGCACCAGGATGCCATCAATCTCGTCTCGCCGGTTCAATTCGAGGACCAGTTCCAGCAGCTCCGGGGTCGAAATCGTGTCCGGGGGGGTGAGTTTCTCGCTGCAGATTCCCACTTCCTCGCAGCTTTTCACTTTCCCGCGAACATAGATCTCAGACGCGGGATTGTGGCCGACAAGTAAGACCGCCAGGCCCGGACGAATCCCGGCTGCCGCCATGTCCCTCACTTCAGCCGCAACCTCGGCCCGGATCTCAGCGGCGATTTTGTTGCCGTCCAGAATAGTGGCCATGAATCCTTCGCCTCCCCCCTGGGTAACAGAACTTTATCGTAAACTATCGGGGCCAAAAGAGCTTGAACCGCAAAGGCCGCAAGGAGCGCCGGCAAAGTTCGCGAAGAAAACCGGTAATGCTTTGCGTCCTTTACGGCTGTTCCTTGCGTTTTTTGCGGTTCAGGCTTTTCATGTTTTTCCTTCGCCCAAAAAGCGTAAAATTCATCCCATGATTCCCCAGGACCTGCTCGATATTCTGGTCTGCCCGGTCTGCAAGAAGGCGCTGGTGCTGAAAGACGAGGGACAAAGCCTGAAGTGTGCCGAGTGCCGCCGTGTATATCCGGTGCGGGACGGCATCCCCATCATGTTGGTTGAAGACGCCGTCTCCGATCCTGCCTGAAGCCGCATTGTGTCACTCCCGGTCGTCCCAGAACGACACAACGTGTCAATAATGAAAATTCCCGATATGGCCCGTTCGTGCCAGTAAAACCTGCCCGCTGGACGCATCCAAGAATTTAGCTGCCTTGCAACCTACCGCAGCGTAAGGGGTTTAAGAAACCGAACTACAGATCTTTGCGTATATAGGGAAGGGGACCTGAGCGCGGCACCAAAATTGCATGCAACGTTCATGGCAGGCAGTGAGTCTAATGGGATAAGCAGGTCAGGGTCGGAGGTGATAACGACCATGAAAGAGCGATTCTCCAGTACCGAATTAACGGCTCTGCGAAACGATCTGTTGCAGGGAGGCCTGATCGATTCGCGCGAAGCCGCTGAACTTTTGCAAGTCTTCCTCATGGGACGTGGCTACGGAGTATCGCCTCAAGCAGCCATGGACGCCGTGGGCCGGGTTGAGATGTCAGGTTGCTCCATGCCCGTGCTGCAAAAAGAGCTGGAGGGTCTGGCGCTGGTGATGTAAGCGGTGACCAGGAGTATGTAAGAAATCTGCGGGGACCTCAGAACCAAGCCGTTCCCCCGCGAGGTGAGTAACAAGAATAAGCCGGGCAAACCAGCCCGGCATTTTTGTTTGTGGGGAACTCTTGGCTGCTGGCTCCTAGCTCCTAGCCATAGCGCATCCATCCGGGGACGCTAGAAGCCAGCAGCGAGGAGCTAGAAGCACCTTCCTTCACTCGTACCTCAAACTCTCCACCGGATCCAACTTCGCCGCCCTAGCCGCAGGGACCGTACCAAAGATCACTCCTACGAACGATGAAACCAGGATGGCGACAATCGCCGACAATCCTGAAATCGGGATACGATATTCCGTCAGAAAACGTACGGAATACGGAATCGCCAAACCGATGACCACGCCGATCAGTCCTCCTACCAGGGAGATCGTCATGGCCTCGGCCAGGAACTGAAAACGTATTTCCCGGTTGGTGGCGCCCAGCGCTTTGCGGATGCCAATCTCGCGGATGCGGGAGCTCACCGTGGCCAGCATGATGTTCATGATCCCAATGCCGCTGACCAGCAGAACCACTGCCGCCACCAGCAGCAACACCAGGGTCAAAGCATTGGCCGTCTTCTCCGCCAATACCACCAGCTGAGTGAGATTCATGACGTTGTAAACTGATTCGGCCCGGTGCCGACTCTGGATCACTCGCCGGATCTGTTCCGTTGCCGGCTGCACCATCGAAGGGTCGGCGGTCGAGAAATAAATCTGTTTCACGTTGGGGGTGTCGGTAAAGTAGCGGCTCACCGTGTACGGAATCAACATGGTGTAGTCAACGACTTCAGTTTGCCCGAAGGTATCCACCCGCTCCCGGAACGTGCCCACAACGGTGAAAGGCAGTCCGGTCAGCTTGATGATTTTGCCGATGGCTTCCTGTTGCGATCCGTAAAGCTCCTCGGCCATTTTTTGGGTGATCACCCCCACCTTGGTGTGTTCCTGCTCGTCCTTGCTGTCGAAAAAACGTCCGGTGCTGACCACCAGGTTGCGCACGATCTTGTAGTCGGGAAAAACTCCCAGCACGGAAATGTCGCGTTCCTTGCCGCCGCCCACGGGAATGCGCTCGCCCAGAGAAACCACGGGAGAAGCCGCGACGATGCCCGGCACTTGCTCCTGCGCTGCCTTCAGGTCGTCGATGGTGAGCGGGTCAGGGGTGACGTTAGCGACGCGCTGCGCCCCGCTCTGGTATTCGGCTTCAATCTGATTGGTGCCGATAGACTGAATCTGGTTCAGCACGTACTGCTTGCCGGTCATGCCGATGGTTACAACCAGGATGAGCGATGCGGTGCCGATTACCATCCCCAGCGCAGTCAGCGCGAAACGCACCTTATTGCTGCGGAAAGTCTCGTAGGCAAAACTCAGGACCTCGCCGTAAACCATCTTCGGTGGTTGTCGTTTCGGCGCGGTAGTGGTGGCGGTCCCCATGTCTCTGGTTAGATGCTAGCCGCAACCGCCCGCAGGCGCAATTACCTCGGGCAAGCCATAAGGTGTCTGCGTCACGATATGACCCGCAAAATGCATGGACCACCAAGGACACGAAGGATTACGAAGGCTCTCAGTCTCGATGATTTTCCTTCGTGTACCTTCGCGCTCTTGGTGATCAACGGTTTCAGAAACTGACCCACCGCCTGGCGGGCCGGGTCTCGGGAAGCGCAGCTTGGAGTCTTAACGTTAATTGCTGCGCAACGCATCCATCGGGTTGATGCCAGAAGCCTGCCGGGCGGGAATGTAGCCTGAGACCATCGCAACCACCAGCAGGGCCACCGCCATTCCAAGAAACGTCGGCAAATCCCATGGCGAGGTGGCAAACAACAATGAAGCAATTACTCTGGCCACGGCGAGCGCCACCAGCGTGCCCAGCATCATGCCCGCAAGTGCCAAGCGCAGCGTGCCACCGAGTATCTGGCGCTGCACCCTTCCGGTGCTGGCGCCGAGCGCTATCCGTATGCCGATCTCCGGTGTCTGGCGTGTGACCGAATAGGAAATGACGCCGTAAATTCCGAGCGTGGCTAAGACCAGGCCCAGTCCGGCAAACGCCGCCACCAGTAGCATGAAGAAGCGGCGCGGGGAGACGGCGCGGTCCACGATGGCCTGGATGGGCCGGAACTCAGCGGCCGGCTGATTGGGGTTCAGCTCGCGAAGCGTAAGGAGGACGCTCGCTGCGAGCGCCGCAGGTGGCAGACTGCTGCGCACGACCAGTTGCGCTCCCGCCGGCTGTTGCTGCAGGGCCGGATAGTAGATTTGCGAGCCCGGCCCGCCCTCCACGTTCTCCTGGTGGACATCGTCCACAACCCCAACCACGTGGTCTGCCTCTTTATCTCGCATCAGGACCTTGCCCACCGCGTCTTCACCGGGCCAGTAGATGCGGGCAGCGGAGGCATTGATGAGCACAACCCGTTCGCTGTTAGGCCCATCGGCCCAGGTAAAGTCTCGCCCTTGGAGGCGAATGCCCATGGCGCGGATGAAACCCGGAGTGATCACGTACACCAGCGGGTCTGGGAGTTCGCCAGGAGCAAAAGTCTTCCCCTGGGGCACGGGCATGTCCCATGAGCGGTTGGGTCCGAAGGGAAGAAAATCTGCCATGCCTGCGGCTTCGACACCGGGCAGTGCCCGGACGCGGGCGAGAATCTGCTGGAAGATGGCGCTTCGCCTGGCGACGGTGGCCTCGGGGGCCGGGGCAGTATCGTCGTAGTCCACTTTTATGAAGGCAGCGCGGTCGGGCTGGAAGCCCAGGTCCACGTCCAGCACCTTGAGAAAGCTGCGCAGCAACAGGCCTGCACTTACCAGCAGCACGCATGCCAGGGCAATCTCGGAGATGACCAACGCGCTGCGGATGCGCTCGTGTTTGCGGCCCAGGCCGGCGCCGGCACCGGAGTCCTTGAGCATCTCCTGAAGGTTGCCGCTGGCCATCCTCAACCCCGGAAGCAGGCCGAAGATCATGGCGGTGAGGATGGCGATGAGAACGGTCCATCCTAAGGCTTGGCCATCGATGCGCAAGGTGCTGAGGAGCGGCAGGGCCAGCGACCCCTGATGTGCCAGCCACCGGATCAGGCCGAAGGCCATACCGAGCCCAAGGGCGGCGCCCCCGGCGGAAAGCAGAAGGCTTTCCACAAGCAGCTGGCGCACGATGCGTCCACAGCTGGCTCCAAGTGCGCCGCGGACCGCAAACTCCTTGGCGCGCGCAGCGGCGCGTGCCAGAAGCAGGTTGGAGAGGTTCACGCAGGCGATCAGCAGGATCGCGCCCACTGCGCACCATAACGCAATCAGCGAGCGGTGCAGCTTGCCGGTAACGTAATCCTTCAGCGGCACGGGAATGAGAGCGCCTTTGTAACGGCCCAGCGTCTCGGGATATTTCAGGTTGAAGTAGATTTTAGGGGCAACCCGATTGGCGTCGTCGAGAGCCTGAGCCACAGTCGCGCCCGGCTTGAGGCGGGCCATGAGGGTGACGATGTTGCCCCAATCACGCTCGTGATCCAGATCAAGCGGGACAAACAGATCGACCTTTGCGCCGGGAGAGAACACGGCGCCGAAGTCAAAGCTTGCCGGCAACACTCCCACCACAGTGACCGGTGCCCCGTTCATCTCGATGGCCTTGCCGACGATGGCAGGGTCGGCCGTGAACCGGCGCCGCCAGTAGGCGTTGGCCAGCAGAGCCACCGGGTGCCGGCCGCCGCGAACCTCGTCTGCGGTAAACAGACGGCCCAAGGCAGGTTGCACTCCCAGAACCTGGAAGAAGTTCCCGATAACTTCGATGCCCGTGGCCGACTCGGGCGCACCTTGACCGGTGAGACGGAGATTGTCGGGCGTGGTAAAGGCTTCGTATCCGGTAACGTCCTGGTAGGTACGGCTCTGCGCGCGGAATCCCTCGTAAGCGTCGGCCGAGTAAGTCGCACAGGAAAGGCCGCAACCACTCGGCGGCGGTGCGATCCACACCAGTTCATGCGAATTGGGAAAAGGCAGCGGGCGGAGGAGCAGCGTGTTGACCACGCTGAAGACGGCAACATTGGCTCCAATGGCCAGAGCCAGGATCAGGATGGAGACGGCAGCAAAACCCGGGTCGCGGCTGAGCGTGCGGAAGGTATAGCGCACGTCCTGGAGCGAGTTGCTGCAGTAGTCCATGAGGGTCTTGCGAGACTCCATTTTTGCCTCCTTCGCCTATCTCGGCAGGATGAAGGATTGACGGCCTGAAGGGGATTTCGGTATCAATTCAAGGCTTGTTGGACGACGGGGCCCGACCGCAAGCTTGACCCTGAAGCGGGATTTCCTCGACGACTAACCTGGCGGCTCGGCCGCACCCCGGGCGTAATAGCTGGCATAACCGGGCTCTAGCTTCCGGCCTTTCGGGTTGAAAATCCGGAAATGCGCCAATCCCGCTCTTTGCAGAGCAAACTGCAGCGTCGTCCCTACCACCCCCAGACCGTAAGTCACGCTGCGGCGGAAGTTGATGGAAGACGCCTCCTCGAAATATTTCGTCGGACACGATACCTCGCCAATGCGGAAACCGAAGTTCACGCACTGCGCCAGCACCTGGTTGTCGAAGACAAAGTCGTCCGAGTTCTCGAGCAGAGGCACCTCCAGCAGGACCTTACGACTAAAGGCGCGATAGCCGGTGTGGTACTCCGACAGCTTGATCCCGAGAAACAAATTCTCGAACGCCGTGAGGAAGCGGTTGGCTACATATTTGTAGAAAGGCATGCCGCCATGCAGAGCCTGTCCGCCAATAATCCGCGAGCCCAGCACCACGTCATAAACGTCATAGGCGACCATGCTGGCCATGGCCGTCACCAGCAGCGGGGTGTACTGATAGTCAGGGTGCACCATGATGACTACGTCCGCGCCCGCAGCCAGGGCCTCGCGATAACAGGTCTGCTGGTTGCGGCCGTATCCGTAATTCTGGTCATGCACAAAGAATTGCAGGCCCAGCCGCTCGGCAATTTCGACCGTGCGGTCGGAACTGTGATCGTCCACCAGGATGCGGATGTCCACCAGATCAGGCAACTCCGCCACGGTCGCGGCCAGAGTCTTCTCCGCGTTGTATGCCGGCAACACCACGGCAATGCGCTTACCGTTGATCATGAGTGATTATCCATAATCTCACAGCTCTGGACTTTGACTGTGTGGGACCGGTCAGAGACCCGGTCCTACACAAGCCCGGTCCTACAAATTTCATCCTGAACACCTTCTTCCTCATTGTTGATAAAATATGCATTCGGACGGACCGCGACCCATGACTGAAAAGCGCACCCTATTCGAGAAAGTCTGGGACGAACACGTCGTCACTTCGCCGCCCGACCGTCTGCCTCTTCTCTATATAGACCTGCACCTGGTTCACGAGGTCACCTCGCCGCAGGCGTTCGACGGCTTGCGCGCAGCTGGCCGCCGGGTGCGTCAGCCCAATCGGACTATCGCTACGGTTGACCACAATATCCCGACCGAACCTCGCGGCACCCCTATCACCGATCCAATTGCCGCTCTCCAGATCCAGGCCCTGCAGAAGAATTGCATGGAATTTGGAGTCCCGCTGTTCGACATGGATTCACCTGACCAGGGTATTGTGCACGTCATCGGCCCCGAACTTGGACTCACCCAACCTGGCATGACTATCGTCTGCGGCGACAGCCACACCAGCACGCATGGTGCATTCGGCGCACTGGCGTTCGGCATTGGCACATCGGAAGTCGAGCATGTGCTGGCCACGCAATGCCTGCCGCAGCGTAAGCCGAAAACCATGCTGATTGACGTGCGCGGTTCGCTTCCTCCAGGCGTGACTGCGAAAGACCTGGCCCTGGGCATCATCGGACAGATCGGGACCGACGGCGCCACCGGCCACGTTATTGAGTACGCCGGAGAAGCTGTCCGCGCGCTTTCGGTAGAAGGCCGGATGACTCTGTGCAACATGAGCATTGAGGCGGGAGCCCGCGCCGGCATGGTCGCGCCCGATGAAACCACCTTCGCCTATCTCAAAAATCGCCGCTTCGCTCCGCAAAATGGAAACTGGGAAAGAACTCTGGCGCACTGGCGCACTCTGCCTTCCGATCCGGGAGCGCGTTACGACAAAGTCATCGAAATCGATGCCTCGAAGCTGGCCCCGTTTGTGACCTGGGGAACCAATCCGGGCATGGTGGTCGCGGTCAGCGGCCGGGTTCCGGAACTCACCGATCTGAAGACCGAAGCCGATCGCCATGCCGCCGAGCGCATGCTGGAATACATGGGACTGAAGCCCGGCACCCGCGTCGAGGAAATTGCGGTGGATCGCGTTTTCATCGGCTCCTGCACCAATTCCCGCCTCGAAGACTTGCGCGCCGCCGCTCGCGTGGCCCGCGGCCATCACGTAAATGCGAAAGTGCGGGCCATGGTTGTTCCCGGATCGCAAGCCGTAAAGCATGCCGCGGAACAGGAAGGGCTCGACCGGATTTTCCAGGAGGCCGGTTTCGAATGGCGCGAGTCCGGTTGCTCCATGTGTCTGGGCATGAATCCGGACATCCTGCAGCCCGGCGAGCGGTGCGCTTCCACCAGCAACCGCAATTTTGAAGGCCGCCAGGGACGCGGTGGACGCACGCACCTGGTCAGCCCGATGATGGCAGCAGCGGCCGCCATCGCCGGTCATTTCACAGATATTCGAAACTGGGAATTCAATAATTAGCGCCGCAATGTAGCACCGGCGTCTGGCCGGCTGTCCGGAGGGCGTCACGCCCTCTGTTACGGGAGGAGAACGAATGCAACCGTTCCGTACTCACAAAGGCAAAGTCGCCCCGCTTGATCGCGCCAACGTCGATACCGACCAGATCATCCCCAAGCAATTCCTGAAGCGAATCGAGCGCACCGGCTTCGGCGAGTTCCTGTTTTACGACTGGCGCCGCGGCAAGGATGGCGCGCAGGACCCGTCCTTCACCCTGAACCAGCCGCGCTGCAAAGGAGCCAGCATCCTCGTGGCTGGCAAGAACTTCGGTTGCGGATCGTCGCGCGAGCATGCGGTCTGGGCCCTGGAAGACTTCGGCTTTCGCGCCGTGATCGCCCCGTCGTTTGCGGACATCTTCGCCAACAACTGCGTAAAGAACGGCGTGCTTACGGTAGTGCTGACCGAAAAGGAGGTTGAGGAAATCGTCCGCCGCGCCACCGAGTTACCCAACTACCAGCTCACCCTCGACCTGGAGCAATGCAGAGTCGACGATGACACCGGATTCTCCGCCAGCTTCCAGATTGACGAATTCACCCGCCACTGCCTGCTCGAAGGCCTGGATGACATCGGGCTCACCCTCCAACACGAGCCCGAAATCACGGCCTACGAGTCCCGTCACCCGGTAGCACAGAAGATCGTGTAGGGCGGGCGCCCTCGCCCGCCGTTTTTCTCGCCCGCGACCGCATCATTCATTGGTCGGAAAACCGGAAAGCGGTTTCATTCAGACTCTATAAGAAGGCGGCATGCTACTGCTGTAGCTGCTTTCAGGAGGGAATGACTTGCAAACCGGGACCAAGACTGAGAATCGCCGCTCTCCGAGGTTTCCGATGGAAATTGATGTAACGATTTATTCTCAGAAAGCCGGTCTGGTCCCCGGCCGAACTCTCGATATCAGCGAATCCGGCATCGCTGCTGTGCTTCCGGTTGAGCTGCCCATTGGCGAAGTCGTGAAGCTGGAGATAAGGTCCCGGCTCGAACCGGTAACGGTCGGCGTGGTGGTGCGTAACCGGAATGTTTTCCGCTACGGTTTTCAGTTCGAGCAGCCCGGCGCGGGGCGAGAACTCATCAAAAAATTCCCCTAGCCATGTGCCGTATAGGGCGGGCGCCCTCGCCCGCCGCTCTTTGACCGCCTAAACCGGCGGCCCCGCCGGCGTCCCGGAGGATTTCAGCTTGGGCGTGTTCTGCTCCGGATTCTGCAGGAACAGAGTAATCTCGTGATCGATCTGCTCCATCACGGGACCTCGCGCCGCATTCTTCTTCACCGCAGTCTGCACTTCCCGCACTCCGGCCAAAGCTGCTGCTTGCACTTCGGGTGTGGCTTCTGAATTCACCGCCAAAATCATCAGGCGCTCGGCAACCTCGGTTTGCACCACGCCGGCGAGGTCATGCTCTGCTGACGTTTTCGCAGTGTCAGAAAAGGCCGTAGCCACCAGGGCCGAGACCACGCTCCCCGGTGATGGCGCTTGCGTCTCCTGGCGCGAGATCACCGCCAGCCTTTGCATGCGCCTGGGATTGAGCAATCCCCCCACAACAATTTCGGACACGGCGCGGGCACCATCCTGCGGGCTGAAAAGATATCCCGCGGACGACGCAAATCGCTCTGCATCGGGATCGCGATTCTCCACCGGCGCCAGCGCCTTCCAGACATCCGCCGGCACATTCAGCTGGGAGGGATTCAGAGCGCTCAGTGCCAGTTGCAATGCCTGCTTCTGACTTTCTGCCGGCCAGATGCTGATGGTCTGCTGTCCGTCGCCGGCCAGGGAGAGCGGCACCTTGGCGCTGCCCACCACGTTGATGGCGGCGCCCAGCGCATAGCGATGAAACAGATAGACCAGGGGCAGGCGCGAGGTGAACATCGAATTGGGCTCGCCGGGGCGCAGAATGCGCGGGCTGTAGTGCGCCAGCAGTGAATTCCGCACGGGCAGAACTTCCTTCAGCCAGGCAACCGGATCGGGTCCGTCATCATAAGAATTCCAGCGCGGATCGTTCGCGTTGCCCCAGACAGTGACCTTCGCGATAGCGTCCTTTACGATCGCGTCCAGCCGGGCCTGTTCCTCCGGCGCGTTGCCGCCGGGCTTGCCTTGGCTGTATCCCCACTCGATGGCAAAGCGATCGTAACTCCCGGTTCCTTGCATGTAAGCGTCAGAGAGGTCAGCGGTGCCGTCGGCGCGAATCTTCACTCGCGGCGCGAAATAGTCCATCACCGAGCCGCGTCCGAATGTGCTGGCAACGAAGTTATGTTCCAGGCCAAGCACATGACCCATTTCGTGACAGGTGAGCAGGGCCAGGCGCTGCAGCATGACCTGTTCTTCGCTGGTGCGCGGATCAAGGTTGTCCAGAGCGGCAAACATGTCCAGAGCCGGCTCGGCGTCGTCGCGGCCCGAGGGCATCACCGACTCCCAATAGTTGTTCACGGTGCGCATGCGATGCGAATCCAGTTGCACCACGGCGTGAATGATCTCACCCGTGCGCGGATCGACATGGCTCTGCCCCACCGACCATCCCCGTCCCGAGCGGTTCGTCCACTGGATGGTGGGATAGCGAATGTCCATCGGGTCTGCGCCTTCGGGCAGGTCTTCGATGCGCAGCGCGTTCTTAAATCCCGCCTGCTCAAAGGCTGCATTCCACCACAACGCCCCCATCCGCGCCGCGGAACGGACGGGCTCCGGAATGGCGCGGTCGAGATAGAACACGATCGGCTTCACCGGTTCACTGAGCGCCGCATTCGGATCTTTCTTCTGCAGGCGCCAGCGTTCCACCAGATAACGCGTAAGGGCTTGGTCGTAAGGTTGGGAAAAATCCTGGAAACTGACGCTGATAAATCCCACTCGCAGATCCTGCTCCAGCGCGTCGTATCCGGGAGCCGGCATGGCCACAAACGAATGATGCTCGCGAAGGGTTAGCGCGTGCGCATCGGGCTGGTTGAGATCGCTTTCGGAATCGGTGGCGAAGGTCAGCAATGCTTCCACTTCGGTATTGAGCGGGAAGCTCCCGGTGTGCTCGAGATCGATCACGCTACGGTCTTTGTCCAGCCGCCAGTCCGCCGCTTTGGACGATTGCTCGCGCACCATCACACCGGCCACGGCGCGGGTCGGACGGCGCAGTTGGGAGAGCAAATCAAATGCGTCCCGGAGCAGCAAGGCATCCGCATCCACCAACACCGCGCCGTTGCCCTCCGCTTCCACCGGGAGTGACGCCAGCACTGAAGTCGGAAAGCTGTATTCCACGGAATGCTGCAACTCCGGCGCACCCTGGGGAGCGCGGAAGCTGGTGTTTTCCTGGATCACCAACACGCGCATCCCCACCCGCCGGAAACGGCAAACTGCCCCAGCACCAAACGAACTCCGGTCGGCGAAAGTCTCGATCGAACCGATACCGCTGCCCAGCCCGGTGAAGTAAAGAAATTCTTCGCGCAGCATCGTCGGCGACAGTTCAAACAGCAGGTCGCCCTTCTTCTCATCCCAGTAGTAGGGAAAGAAGCCGTCGTGTCTCTGCAACCCGGCAGTGCGCGCCGCCAGGCTGGAACCTGCGTCGCCGGCCTTGGCAGGCGTCTGGGCACTGCTGGCGATGCTGACAAGAACAACGACCAGCGCAACCCCAAGGTGCGTTCTTTTCATAGGATTCGTCTTATACATCACGAACGTGGAGTTTCTCAAACAACCACCGGCGACGGCGGGCCAGCCGCATATGGGCTCCACGCCAGATGCTTTGCAAGCTCAGCATGACGCCTTGAATTAGGATGGGCGACTTGGTCCAAACCAAGCCCACCACTCGCGCTGTAGCCGACTCACTTGACCTCGCTCGCCGGCTTTCCTTCTTCCACCGTGATCATGTGATCTACCGCCTGCGCCTGGATCTGCTGTCTGGTCCCGCTGGGCCACTGGATTTCGATTTTGCCCACTCTGGTGGCCGCGCCCAGCCCGAAGTGGACGCGCTGGTCGGAACTCGAGCTGTAACTTCCTCCGCTGAATACGTCGGCTCGCTGCCGGATTCCATCCGCAGTCAGGAAGACCTTCGCTCCAATGGCATCTCTCGGACTCTTAGGACCGCCAACCAGTTTCAGGGTGAGCCAGTGATTGCCGTTCTTGACCACGTTGCGGAGTAATGTGGGCGTGGAATCGATGTTGTTGATGACCACGTCGATGTGCCCATCATTAAAGAGATCGCCAAACGCCGCACCCCGGCCCGTGACTACATCCGCCAAACCGCTTCCCGTGGCGGGGGGAACTTCCTGGAATTTGGAGCCATTGAGATTGCGGAAGAGTTGCGGCCGCTCCGCCCAGGTCGTGCCCCAATCCTGGAGGTCCACCTCCGGATAGACGTGTCCATTGACGATAAAGATGTCGAGCAGGCCGTCGTTATCGAAGTCGAGAAAGCCGGTTCCCCAGGCCAGAAACGGGACGGTAGCATCGCCCAGCCCGGCCTGATACGTGACATCGGAAAAATTTGCGGCCCCATCATTTCTATAGAGGGTTTTGTAGTCGTCGGAAAAAGTTGTGGTGAAAAGATCGACCTTTCCGTCGCGGTTGTAATCTCCTATGCCGATTCCCATGGACGCCTGCTCGCGACCATCTTCACTCAGCGCGAATCCCGATCCATAACTCACGTCCTCAAACGTGCCGTCATGCCGGTTGCGGTAGAGAAAGTTGGGGGTGGAATCGTTGGCCACCAGCAGGTCCACCCAGCCGTCGTCATCGACATCCACAAAGGCGGCTGCCAGACCGTAGTAGCCGTCGGGATCGGAGACGCCGGCCTTGACGCTAACCTCGGCAAAGGTGCCGTCGCCGTTGTTGTGAAAGAGATGGTCGCGTTCGCCCGGCAGACCCCGCGGCCCGCACATCACATTGATGCCGCGAAACTGGCAAAAATTGGGCGGGATGGCGCCTTGTCCTGCAATCGGCGGATGGTCGGCATCGAACTTCACATATCCCGGGACAAACAAATCGAGCTGTCCGTCATGGTCGTAGTCGCCCCAGGTCGGGCTGGTGGACCAGCCTCCGAGAGTCACGCCTGCCTTCTCCGCAACGTCGGTAAAAGTTCCGTCGTGATTGTTGTGATACAGGCGGTTCTTGCCATAGTTGGACACGTAGATGTCGGGCCAGCCGTCATTGTCGTAATCGCCCACAGCCACGCCAAATCCCCAGCGCTCGTTGCTGACGCCGGCTTTCTCGGTGACGTCAGTAAAGGTTCCATCGTGATTGTTGTGAAAGAGCATGGCGCGAGGCGCTGGCTCTTTGCCTTTGAAGGCCGCGAGCGTCGAACCATTCACAAGATAAATATCGAGCCAGCCGTCGTTGTCGTAATCGAGCAGGGCCACGCCGGAGCCTGGAGTTTCGATGATCGAACTCTTTTCCCGCGTGCCCGAGCGATGATGAAACTTGTCCAGTCCGGCTTGCTTGGTGACGTCCGCAAATACGACTGGAGCGCCGTCCACAAATCCCCCTGCGGTGATAGGGCGGGACTTGGAGTCCTTGACCGCGGGATGAGCCGCGCCAGTTGAGACTCCCATTCCGGTGGATGATGGTTTCTGTGGTTCCGGCTGCTGGCCGTTAGCGAAAGCGGCGAATAACGAAAACGAGATCAGGACACAAGCGGCCTCGAGACCCGGAGGGAAACAACGGCCTTTCGGTTTTTTCGTGATGGTTGGCATCACCAGTTCGCTGAAATCCGGATGGTGGGGATGCAATCAGGGAGATCAAACATGAGGTACGAGTTCCTTGTGAATGTTGGCACGACTGACAGCGTGG
>JAIQFF010000089.1 GCA_020073395.1 Terriglobia bacterium
AAGGCTCGGTATCTGAAGGTTGGCGACGTGATGGAATGCGAAATCGAGGGTATTGGAATCCTGCGCAACCGCATTATTTCCTGGGAGGAAGCCTACGGGCACAAGCCGGCTGCCCTGGCTACGCAGGAGACATCCTCATAGAAGGCAGCCTACTCAGCTGGACCGCGAGCATCCGGCGACTTTGCGTGGAAGCCTCCGATGTTCCGATATCCCCCGCGGTAGTAGAGGAGAGGATCGCCTCCGCGCACCACAACTTGCTCGACTTCAGCGATAAAAATTGTGTGGTCGCCCGCATCTTGAGCGCTATGCAGGCGGCACTCGAGGTAGGCCAAGGCGCCGTTCAGAACCGGTGTGCCGTGAGCGGTGCGATCGAAGTGCGCTCCCGCTTCCCGTTCGGCATGGCGATGGTCCTGGGCCGGGCGGGCATAGTATTCCGAAATGATCTGCTGGTCCTCGGCCAGCACGTTCACCCCAAACCGCTTCCGGGAGTGCAGGTGAGCGTGGGTCCGGGCGCGATGGTCAACGCAAACCAGCACCAGCGGCGGATCGAGCGACACCGAACTGAAAGCGTTGGCCGTCATACCGTGAACTTCGCCCTCGTAGTCCACCGTAATCACCGTCACTCCCGTGGCAAAACTGCCAAGCGCGCTGCGGAATTCTGTTGGCGTGACGGTCATGTGCAGGCTGGAGCCCTGATGTTTCGCAGAGTTTTCGGCGGAGCCGCGCATTGCCGATTCCGCCCTAAGAGTTTTATCACTAAACGCGTGGAGTTGGACAATTCAACCATCCGCGGAAACCAACGCGCCGGACTACGCGGCGTTCCGAATCGCTCTCATGTATCATTCTGGTATTCATCTGTGAGGCCAACCTTTCCGGGTCCGGAAGCGTAGAAAGACATGCGGGTGCAGGAAAATTCGCTCACGGCTTATCTCGGCGAACTGCGGGAGGGGCTGCCACTCTCGCGCGAGGGGGCCTGCCAACTCCTTCGCTGCCCGGACGATGAACTCCCTGCCCTCCTCACTGCCGCCCTGCAACTGAAGCAGCGATTCAGGCCCGGCGTCATCACCTATTCGCGCAAAGTGTTCATCCCCCTCACTAACCTGTGCCGTGATTACTGCGGCTACTGCACTTTCCGTCGCGACCCCGGTGAACCGGGCGCGCACACCATGACCCCGGACCAGGTGATGGAAGTCGCCCGCGCCGGCGAGAAGTTGGGTTGCACTGAAGCCCTCTTCAGCCTGGGCGACAAGCCCGAGCTGGTCTTCCCTGAAATGCGTGCGACCCTGCGCCACCTGGGTTACAACTCGACTTTGCAATATCTCGAGGCCATGTGCGAACGAGTGCTGCGAGAGACTACCCTGCTGCCGCATCCCAATCCCGGACTGCTGAGCGCTGAGTGGATCACCCGCCTGGCGGCGGTTTCTCCCAGCATGGGCCTGATGCTGGAGACGACGAACACGGCCCTCCTCGCGCCCGGTGCCGCGCACGACAACGCGCCCGACAAGGTCCCAGCCAAGCGCTTGCGCACCATTGAAGAAGCGGGCAAACAGTCGGTGCCTTTCACTACCGGCCTGCTGATTGGAATCGGAGAAACTCCGGAAGACCGGGTGGACACGCTGCTCGCCATCCGCGAGATGCATCGCCGCTACGGTCACATCCAGGAAGTAATCGTGCAGAATTTCCGGGTCAAGCCCGGAATTCCGATGCGCGACTGGCCGGAGCCAACGCAGGGAGAGATGTTGCGAACGGTTGCGGTAGCGAGACTCCTTATGCCAGAGGTCAACCTGCAGGCGCCGCCGAACCTTTCCGCACCCTATTACGACGAACTG
Source organism: Terriglobia bacterium (assembly GCA_020073395.1). Lineage (GTDB taxonomy): Bacteria > Acidobacteriota > Terriglobia > Terriglobales > Acidobacteriaceae > JAIQFF01. Next base: position 1,830 of record JAIQFF010000089.1, read on the forward strand.
CTCGATGCCGGGATCAACGACTGGGGCGGGGTTTCACCCCTGACGCCTGACTTCATCAATCCGGAACGACCCTGGCCGCACCTGGAGCAGCTCAAGGCCCGCACGGAATCAAGAGGATATATTCTGCGGCAGCGCCTGCCGGTTTATCCTGAGTTTCTGGCGCCACTGACCTCGCGGGCCGGCTTGCTGGCGGAAAAAGTCCACGCTGCCGCCGATCGCGAAGGCTACGCAGGGAGGGGAAGAGCTGCATGATCGTCGTACTTACTGGCGGAACGGGGGGCGCGAAGTTTGTGGATGGTCTCCGCCAGGTCATTCCGTCCAAGGACCTCACCATCATCGTCAATACCGGCGACGATCTGGAATGGTGGGGGCTTTACGTTTCGCCCGACCTCGATTCCATCACCTACGTCTTGGCCGGACTGTTAAGCAAGGAACGCGGCTGGGGCGTGAAGGGCGATACTTTCTTTTGCCTCCAGGCCATGGGCGACCTGGGAGAGCCGATCTGGTTCCACACCGGAGACCGCGATCTTGCCGTCCACCTGCTGCGCTCGAAATTACTTAAGCAGGGCAAGACCCTGTCTGAAGTGTCGGCCGAAATCGCAGCCAAGATGGGTGTGCAGGCACGCATCCTCCCCATGAGCAATGCCCGGGTGGAAACCCGGGTGGAAACCCCCATCGGCGAGCTCAGCTTCGAGGAATATTTCGTGCAGCGTTGGTATCAGGACCCGGTCAAATCGATCCGTTTCGCCGGCATTGAAAACGCCGGACCCGCCCCGGGCGTGGTCGATGCCATCATGTCGGCTTCCGTGGTTCTGCTCGCGCCGAGCAACCCGGTCACCAGCATTGGCCCGATCCTGGCCGTGCCCGGCATCACGGAGGCGCTCAAGCAAACTCCCGCTCTGGTGGCGGCCGTGAGTCCGATTATCGGCAATAGCGCAATCTCGGGACCAGCCGGCATTCTGATGGCTGCCCAGGGCTTACCGGTCTCAATCGCAGGCGTGGCCCAGGCTTACCGCGAGTTTCTCGACCTTCTGGTAGTGGACCACCGCGATGCCAAGGCAGCCGAGGAATTGAGACAATCCGGGCTGCGTGTCCACTGCGCCAACACGATCATGGGCACGGCCGACGAAAAGATTGAACTCGCTCGCCAGATTCTGTCCCAGGCCGAGTCGCCTGCCTCTAACGAAAACGCCGCCCATGCGGGCTCGGACCTGTCATGATTCTGGTCCCGGTCAAGAATCTCTCGGGCGCCAAGCAGCGTCTGGCCGCCTTGTTCGACCAACCCAGCCGTACCGAACTCGCGCAAGCCATGCTGTTCGATGTGCTCGAGACCCTGAGCACGTGGTCAGACCGCCCCGAGGTCAGCATCGTGAGCAGCGATTCCTTTGCCCTTCAACTGGCCCGTCAATTTCATTTTTCTGTGATTCCCGACAACGCCAACTGGAGCCAGACCGACGCCATCGAAATGGCAACCCGCCTCTGCGAAGCCCAGGGCGTGGACAGCACGCTGGTGATTCCCGGCGACATTCCTCTTGTTCAGAGTTGGGAAATCGAGAAGATTTTGCAATCCGCGCCCGCCGAAGGTTCCGTGCTGGTGCGCGCGGCGGACGGACGCGGCACCAACGCCATCTGGCGACGCCCCGTCGGACTATTTCCGGCCCGTTTCGGAAATGACAGCTTCGAACCTCACCATGCCGCTGCGCAGGCCACCGGGAAACCGTGCGTGGTGCTTTCCCTGCCCGGCATCGCGCTTGACATCGACAACCCCTCTGATCTGCGGGCCCTTGCCGCCGCCCCCGGCGAAACTCATGCCCAGCGCCTGATCAGGCAGTGGCAGGTTGACGATCTTCCTGTAGCCGCGAATGAGTAAGGCTCTAGCCCAGCAACAAAGGACAGCCCCAAAGGGGCGCGAGAAAGACCAGCCCGCCCCCGAACTCCGCATCATTCCCCTCCCTGTTGCTGGCGAGGTCAAACCCGGCGCTTCTCTCACCGGACTTCTTCTCGGCTCTCTGAAGCACCCCAAGCTACGCCAGGGCGACATCCTGGTCATCAAGCACAAGATTGTTTCCAAGGCGGAAGGCCAACTGGTAGACCTGTCAAAGATCAAGCCCTCCCCTGCTTCCCGTCGCTGGGCGCAGCGCTATCACCTCGATGCTCGCGTGATCGAATTGGCCATTCAGCAGAGCCGCCGCATCGTGCGGCGGAAGCGGGGCGTCCTGATCACGGAAACTCACCACGGCCTGATCTGCGCCAACAGCGCGGTGGACGTCTCCAATGTGGACGGAGGCCGCCATGCGCTCCTGTTGCCCGACAATCCCGATCGCTCCGCGGCGCGAATCCATCGTGAACTGAAAAAGACTCTGCACCTTTCCATCCCAGTGATCATCACAGATACTTTCGGCCGGCCCTGGCGCGAAGGCCTGACCGAAGTTGCTATCGGGGTGGCCGGCATGCGGGCCCTGAACGACTATCGCGGCCGGGTGGATTCGCATGGATACAGGCTGCAGGCTAGTATTGAGGCGGACGCCGACCAGCTGGCTTGCGCCGCGGGCCTGGTCTGCGGCAAGCTAGCTCGTACGCCGGCATGTATTATTCGAGGATTCGCCTATCGTCCCGGCCGGGGCACCGCGCGTGACCTGATTCGCCCGGCCGCCAGCGATCTTTTTCGCTGAGCTGTTGTGTTCTACGAGGAGAAGCCGTGACCCGAGTCTTACCCGATTCTGAACTGGAAATGTTTCCCGCTCTCGAGTGGCCAGTCGTTGCAGAGCACATGTCCTCGGAGTCGCGCAACGCGCTCGATCAGGTTATGGCGTCGCAGGATGGTAGCGTCCTCTCTCGCGAACAATGCCTGCTCCTCGCAAATGCCGAAGGCGACGATCTTCTCGGCTTGCTGGTGGCGGCCGACATGCTTCGCCGTGACCTGGTGGGGAATATCGTCACGTACGTAGTCAATCGCAACATCAATTTCACCAACGTCTGCTTTGTCGGTTGCAAGTTTTGCGCCTTCAGCCGCGGCCCGCGCGAAGAGGACAGCTACTTCCACAGCCTCGAAACCATGGCGCAGAAAGCAATTGAAGCACGGGCGCTGGGCGCAACCGAAGTCTGCATCCAGGGCGGGCTGCCCCACGGATTGCCTCCCTTCTATTACCGCGACATCCTGCGGGCGATCAAAGCGGCCGTGCCCAACATGCACATTCACGCCTTCTCCCCCATGGAGATCGTTTACGGCGTCGAACTCACCGGCATGCCGCTGCCTGATTACCTGAAGATGCTGCGCGACAACGGCCTCGACACCCTTCCGGGAACCGCTGCGGAGATCCTCGACGACGACGTCCGCTTCGTGCTCTCACGCAATAAGCTCTCCACCGAACAGTGGAAGCAGGTAGTGCGCACCGCCCACCAGTGCGGCATTCGCAGCACATCCACGCTGATGTACGGACACGTCGAAACCCCGACTCACTGGGTCAATCAGCTCGAGCTTCTCCGCGATATCCAACAGCAGACTGGAGGTTTTACCGAGTTTGTCCCGCTCGGCTTTGTGCATCAGAACACGCTGCTCTTTCATCAGGGAATCGCGCGGCCCGGTCCCACCCTGGCCGAGCACCTGAAGATTCACGCCCTGGCACGAGTCATGTTGGCGGGAGCCATCAACAATATTCAGGTGTCCTGGGTAAAGCTGAACCGGCGCCTGTCGCAGCTTTGCCTGCATGCCGGTGCCAACGATTACGGCGGCACATTGATGGAAGAGAACATCTCGCGCGAAGCCGGAGCCACGGCGGGACAATACACGAGCGGCGAGGAATTCCAGTCACTGATTCTTGAGGCCGGACGGATTCCAGCCGAGCGAAACACCGTCTATACGCGGATCAGCCTCAAAGTGCCGCCTGACCAGGTCGCGATCGAAGAAGCGCTTGAGCCGGAGTTCGCCTGATGGAGTCAGCATAGCTATGCCCGGCGTCATCGCTGTCCTCGGCGGCACCGGTCCGGAAGGCTTTGGACTCGCCCTGCGCTGGGCCCGCGCCGGCGAGAGCGTGGTCATCGGCTCACGGGACGCGGGGCGCGCTCGCGAAGCTGCAGCGAAAATCAGGGCTGCGGTCGGCAGCAAAGCGAAAATCTCAGGCGAAGAAAACAGCGTTGCCTGCGCTGCTGCCGATCTGCTGGTGCTGACCATTCCTTTTGAAGGCCACGCTGCTCTACTCAAGCAAATCAAGCCGGCGATCCCAGAGGGGAGCATCGTGGTTGACGCCACTGTGCCCCTTGCCGCCAGCGTGGGTGGCCGCGCCAGCCGCACGCTTGGCGTCTGGCAAGGTTCCGCGGCGCAGCAAACCGCCGAACTCGTGCCTGCGGGAGTTTCCGTTGTGGCCGCCTTTCACAACACTTCTGCGGAAGTCCTGAATGGCGACACTCCCATCGACTGCGACGTCATAGTCTGCAGCGACGATGCCGACGCCTCGAAGATGGTAAGAACGCTGGCGGCAAAAATTCCCGGCGTCCGCGCCATTGACGGCGGAAAGCTGGAAAATGCGCGCATCCTGGAACAGATCACCGCGCTCCTGATTGGCCTCAACATTCGCCACAAAGGCCACTCCGGCATTCGCATCACCGGCCTGCCAGATAAAGCATACGAAGTGTCTTAGCTTCGGTTTTCGTAGCGCCGGCCCTTCGACTGCGCTCAGGGCAGGCTCAGCCGGCTGTCGTGAGGGCGTCTCGCCCTCACAGTAGCGAATTCAAACGGTCGCGAGAAAGCAGCATGAACAGTTCTCCCAACGCCGGCCCGGCCATCGAATTCCGCAATGTCGGGTACCGCCTGAATAACGGAAGCACTCTGCTTCGCGATTTCACTCTGGAAGTGCAACGCGGCGAAACCCTGGTGCTCCTGGGCCGCAGCGGCTCCGGCAAGACCACCACGCTGAAGCTCATTAATCGCCTGCTCACGCAAAGCGCGGGCGCCATCTACGTTGACGGCCGCTCCCTCGACCAATGGGACGTAATTCGCCTGCGCCGCATGATCGGATACGTCATCCAGGAAGTCGGCCTCTTCCCGCATTTCACGGTTGCTCGTAACATCGGAGTAGTTCCGCAGATCGAAGGCTGGGCGGCCGATCGCATTCAGGACCGGGTGACGGAGCTGCTTCGGTTGGTGGGCCTTGAGCCTCAACTGGCATCGCGCTACCCGCGCGAATTGTCGGGCGGACAACGGCAGAGAGTCGGCGTGGCCCGCGCCCTGGCCGCCGACCCGTCGTTTCTCCTGATGGACGAGCCTTTCGGCGCGCTCGACCCCATTACCCGCGCCGAACTGCAACGCGAATTCCTGGCCCTGCAGCAGCGCCTGGGAAAGACAGTGGTCTTCGTCACTCATGATCTGCGCGAAGCCCTTCTTCTCGGCACCCGTGTAGCGCTCATGGAGGCTGGCCAATTGGTGGCCACACTCGCGCCCGACGAATTTCTACACTCCACCGACCCCATGGTCGCCGCCTACGTGGATGCGTTCAAAACTGAAGTCTCGCCCGTAAGCCAGGATAACGATGAACCATCAAAGTAGCGCCGGCGTCCCGCCGGCTGTCCCGAGGGCATCCTGCCCTCGGAGGGGCAAACCAAAGGTTTTCAAAGTACGCAGAGGTCAATCATGAATGTGGTGCAATTCATCCTTCAGAACCACACCGAAGTTCTTGAGCTCACCGCCGAACACCTCTGGCTGGTCGGAGCCTCTATCGCCCTGGCGGTACTCGTCGGAATCCCGCTCGGCATCCTGATCACGCGCTGGCCGCTGTTAAGCAAACCGGTGCTGGGCGGCGCCAACATCATTCAAACCATTCCCAGCCTGGCCCTGTTCGGACTCCTCCTGCCCGCGCCCTGGATCGGCGCGCGCGCCGACCGCCTCGCAATCCTGGCTTTGACGCTGTATGCACTCCTGCCTCTCATTCGCAACACCTACACTGGCATCAAGGGCGTGGATCCAGCCGTGGTTGAGGCCGGACGGGGGATGGGCATGACGGATCGCCAGTTACTCTGGCAGGTGGAATTCCCGTTGGCGTTGAGCGTGATCATTGCAGGCATCCGCGTCGCCACTGTGCTCTCCATCGGTGTCGCCACTATTGCTGCCGCCATCGGCGCAGGCGGCCTTGGCGAATACATTTTTCGTGGCCTGGCCATGGTCAATAATCAGGTCATCCTGGCGGGCGCGATTCCCGCCGCGGCACTAGCCATACTCGCGGACACGAGCCTGGGATGGCTGGAGAAACGTCTGGCCCCGCGCTAGAAGTCTGCACTCTGATGTGACGAACGTAGAGGAGCCGCGAAGCGGCGGAAGAACGCAGCCCACGGCGTAAGCCGTGGGTACGAGACAAGGCTGAGCCAGCCCCAACGGGGCGAAAGAAACGTTACTTCACAGATTCGGGGCCTAGCCGCCGAGACTAGGCGCGTGTCTATGCTCATCGCGATACGAAGAATCGTTGCCGCACTGATCGCGCTGCTCGTCCTTACCTCTTGCGGTCCCCCGCGCGCGAATCGCATCGTCGTTGGTTCCAAGAACTTCACCGAACAACTTGTGCTGGGTGAAATCATCGCCCAGCAAATCGAAAACAAAACTCATCTCCCGGTCGAGCGTCGCTTCTACCTGGCCGGGACTTACATCTGCCATCAGGCGATTCTTGGCGGTCGAATCGACATCTATCCTGAATATACGGGCACCGCCTTGACCGCAATCCTGAAAGCGCAGCCTTCCAACGATCCCGCACAGGTCTATGCGCAGGTCAAAACCGAATACGCCAAGCGCTTCAATCTCCTGGTCAGCCAGACTTTCGGATTCAATGACACCTTCGCCATCGAGATCCGTGGCGAGGACGCCCGCCGCCTCGGCCTCAAGACAATTTCGCAGGCCGCCGCCTTCACACCGCGGTGGCGCGCCGGCTTCGGCTACGAATTCATGGAGCGCCCCGACGGTTACAAGGGACTGGCTGCAACCTACGGCCTCCGCTTCGCTGAGTCCCCCCGCATCATGGACCTGGGCCTGCTGGCGCGCGCCCTCCAGGACAAACAGGTGGACCTTGCCGCAGGAAATACCACCGATGGATTGATTCCCGCGCTGGACCTGTTCGTTCTGGAGGACGATCGCCATTACTTCCCGCCCTATGAAGCTGTACCGATCATTCGACAAGAGATGCTCGCACGCCATCCGGAGGTAGGGAGGGCGCTGGATGAACTCGCAGCAAAGATTTCCGATGACGACATGCGCCGACTCAACTACGCGGTTGACGGCGAGCATCGCGACGTGAAGGACGTGGTAAGAGAAATTTTGCGCCAGAAGGGTCTGTAGAGCCGGCATCCCTTCGACTTCGCTCAGGGCAGGCTTTGCCGGCGCTTTTTTACATCAACCACACTGCGTCTACATCCACGATCACCTGTGAACGCGGAATTCTCTGCTGTGCTGCGTACGCCAGCATTGTTCTGAGCAGCGTGTTCAGTTTCTCGCGGCTGGCCGACTTCAGAACGAAGTGATACCGGTAATCGCGCTTCAGCCGCACAATCGGCGCGGCCGCGGGCCCCAGAACCCGGATCCCTTCATGCCGGGTTTTCTCAAACCACTTTCCCAGGATTCCGGACCAGCGCAGCGCTTCATCCAGCTTGGCGCTCCGCACCAGCACGTTGGCGAGGGCGCTGTACGGTGGATAGTGCATCCAGCTGCGAAAGCGCAACTCTTTTTCGTAGAAACCCGCAAAATCGTGCTGCGCCGCGTACTGCACTGCGTAGTGGTCAGGAAAATAAGTTTGCAGAACAACTTTACCGGGAGTCTGCCCGCGCCCCGCCCGCCCCTCCACCTGGGTCAGTAACTGGAAGGTGCGCTCCGCCGCTCGAAAGTCCGGGAAGCCGAGTGCCATGTCGGCGCCCACGACGCCGACCAGAGTGACCCCGTGAATGTCGTGACCCTTGGCGATCATCTGTGTACCCACAAGCAAGTCGAGTTCGCCTTCGTCGAGAGCATTGAGTGCCTGTTCAAAATCTTCCCGGCCGCGCACCGTATCGCGATCGAGACGCCCGATGCGCGCCTGCGGAAACAGCCCGTGCAGCAACTCCTCCAGCTTCTCGGAGCCGGTGCCGAGGAAATAAACATACTCGCTGCCGCAATGCACACATGCTTTCGGTACTGGCGCCGTGTAGCCGCAATAGTGACACTCCATGCGGCGGGAGCGCTTGTGATGAGTCATCGCAATGGCGCAGTTCTTGCACTCCAGGGTCTTGCCACAGGTTCGGCACAGGACCACCGGCGAATATCCTCGCCGGTTCAGCAGCACCATGACCTGCTCTTTGCGCTCGAGCCGCTCTTTGATTTCTTCGGCCAGCTTGCGCGATATGACCTGCTCGCTTCCCGTCTCCTGAAATTCCTGCCGCATGTCGATAATCTCGACTTCCGGCAGGGGGCGCTGCTCCACCCGGTCGGGCAATTCGAGCAGCTTGTACTTGCCCTTCTTTGCATTGAAATACGATTCCAGTGACGGCGTGGCCGAGCCCAGCACCACCGCTGCGTTCGCCATCTTGGCCCGCATCACCGCGACATCGCGGGCGTGGTAGCGCGGCATCTCTTCCTGCTTATAGGACGGGTCCTGCTCCTCGTCCACAATCACCAGCGCCAGATCGGTGACGGGAGCGAACACCGCCGACCGCGTGCCCACCACCATGCGTGCGTCTCCGCGCTTGATGCGGTGCCATTGCTCGGCACGCTCCTTGTCGGACAAGGCCGAATGTAGAATGGCGACTCCATCTCCGAACAGTTGATGCAGGTCGGCAGCCACCGCCGGAGTCAGCCCGATTTCGGGGACCAGTAAAATCGCCGAGCGCCCGGCCTCGAGCACCGCTCGCATCGCCGAAAGATAAATGGCCGTCTTGCCCGAACCGGTGACGCCGTGCAGCAGCATGCCGGAAAACTTGCGCGCGTTCACACTCTGCTGGATAGACTTGAGCGCCGCCAGTTGGGCCGCGCTGAACTGCGAGTCAAACAGGCTGGGACGCGCTTTCAGCACTGACATAGTGAACTCAGCCGGCTCTTCCACAATTTCTACAATGCCGCGCTTCGCCAGCGTACCGAGGGTGGTCCGCGGGACCTCCAACGACTGCAATGCATCAACCGGCGCCTTCCCTCCCGTGGCGGCCAGAGTGTCGACTAGCGTTCGTTGATTTGAGTTGAGCTTGCCTTCAACATCTTTCAAGACAGCGAATTTGACCGTTCGCGCGGCCTCGAGTGCTTCGGACAAATCTTCCCGGATGATCCACTTCTTCCGCGCCATTCCTGCGAGCAGGGCTTTGGAAGCCCGGGTTGCGGCCCGCAAACTCTCTTCCCTGGTCATGTCACGTTCAGCCAGGTAGTCGAGCACGCGGAATTCAGCCAATTGGTCTTCGGGAGTTTTTTGGGAACGCGCTGACGATCCTGACATTCCAGCCAGGTGCAGCGCCAGTTGCCCTTCTTCCGTGATGCGGTAGCCGGTTGCCTTTTTAAATTCCGCGCCCAGCGGCAGCATGGTCCGGAACACTTCGCCGACGGGAGCGAGATAGTAGTCGGCAATCCACTGGCCCAGTCGGATCAGTTGCTCATCGAGCACCGGGGCGGCATCAAGCACGCTGATGACGCTTTTGGTCTTGATCTTCGGCTTATGATCGTGCAGCGCCGAGACAATTCCGGACATGCGCTGCTGGCGGAAGGGCACAAGCACGCGTCCACCTACGACCGGCTCCATCCCCTCGGGAACAGCGTAGGTGAAGACAATGTCCAGCGGCACCGGCAAAGCTACGTCGCAGAATTCAGGCATGGTAGCGCCGGCGTCTCGCACGGCTCAGTGGCATCGTAACATCGTGAAGTTCAATGTGGGCACGAGCATCCACGCTCGTGCGGCAGTAAGGAAAGCTCGCAGACTATTCCGGGCTCTTGGGAGGAGGAACCAGTCCCAGGTCTTTCATCACCATCTGCAAATCCTTCCAGGCCTCTTTCTTCTGCCGGGGATCGCGCAACAGGAATGCAGGATGGTAAGTCACGGCGAGCTTGGTCCCACGGAAGTCGTACCACTTGCCGCGTAACTCCGACATCGGAGCATTGATCGCCAGCAATGTCTTGGCCGCAACCGCGCCCAGGGCCACGAGTGCTTTGGGCTTGATGGTGGCAATCTGCCGCATCAGAAAAGGTGAGCAGGTTTCGCACTCGTCACGCTCCGGAGTGCGGTTCCCCGGCGGCCGGCACTTGATGATATTTGCAATATAGATGTCTTCACGCCGCAAGCCCATGGCCTTGATCATATTGTTGAGCAATTGTCCGGCGCGGCCGACGAAAGGCTCGCCCTGCTGGTCTTCGTCGGCGCCCGGTGCTTCACCGATGAACATCAATTCCGCCCGCGGATTGCCTACGCCGAAGACGATCTGCTTGCGTCCCTGCTTGGACAGGCGGCAGCGGGTGCAGTCGCCGATGTCTTCACGAATTGCGCGCAGCCCCTGGGCGGGATCGGCAAGCGCCTCCGGCATGGTGGAGATTTCGAACAGCTCTCCTTTGTCAGTTGTGACGGGAGTTACGACTGCGGCCTTGGCTCTGGGCAATGGTTCTCGCTCTTCTGGCTGAATTTGGAGGGTGGTCTCGCGCCGATAGAAGTCATAGATGCCAAGCTCATTGTAGTAGCGGATCCGGTCGGCCAGGACGCGTTTGAGTTGCGGATCCAGAGTTGGGGGCATGGGGAAGTCAAAAACGATTGCAGATTTCAGATTGATGATTTCAGATTGGACTACCTCAGCCGCGGGGCTGGTGTTCAATCTTAAATCTAAAATCAGCAATCTGAAATGTTTCGCGCTTCCAGCTTGCTGATTCGCACGGCTGAGGGCAGCCGTCTCTACTTGGCCTGTGATACTTTTCGCAGGCGAACTGCCTGGTCGAGCACGCGCTGGGCGACTTCCCACTTGGTGGTTTCCGGCACTTCGATCACCTCGCTGTGGGTGATGATGGTGACTGCATTGCGGTCGGAATCAAAGCCTACACCCTCGCGCGACACATCATTCACCACGATGGCATCGAGCGACTTCGACAGTAGCTTCTTGCGCGCATTTTCCAGGACGTTTTCGGTTTCCGCGGCGAAACCGATAATAAGTTGTGAACTCTTGCTGCGGGCCAGTTCCGCCAGAATGTCCTTTGTCGGTTCCAGTTCCAGCGAGATTGGGCCCTTGCGCTTGATCTTTTGCTCCGCCGCGCTCTTGGGACGATAGTCAGCCACGGCAGCGGTCTTGATCACAATGGTCGCTTCGGGAAGCAGTTTCAGAACCGCCTGGCGCATTTGCTCAGAAGATTCGACTCGCGTGACTTCGGCGCTGCCGGGAGGTGTCAGGGCAGTAGGCCCGCTCACCAGCAGCACTCGGGCTCCGCGCCGCAGCGCCGCTTCAGCCAGTGCGTACCCCATGCGGCCGCTGGAGCGGTTGGTAAGATAGCGCACCGGGTCGATCTTTTCGCGGGTGGGGCCGGCTGTGATCAGCACCGTTTCGCCGGCCAGCTCCTGCGACGCTCCCAAAGCTTCCATCGCTGCCGCCACAATCAATTCATTCTCCGCCAACCGCCCGGGGCCCGTCATACCGCAAGCCAGGTAGCCCTCACCCGGTTCGACAATCCGCACTCCGCGCTGGCGCAGCAGTTCCAGGTTCGCCTGGGTGGCGGGATGGTTCCACATGTTGACGTTCATGGCGGGCGCAACCACCACCGGCGCGGTGGTTGCCAGATAGAGCGTGGTCAGGAAATCGTTGGCGATGCCCTGCGCAAATTTGGCGAGAATGTCAGCAGTGGCAGGCACCACCAGCAGCGCATCGATCGATTGTGCTACCGCGATGTGCTCGATGGCCGAGTCAATGTTGGGCTGAGCGCCTTTCTCATCGCCGCCCGCTGCGAACATCTCGGTAATGACTTTTTCACCGGAAAGCGCGGCAAACGTGAGCGGGCGAACAAACTGCTGCGCGCCTTGGGTCATGATGACCTGCACCCGGATGCCGCGGTCCTGCAACAGGCGGACAACTTCCGCCGCCTTGTAGGCCGCAATGCCACCGCTGACTCCGAGCGCAACTTTCATGGGAAGATCACGATTGCGGATTCCAGGTTGAAGATCTCAGATTGAAGATTTCAGATTGAACCTTTCCGCTCGGCTGGCTGCGAGAGGTCACAAATCTGAAATCAAAAATCTGAAATCTACAATCCGCAGTTCACACGTCCTTGGCAATCGCCTTCTCCAGCAACTCACTGGCAACCTCGGCCGCTGATCGCGGCATCTCGGGGATCACCCACTTCACCTTGCCCGCCTTGATCTCGTCCTGCGCAATCCGGCAAGGCTTGCGGGAAGGTGTTTCGATGACCGGAGGCGCGCCACCCTGCAATTGGCGTGCTCTTCGCGCCGCCACCAGGATGTACCGATAGTTGCTGTCAAACCCATCCATCAACTTCATCGTCTTCTCCCCTTACCGCTAGCGTCCACCCGGCGCCGCTGTTTTCTCAAATGAGGCCAAAATCGGTTGCAACCGCTCCCGCACATTACTCAGTCGGCAGCGTTCTGCTTTGGCCATCAGGTTGGTTTCGTCAGCGGATCGTTGTCCTTGTGCCTGGGCCCCTGATCGCTTCCGTCGCTCCGCGAGCAGGATCGACTTCAGGGCATCGATAGACTCTTCCAGGCGGTCGTTAACCAAAATATAGTCGTATTTGTCGTATTTCTCAATCTCCCGAGAGGCCGTGACCAAACGGCGCTGGATCACCTCTTCCGCGTCCAGACTGCGGGTACGCAGCCGCTTCTCCAGTTCCTGCCGGTTGGGAGGCAGAACGAAGATGCTCACTGCGTCCGGAATCTTGGCCTTGATCTGCGCCGCACCCTGGACGTCGATATCCAGCAACAGGTCCTTCCCTTCTTCCTCGGCCTCGCGCAAAAAGCGGCGCGCGGTGCCGTAGTAGTTGCCAAACACGTTGGCATACTCAAGAAATTCGTCTTTGCGGATCATTTCTTCAAATTCCGCGCGCGAGACGAAAAAATATTCCCGGCCATTCTGCTCGTCGCCACGGTGCGCCCGGGTGGTGTACGAGATAGAGAATTTCAGGCTGGGCACGATTTGCCGCACCCGATCCACCAGCGTGGACTTGCCCGAACCGGACGGCGCCGAAATGATGTACACGCCACTCATTCGATGTTCTGCACCTGTTCCCGGGCCTTCTCGATTTCCGTCTTGATCGCCAGTCCCATCTCGGTGATTTTCAGCGCCTCACCAGCCAGGCCGGAGGTCTTTGAGAGCAGCGTGTTGGCTTCCCGATTCATTTCCTGGAGCAAGAAATCCAGCTTCTTGCCCACTTCTCCGCCCTGATCGAGCAAGCCCAGGAAGTGCTTGACGTGGGTATCCAGGCGGACTAACTCCTCCTGGATATCGCTGCGATCGACCAGCAGCGCCGCCTCCTGCAGCAGACGCTGTGGTTCGACCTGGCTTCCAATCAGCTCCTGCATGCGCGTCTTCAGCCTCTCGGCGTATGTTTGCAACACCGTCTGGCGATGTTTCTCCACACCCTCGCCGGCCTGCTGCACGTGTGCCATGCGCTGCCGCAACTCGCGTTCAATGCCGCGTCCTTCTTCTTCGCGCATCTGGTTGAGATGGTTGAGAAGCTCTCCCACCTTGTTCAGTACCGCCGTTTCGAGCGCGCCATCGGCGGGAAGCGCGGCCGCATCCAGGGCGCCGGGCAAGCGCAGGACGGCGTTCAAATCCGGCTCGGCCGCCAGTCCGAACTCGGCGGCAGCCGCCCGAAACGCCTGAACATAGCCGCCCGCGATCTGGCGGTTGAGCGCGAAGCTCTCACTCCCGCCGCGTTCCAGATTCAGCGTCAACTCCACGTGGCCCCGGGCCAGTTTCTCCTTGAGCAGGCGGCGCAATTTCATTTCCAGCGCCTCGCTGTCCGACGGCATGCGAAAGTGCACATCGAGAAAGCGGTGGTTCACCGACTTCAACGACAAAGTGAAGCCCATCGGGCTCTTGCCCGGCACAGTGATCTGCGGATCAGCCACCTGACCCTTCACCTGCGCGAACCCAGTCATGGAACGAATAGGCATGGTTTTCGTAGCGCCGGCATCGTGCCTCGGCTGTCCCGAGGGCGTCTCGCCCTCGGACTTAGGTACTACCCAACCGCATTCGCCTTAGGCTGCTCTCCTTCCGCGAACTGAAGATCATACAACCGCCGGTACGTCCCAGGTTTCTGCATGAGTTCTTCATGCGGCCCGATGTCCTCGATGGTTCCGTTCTCCAGTACCACAATCCGGTCCGCACGTCGGACGGTCGAAAGCCGGTGGGCGATGACAAACACGGTCCGTCCGGTCATGAGATTCTGCAGCGCCGACTGCACCAGCGCCTCCGACTCGCTATCGAGCGCCGAAGTGGCCTCGTCCAGAATCAGGATAGGCGCATTCTTCAGCAGGGCGCGGGCAATGGCAATGCGCTGCCGTTCGCCTCCGGAGAGCCGCACCCCGCGCTCGCCGATCATGGTGTCGTAGCCGTTTGGCAACTCCATAATAAAATCGTGCGCCAAAGCCGCGCGGGCCGCGGCCTCGACCTGCTTCTGCGAGATGGAGGGCTGGCCATACGCAATGTTGTTACGCAAGGTGTCATTGAACAGCACTGTTTCCTGCGTGACTACGCCGATTTGCGAACGCAGCGAGGCCAGCGTGGTATCGCGCACGTCGCGTCCATCGATGAGTAGCCGTCCGGCGGTAACATCGAAAAAACGCGGGATCAGGTGCACCAGCGTACTCTTGCCCGCGCCGCTCGATCCCACCACCGCCACTACTTCCCCCGCCCGTACTTCCAGATTGATGTCGCACAGGATTTCCCGCGACTCGTCACCATCCGCCTCGTAGGAGAAACACACACCTTCCAGACGAATGCTATCGGCAAAAGGTGGGATCGGCCTGACCCCGGGCTTTTCCTTGACGTCGTCCTCGGTGTCCATGAACTTGAATATCTCCGAGGACGCGCCCAGCGCCTGCTGGAAATTATTGTTGAACAGGGCAAACTTCCGCACCGGGTTATACAGGCTGAATACAGCGGTGATAAATGCGCCAAACGTTCCCAGCGTAAACTCGTTGTGCGCAATCCGGTCGCGGCCCAGTAACAAGAGCATGGCGATAGCAATCGCCCCGAAAATATCCATCAGGGGTGAACTCATCGCCGCCGCGGCCACTGAGCGCAAGTTCGCCTTAAAGAGCCTTTGCGCGGCCTGGCGAAAGCGCGCCATCTCCCAGGATTCCATGCTGAAGGCCTTCACAATCCGGTTGCCGCTGATGGTTTCCTGCAGGATGTTCTGGATGTCGGCCAGCTTGTCCTGTCCGCCGCGGGTGGTACTCCGCACCCGGCGTCCGATCCTTACCGCCGAGTAGATGATGAAAGGGATAAACAAGAGCAGCACCCAGGCGAGTTTTCGTCCCAGCACAATCACCGCGGCGGCAGTGAACAGAAAAGTAAAGAATTGCTGCAGGAACTCCGCCAGCACGCTCGACATGGCGTATTGCACGCGCTCAATATCGTTAATGATCGTTGAAATGAGTGTCCCCGTGGTGTGCTTTTGAAAAAAAGCCGCTGAGCGCCGCAGCACGGAATTGTAGAGATCGTTGCGCAGGTCGGTGATCATGCCGAATCCGGCATGATTCACCAGATAGGTGCCGGCATAATCGAAGATGCCTTTAAGGACGGTGGACGCAACCAGCGCGTACGCCACAATTGTCCACGCATTGTGAAAATGGGAAGGAACGAACTGCTGCAGATAAACAACGTGCCCGCTGCCAGGAATGGTGAAAAGCTGAATGTTGTCGGATCCCGTCGATGGGTTCAGCACGCGGTCAAAGATGGGCTTGACCAGCACCAGCCGAAACGCTTCCAGGAACCCAACCGCAGCCAGGAGCACCACACCCGGTACCAACTGCAACCCAAAAGGAAGCACATACCGCAAAAGGCGGGTCAGTTGCCGCATTTGGGGCTCTCGATGCGCAGCCAGCCGGGGCCTGCGCCTGGTGGGATCAACATATTAAGCAAGATCTTATTCTACTGCACTCTTCATTAGCAGTCGTCGGTCGTCAGTCCTCGGTCGTCAGCAAAGTCAAAATACGGTGGGGCTGACGACTGACGACCGGCGACCGCTACCCCGGACTGTCCCGATGCACCACCTTCACCCGGTATCCCGCCTTGCGCAGGCGCTTGCCAACGTCCTCTGCGATCATAACCGAGCGGTGCTGGCCCCCGGTGCAGCCGAAGGAGATGGTCAGGTAGCTCTTGCCCTCGCGGATATAGTGCGGCAGCAGGTAGACCAGCAACCCTGAAATTCGTTGAATAAATTCCCGGCTCTGGGGAAACGAACGGATATATTTGGCGACCTTTGGATCCCTGCCGGTCAGAGGACGAAACTCGGGCACGAAGTGCGGATTGGGCAGGAAGCGAACGTCGAAAAGCAGGTCGGCGTCGTCGGGTACTCCATGTTTGAATCCGAAACTCACGCAGGAAACCAGAATATTCTTGCCCGATTCCCTCTTTTGAAAGCGTTGGGTTATATACGCCCGAAGTTCATGAACATTGAACCTGGAAGTATCGATCACCAGGTCCGCCATGGCCCGGATATAACGGAGATGCCGGCGTTCGGTGGCGAGCGACGACTTCACCGGCGTGTCGGTGCCCAGGGGATGCGGCCGGCGCGTCTCACTGAACCGGCGCAGCAAGACGGATTCCGCGGCCTCAAGGAAAATCACTTTGGTCGGCAGCATGCGCTTGACCGAGTTCACGATCGCCGGCAGCGACTCCAGTTGCGTGCCTTCACGAACGTCCACCACCAGGGCGGTCCGGCTGATCTCGGATGACTGCCCGACCAATTCCGCGAAGCGCGGAATCAACTCCACCGGCAGGTTGTCCACACAGTAGTAGCCCAGGTCCTCGAAGGCCTTGAGAACAGAGGCTTTGCCCGAGCCGCTCAAGCCGGTGATGATGACCAACTCACCGGGCGGGCGCAGGGCCGCCCGATCGCTCTTCCGACGACCCTTCTTGGTTTCAATTCGAACTTTTCTCTTACCCTGGGTACGGGCCATTTGGTGCGATGGTAGCAGGCACAGCGCGGGCTAGCCAGTTGCATCCCGGTTGCCGGTTACCCCTGCGCTGCGCTCTTTGGATTCTGACGGGAAAATAAAAAGGGGGCACCGGATGTGCCCCTTTTTATGCTTCGCTATGCCAGAGGTACGCCATCCCCCGAGGGCGTATCTAGCGCAACGACGCGACCACGACAACATTCTGGGCCGGGTAGTCCATCGCGATTTCGGACTCTCGACCGCTCTTGGGCAGCTCCTGCCCCCGAGGGTTCCCTTCCGTCCAGATCTGGGCCAGGAAGTACTGGGAGCCGTAGCGGTGGAAAACCAGCTTGCTGGTCTTCGGCGCCTCTGCCGCTTCACAGCCATTCGGCAAGATAGCCTTGACGATCTTGCTGTCCGAGCTCTGTATAGACATCGCGACTCCGGTCATGCCAAGAGCATGGACCGAGTATTCGCCAGCGGGAAGTTCGGCTTTGTTTACGATGAAGTCGAACGGAACATTCGCCTTCACCACGCCGGTCTGAGCATAGGCAGATGCGGTGGCCAGCAGTAGGCCCAGGCCGATTAAAGCAACCAGTTGGTTTTTCATAAATCCTCCTGTGTTCGAGACGGTGAAGCCACGCAGGATCAGCCTGTTTTCTAATGCCGTACTGCTTTGTTTCGCTATCGGCCGCCTCTGACTTTTCGCAGCGGGTTGAAAACCGTTGCTGTAGCGGTTATTGCAGGTGGCGTGCCAGACTTGTGACGGGCGAAGGCGCTGAGCGATGAGTATTCGCAACTGGTTGATTGACTTGATGTTGTCGGGGAATGAACTGCGCCGGCCCAAATTCGGATCTGGGTTCAAACGCAGTTCTGTGAACCCAACTGTTAGCAGAAGCCAACCCAAGGGTTAATTGCCCGTGATTGGAGCCGGATCTTGACTGTGTGGGACCGGGCCCCTGACCCGGTCCCGCACAATCAAAGAAACAACCAGTGAACCACGGCGCGTGTACACGACGGCCCGATATATGCTAAACAGCATCCAGTACTTCTATGTCAAAGAGGAATCCCAGGCTCATCGGTATCGGAGGTCCTTTGAAGGGCACGGCTTTCTCTCTGCCGGCCGGCGAAGTGTCCATCGGACGCGACTCGTCGAACCAGCTTTGGGCGGCTGATCCCGCACTCTCGCGCCGGCACTGTCTGGTTCTGGCCCACGATGAACAGTTCTCCATCCGTGATCTGAAAAGCCGCAACGGCACGCTGGTCAATGGAGTGCCGGTGGAGCAGCAGCAGATACGACACGGCGACCAGATCTATATCGGCGATTCCGTGCTCATCTTCCTGCTCAAGGAAGATGGAGGGCACTTCGACAAGAACCCGGTTGAGTTCCTGGAGACCGCGGGTTTCGAAGGTTCTCCGGTGCTGCTGCGGGCGGAAGACTCGCTCTACCTGCAACCTGACAAGATGGTGGCTAATTTGCCGCCAACTGCCCGCCGGGCGCGAGACCTGAACTCTCTGCTGAAGATCGCCACCGGGATTGGCGGCATTCGCGATCAGGATTCGCTGCAGTGGCAACTCCTGGGCTTCATATTCGACGTGGTCCCGGCTGAGCGCGGCGCCGTTC
>JAIQFF010000276.1 GCA_020073395.1 Terriglobia bacterium
ACATCGGCTTTCAAGGCTTTGGTGGAGATCATTCTTCCCGGAACATTGGACATGACCCCGACGAATGAGGCCCAGGGTTTACTGAAATGAAATTTGACCGTGTAGTTATCGACGATTTCGACGGAATCGATCGGTTCTATCCAGGCCCGGGTCCAGCACCCGTTGGCTGGATCCTTGATATAATCCATCTGATATTTGACGCTTTCAGCGTTAAAGCTGAAAAAACACATCGGACATATTGGAGTCGTAGTGCTGTCCGGTATGCACCAGGGTCTGCTTCATTCTCGGATACTGCTTGAGACCGCCGAGCACGGGCGCAACCTTCATGAGATTCGGCCGCGCGCCCACTACGTGAAGAATATGCATGCACACAACTCCTTACAGTCGAGTGTACTATCGCCAAATCTTGCGTCAATTTCCGTTGGTAACTGTAGTTCCAGAGGGAAATTTTGTGATGTGGGACGCGGTCGGGGGTAGGAACGGCTGAAAAACAGCCGGAGAGACGAAGACCCATCCACGCTCCTATTTGCTGGCTGATGGAGCGGGCCGGACACCGCCGGCTGACCTTTGCAATGACTCCCGCCAGTTCCGCAATTTCAGAGAGACTTGCTGCATATAAGCTGCGGCGTCAGCGGCATTGGAAATCTCTTTGTAGTTTTCCACCTCGGCCGGGACGTCGGCCGCGTCCGGAGTGCGGCTGAACGGCGACTCCAGGCTTTCGGAGGGCAAACCCCAGGTCAGCCTTTGGATATCGAGGTCAGACATCACCTCATTAACCACGTCGGAATCAACCGTCCTCTTGCGCAGCGCGCAGGCCAGCGAAAGCGCATTGAAGCAGAAGTTATTTACGTTACGCGGGATGCCCTCGGTAGTGACGGCGATCGCCTTGTAGGCCTCGTCGGTGAAAATCGCGGCGCCTTTGTAACCGGCGATACGCAGCCGGTGTTCCACATAGTTTTTGACTTCCCCGTGCGAGAGCGGAGCCAGTCCCTGCACAATCGAGACCCGCTGACGCAACTGAGCCAGGCGAGGGCTGGCCAGCTTTTGCGCCAAGGCCGGCTGTCCCGCAAGAATGATGTGCATCAGCTTGGCCTGCGAAGTCTCAAAGTTGGATAGCAGGCGCAATGTTTCCAGCACCTCGGGTTCGAGGTTCTGCGCTTCGTCAACCACTACGATCAGGCGATGGCCTGCCTGGGCGATCTGCAGCAGACACTTGTTGAATTCATCGTACATGCGCACCAGGTCCTGGGTGTCCTCTTCGCTGCCCAGCTCCGCCAGCAAAAGGCGCATGAACTCCCGCGAATTGCAATGTGTCTGAAAGAGGAAGGCGACGCGCGCCGACGTGCGAAACGTCTCCAGCAGGTGGAACAGCATGGTGGTCTTGCCCATACCGGGCTGCGCAATGAGCCCTATAAATCCGCGATTAGCTTCGATGCCGTAGTACAAGGAAGCCAGCGCTTCCTTGTGGGCCTCGCTGAGGTACAGGAAGCGCGGGTCTGGTGTAACGCCAAAGGGTTGTTCCTTCAATCCAAAAAAATTGAGATACACGACCCGCTCCCTCGACTATTCTAACTCTTCCGGCATGTGAAACTGTCCAACTTGACGTCACCCTGCGACGCTTGATTTCCGACCTGGTCGCAAGATGCTACTTCCTGATCCATGCTAGGCCAGCACGCAGAGCCGTCTGAACTTTGGCTTCAACCAAGGATTTCGGGCAAAAAGAGGCTGCCTCGAGCGCAACCTCGCGCGTGCCAAACCCAGTCTTGAATCGAACCAGCCCAGGATTCTCCGCGGCGGCTCCTCCCAGGTTGAAAACACGAGAGCCTTCTTCCTTCAGGATAGAGGCGACTCGTGACACCAAAAAGGGCGAAGCGCCAATCTTCATTCCCTCCAGTAGCGTCCCGGCCGATTCATAATACGCTCCCTGCCTCGACCTGAGGACCAGGATCGAAGACAGAATCTGGTCTCCGTTGGCTGCCTGGAAAAGTTCGGCCGCGCCACTGCTGAGCAGTGCCGATAGCCGCGCGTCCTGCCGGGGGCTCTCGACGGCTTCGCCGCGTTTGGCTCGCCGCTCCAGCGAAGCATTCATCAGCGCTACATGGTGTGCCCGGGCTCCAGCTTCACGCGTTCGGACAATCGACAATCCTGCCTTGGCGGCGCGGGAAATATTACGGCGGTGCTGGCTGCTGGCGCCATCCAGAAGATGCTCACGATCCAGATCGAGCACATGTTCGCAACGGGTTTGACGGCCCATTTCTCCGGGCAGATGTGGAATTTCTGCGGACGGAGATGCGTAAGTGCCAATCTGCAGGCGCCAGACTTTCAAGCTACGACAAAAATCCAGAAGGCCACGCCAAAAGACCTCCGGACTCGACATGGCAGGCAGAGAGTCGATCACCAGACTTCGGCTGAGAAATGGACCAGACAAAAAGGCCGGGCAGCCTGCAACCATTTCGTCTCCATGGTTCAAAGCAACCAAACAGGCGCGATTCCCCAGCGATTCACTTGCACTCACATATTGTGAAGTATGAAATGGATTGGCCGGGTTGCACTCCGCCACACGTTCAATGAGATGGGGAGGCGGCTTGAGCGTGAAGCGGAACTGCAGATTCATCCTCCTCCTCGCGAATGGCTTTCTCCAAGCTGTTCGAGTCAATAAAGAACTTACACGCCCAGTTTGGATACTGGAACGGCAAGTAGCCTCCCGAAACTGGGAAGCTGCCCTTTACCGCACCCCGGGTCTCGGGTGGACCACTCAGACGCACAGTCGATCTCACATAGCGATTGGCGAGCATTCCAGCATTCCGAAAACGCACATCGCCGGTAGCGCGATACAGCAAGAGCCAGCACTCCGCCATCTGCGATGTGCCCGTAAGACATGCCCAGGAAACGGTGCCGATCCATTGACTATCAAGCCGGCCCGGCAGGAATCCATCCGGACGCAGCGCGCTTAACGTACCTTCCGCCGTCCTGCAGGCCTCTTGCAGAATCTTGTGGTCCCCGGAGAATTCGTAACAGGCGATCAAACCGCGCAGAGCGTATCCCAGAGTGTGGGTTAAAGGGTTATACGGATCGGACAAACAACAGTTCGCAAACCAGCCGCCGACATTCTGTTGGGACAGCACCCAATTCACGTTTCGCATGGCAGCTTCGGCATAACCGTAGCCGGATTCCTGACGAGCGGCTTCGAACAGGCCCCAGGAGACATGGGCCTCATATGCCTTTTCTCCGGGAGCGGCGAACGGAGTTGAATGTTTGCGCCAGCAGCCATCGACATCCTGCGTGCTCACCAGCCAGTCCGCCGCAGCCATCATGGGTTTGCGGTAAGCCGATCCAAATTCAGTGACGCCGGCGGCCAACCCGATCAAGCTCTGTCCGGTGTTGAAGGTGACGGGCACAACTGGAGACTCGCCGATGGTTCCGCCCTGAAATGCTCCGCACGACATCTGGATGCTGGTCAGCCAGTCCAGCATTCTTCGCGCCCGATCCAACAACTTTGTGTCGCCGGTCAGATGGGCTTCACGAATTAATGTGGGAATGATGTAGCCGGTCGTTTCCGGGTAGGACTCGCCCCATCCGGTCACAAGACAATAGTGTCGTGCTGCTCCGCCATCCGCAGATGTCTAGCAATCCTGCGCGCGGCCCAGCCACGCCAGCCCCTCAGCTATCGCACAATCGAGTGGAATATCGCGAGTCGCTTCTGGTCGTTGTTCACGCCTCAGCTCAGCACGAGCTGACAAGGAAATGCCATGGCGCACGCGTAGCCCGGAGACCTGGCTTTTCAGCCGCTGCACAAGGCCCACCTGACCGGCGGAATAATCCATATGCGTCCTTGTCCCGTATTAATTTTCTGGGGGAGATTAAAGTTTAACATGAAATATTTGGGATACAAGAGGCTTGCCCTCCCCCGGTGGTAACGTTACTTCC
>JAIQFF010000277.1 GCA_020073395.1 Terriglobia bacterium
ACGGCTGGGCGATCCTGTTCTCGCATCCCAAAGACTTTACTCCCGTGTGCACCACCGAACTAGGCTATATGGCGGGCCTCCAGCCGGAATTTGCCAAGCGAAACTGCAAGATCATCGGACTGAGCGTCGACCCCGTGAGCAACCACAGCAAGTGGGCGGCCGATATCGAGGAAACGCAAGGCCACAAAGTCAACTACCCGATGATCGGCGACTCGGACCTCAAGGTCGCCAAGCTGTACAGCATGTTGCCAGCTGAGAGTGGACACACTTCCGAGGGCCGCACGGCAGCCGACAATGCCACCGTGCGCACCGTGTTCATTGTCGGTCCGGATAAGAAGATCAAGCTGATGCTCATCTACCCCATGAGCACCGGCCGCAACTTCGACGAGGTGCTGCGCGTGCTTGATTCAATTCAGCTTACTGCCAAGCACAAAGTCGCCACGCCCGTAAACTGGAAGCAAGGCGGCGATGTCATTATCGCTCCCGCCGTTTCGAATGAGGAAGCGCAGCAGAAATATCCCGGAGGTTGGAAAACGCTCAAGCCTTACCTGCGGATTGTTGCACAACCGAAATAGCTTCACGACCGCTGGGCACATCGCCACGGATTGGCACGGACCAACACGGATTCCTTTTGAGGCTTGTGTTCCGGCCTCATCCGTTAGAAATCAGTGTCAATCCGTGTCCGCTTTTCTTGAGGACAAATGAAGAATTGCTCAATTCAGTTGTTTGTTTGCGCAATCGGATTCACTGCGGTTGTGCTTAGCGCACTTGCTCAGACCAAGACGAACGTACACGTAGACGTTCCGATCATCGCGGCAAAGCCGGAGGATGTTGGTACCATCGAAGGAATTGTGAGGGCGAGCTATGAGACGATTTCGGGCGGCGTAGGCGTCCCCCGCCAGTGGGGGGGGACCGCACACTTTATGACCCGAATGTGCGGTTCGTTGCCATCGAGGCGGACTCGAAAGGCGACCAGTTGACGCCCACGTCTTTTAGCCAACAGGACTTCGCCGACCGGACGGATGCATTCCTCGTGAAGGAAGGCTTCACGGAGCGCGAATTGGGACACGACATCCGGCGCTTCGGAAACGTGGCGACCGTTCTGAGTAGCTACGAGGGAAAAGTAGCTTCGACCGGAAAAGTCGTTACCAGGGGCGTGAACATCTTCCAACTCTTTTACGACGGCACGCGCTGGTGGATTCTGTCAATGGTCTGGGACCGGGAACGCCCGGACAATCCAATCCCCCCGGAACTGTTGGCGAAGCCTTAACCCCTACAAAAAAATCGGGACCAGCCCAACTGAACTGGTCCCGACCTGACTTTGGCGATTACTGTGCCGGACGTATTCTTCCGCCCTTGCTCATAGGAAATTCGCGAGAATGATCCTTGTAGCGAACGTTCTCGTAGCCCTTCCGGAGAGCGGTGATCCGGTAGTCGAACTTTACGTTGGAATTTCCGCCAGCCAGTTCACGTACTTCGAACGATCCCTGGTCCTTTTGGTGAACATACAGACCCTTGCAGTCGCCATTTGGGGTCAGGAATACGTGATATTCCTGCTTCGTGTTGACGGTCTGCACGAATTTCGAATCGAGCCGAACGACTGCCACGCCGCCTGACAACCGTGCCGAACCGAAGTCCTCAAACCAGACCTTGGGCGACTCGATGGCGGACATCGCAACGTGGTGTTTTCCCTTATCAACGGGAACAACGGCGTTCTTGGTTCCCGTGCAACTAAAATCTCCGAAGGGATCGATACTGCAGCCAGCGCCATCTCCGTTAAACACCGCCCAGGGAAATCCGACTCCACCTGTGGCGCCGTTGAAAGCGAAGTTCGTGTAGAAGCTGCCACCGTTGTTTTCGAAGATTCCGCCCGATTTGTCATCCGTTGTGCCAACGACGGCATAATTGGAATCGGTTCCGCCGTCACCCCAAGTGCCGGCGCCTCCAAATTGAAACCCCTGTCCCGTGATGCTTTGACCGGTAGTGGAGATCTGGCCGTATACGCCAGCGCCCTGTGCGGTTCCGGGGCCAGAGGTGTTGCTCCCGTTGACGACGTTTACACTTGCGGAACCGCCCTTAGTTGCGTTGAGGCCACCGTTGACGTTGATGGCTGCGCTACCCTGCTTCATGATGGAGTTCCCGATCGCATGCGCACCCGTAAAGCGCGGAATGGTATTCTTAGTGCCTCCGCCAGTCACGTTGACGTCGGCCGAATCTTGAGCCATCGCCAACAGGCTGCAGCACGCAAAGGCCAGCAACAAATAGCGAATCTGTTTGGATCTCATCTGAATTCTCCTCCTTGGAGTGTATTTCTTAGTGTTTTCTCAGTTTTTACTTCCACGATGTTTCTAACTTGCAGGATCTACGTTGACGAGATTGAGCAGTTGACGAGATTGAGCAGTGGAAAGTGTCCTTGTGTTCCGGCCAAGTCGATAGGGCCAGCGTCCTAGTTACAGACCTCAAAGCCCACAACCCGTCGCTGCTTCTTCTAAAAACTGCGGGGCATCATGCCGGACGGGCACCGCGCTTGCAATAGCGGACACCTGTTGAAATCTTATTTTTCATGTTCCTTTAACCAACTGAAAACACAAGGGAGTGGCGCGAAATCGCGGAACCGAGGTAGAATGGCGTCCTTTACTTGGGGGGTGCCGTGGCATCAGAGCCAGTCAGATTCCCCGACGTGCTCAGATTTGGGGATGACTTCGAATTCGATTTGGGAGCCTATAGACTGCGCCGCTCCGGTCGTGTGCTCAAACTGGAGCGCATCCCAATGGAGGTTCTGGCGGTTCTGGTTGAGCAGAGAGGACAGGTCGTCAGCCGGGAGCAGATCGTCGAGAGGATTTGGGGCAAAGGCGCCTTCCTCGATACCGATAACAGCATCAACGGCGCGATCCGCAAGATCCGGCAAGCCCTGAAAGACGATTCCGAGCAACCACGCTATATACAGACCATTACCGGAAGGGGATATCGTTTCATCGCGCCGATAACCTATCCCGATGCGCAAAGGCCTGTTCCCGTTCCTATTCTAAGGCCTCCGCTCAACGAGCCCCTGCCCGACAATCCGCCCCGCCGACGTTGGTCGATCCTGCTTGGAATTGCTGTTGTCTTGATCGCCGCACTGGGTTCCTACTTTCAGTGGTCCCGCTCCCGAGCGCGGTCCCTCGGGCCAGGCGGACGTTTGATGCTGGCGGTTCTCCCGTTTGAAAACCTTACCGGGGATGTCGCGCAGGAATACATAAGCGATGGCATGACTGAAGAAATGATCAGCCAATTGGGAAGCCTCGACCCGAGCAACCTGGGAGTGATCGCGCGCACCTCCGTCATGCATTACAAGCATAGCCAGGAGCCTATACAAAAAATCAGTCGTGAACTGGGAGTCCAATACGTGCTGGAAGGGAGCATTCGACGTGATTTCGGCAATGTCCGCATCACAGCTCAGCTCATCCAGACAAAGGACCAGACTCATGTCTGGGCGCGGCAGTATGACCGTGAATTGAACACATTTTTGGCCCTTGAAGGAGAGATCGCAGGAGAAATTGCGGATGAGATTCAGATTGCCCTCGGAGGCCACAAGCCCGTAGCCCCGGCCAGTCAGCCTTCGTTGTCCCCTCGGACCTATGAAGCTCATGATCTCTATCTCAGGGGCCAATACTTCTGGAATAAGAGGACGGTTGAGGGATTCCAGCGGGCGATCGCCTACTTTCAGCGCGCCATCGCGAGCGATCCCAACTACGCCCGCGCCTATGCGGGCTTGGCGGATTCCTATGCTCTGCTGGGGCCTTACAGTGAGGTTCCGCAAATGGAGTTCATGCCGAAGGCGCGCGCCGCGGCGTTGCGCGCGCTCGAGCTTGACGAGAGTCTGCCAGAAGCCCACACTGCCCTGGCTCTGATTGTTCAGAAT
>JAIQFF010000090.1 GCA_020073395.1 Terriglobia bacterium
CCCGCCTGATCTCTTCGAATAGCTCCACCTTGCGTCTCCTATCCATCGCCCTCCCCGTCTGCTTCGCAGACAGGGTAGGCCGATCTATCGGTTAGGGTGGGGCCAAATGTAATGATCGAAGTGGGGCCACTTCAGAGTAGCGAAATCATGCCCACAGCCAGCGAGTACGCACGCTTCTTCCTCTGGTCATGTCCCGCCGTTCTCGAGCTCCAACTGGCCGAATCCGATCATGCTGCAGGTCTGAAGATATCGCTTAGAATTTCTCGTTTGACAGGGCCTGGCAGGTTGCAAAAACTAGTCGGTTGGGAGTTGAATGTACGAGAAGAGGTGGCCCAGCATGGATGACCAAGCAGACAAGATGATGGACGAAACGGCGAAGGGAATCTCGCGGCGCAACTTCATCAAAGGGGTCATCAGCAGCGGCGTTGCGGTGTCCTCGGCGAACTATCTGTTTCGCGCCTCCACCGTGTTCGGTGACACAGCGGGCAGCGTGGGTGAGAGGCTCATCACGCTTAACGTCAATGGCCAGCCGCGGCGGGTTGACGTCATGAAGCAGGAGACGCTGGCCTGGACGCTGCGCTACAAGCTGGGACTCACCGGCACCAAGCTGGGCTGCGACCGCGCCGAGTGCGGATCCTGCACCGTCCTTATCGACGACGTGCCCTATTATTCCTGCTCCGTACTGACCCATACCGTTCGGAACAAGAAAGTCGAGACCATCGAAGGACTGGTCAGCCCCGACGGCAGGCTACATCCAGTGCAGCAGGGCGTCATCGATGAGCAGGGATTCCAGTGCGCATTCTGCATGTCCGGCTTCATCATGGCGACGGTCGGATACCTGAAAACCAATCCCAATCCCAGCCGGTCGGAACTGGCTCACGGCATTTCGGGGAACCTGTGCCGCTGCCAGGACTACGACAAGATCCTCACCGCCATGATGAAAGGCGCAGAAAACATGAGGAAGGTGAACCATGCCTAGCCCAGAGGGGAAGCCCGGTCAACAAAAGTTCGGAGCCAAATACAAGCTCATCGGCAAGGACTACACCACTCCGGATCTTTATGCGAAAGTTACCGGCAAATCGAAATACGCCGAGGACTACCGCGCCGACGGCATGCTGTTCTGCAAGTTACTGCTGAGCCCGGTGCCGCACGGGCGCGTCAAGCACCTTGATCTGAGCAAAGCGTTGGCCATGCCCGGGGTCAAAGCGATTCTTACGCAGGACGATCTTCCCGCGCCGGCTGACAGCGTGACTGACCTCGGGGTCGTGATCAAGGCCAACCAGCAAGGTGAAAAAGCGCTCACCATGGAACCGACGTACCAGGGCGAGCCGGTCCTGGCCGTAGCGGCGGTGGACGAACTGACGGCCGCCGAGGCCATCGA
The DNA here is from genome assembly GCA_020073395.1 of Terriglobia bacterium. Classification (GTDB taxonomy): domain Bacteria; phylum Acidobacteriota; class Terriglobia; order Terriglobales; family Acidobacteriaceae; genus JAIQFF01. Next base: position 1,382 of record JAIQFF010000090.1, read on the forward strand.
ACAAATTAACATCCAGTTTGAACATCTGCCGTTTGTGGTCGATCCGCTCGACAGCCTCCGCCCCAACGGGCCGAACGCGCGGACCGAGGGCAACGTCTGGGTGCGGCAGCCTGCGCCTCCAGCCAAGCCAGGGGAGAAGGCGCCGAGTCCGCCGCCGCCCCAGATCGGTGAACTCAAATGGACCGAGTCTGACTTCGCGGAACTGAAGCAAGGGCGCCTGCCCATGGGCAAGGCGCAAGACGAGTGGTCGTACGGTGATGTGGACGCGGGCCTCAAAAATGCCGCACTGGTGCTGGATGAAACCTTTGTCACGCCGGACAGCAGCCATGAGACGCTCGAGCTGCGCACCACTTTGGCTTATTGGCAGAACGGCAAGGTATTCATCCACATGGGGACCCAGAGTACGGTGCAAACCCTGGCTGGCCTGGGGCGCTGGTTGAATATGGATCCTAACCAGATTGTGCTCATCAGCGAATACACCGGCGGCGGTTTCGGCAGCAAAGCCACAGGCTACATCTTCGCCATTATTCCTGCGCTGCTTTCGAAAAAGGCCAATGTCCCGGTGATGATGCGTATCAGCCGCGAGGAAGAACATTTCATTGGTCGCGCGCGGCCCGGCTTCCAGGGCCGCATGAAAGTCGGCTTTTCCAAGGACGGCAAGATCGCTGCGTTAGACATGTTCACCATCTGCAACAACGGCCCTTATGATGCCGTGGGGGATGCCAACGCCTCGGGAAGAATTGTTTCGCTGTTGTATCAGCCCGCGGCGATGCGCTGGCGGGGTGTGACCGTGCTGACCAACACTCCGCCCCGGGGTCCGCAGAGCGCGCCCGGCGGCATGCAGGGCATCGTCATCATGGAGCCGATTCTGGCCAAGGCGGCGCGCCAACTGTCGCTCGACCAGGTGGAGATTCGAAAGGCCAACGCTCCCCAAGGCAAGGCACCTTTCGGGCCCGAGATGGACGGTAAACGCGGGCACTGCACCAGCGCATTTCTCAAGGAAGCATTCGATCGGGGCGCGGAACAGTTTAAATGGAAGGAGAGGATTGCGCGTCCCAAGCGGAGCGGCACCAAGGTGCGCGGGGTGGGCGTATCGTCGAGCGCATTCTTCGCCGGTTCTACCGGATACGATGGCCTCATCGTTATTCGGCCGGATGGGCGGATCGCGATCCAATCAGGAATCGGCAACCTGGGCACGGAATCGATCAGCGATGTTCACCGCGTAGTGGCTGAAGTGCTGGGTGTGACGTGGGAGAAGTGCGATGTCATCTGGGGCAATACCTCCCAGAACCTGCCATGGACGTGCGTTTCCGGAGGCAGTCAGACCACCCACGCCATGACGCGGGCGGCGCACGCGGTCGCGATGGATGCCCAGAAAAAACTGCAGGAAATCGCGGCCAAGACTTACGGCGGCAAGCCGGAGCAGTATGAGGTCGCTAACGAACGCGTCTTCCGCAAGGGCGGCGGCAAGAGTATGACCCTGGCGCAGGCGGCGCAGCGTGCCATCCAGTTGGGCGGCATCTACGACGGCCACGAAGCGCCCGAGGATGTGAACAAATACACCAAAGCTTCCATCGCGGCACTGGCAGGACAGGGCCTGGTCGCGGCCGCCAAGGACAAATATCCGCATGATGGCCAGACTTTTTCCTACGTCGCGAGCTTCGCTGAAGTCGAAGTCGATACTGAGACTGGCATGTATGACATCACCGACTTCCTGGCGGTTGCCGATGTCGGCACCGTCATCCATCCCAAGGCGTTGGCCGGACAAGTGCTCGGCAGGTCGATACTGGGCATGGGTCACGCCATCGGCCAGAAGTGGGTTTTCGATCCGCAGTATGGCCACACGCTTTCACGCCGGTTCTACCACACCAAGCCGCCAACCATCCTGGATGTACCGGTGAACATGCAGTGGGCGGCGCTGGATATTCCGGACCCGGAGACGCCGGTTGGTGCGCGCGGCATTGGTGAACCCCCTGTGGGTGGCGGGTGCGGCGCCATCCTGAACGCCCTCTCGGATGCGCTAGGCGATGAAATCTATCGTCGCGCACCGGTCAACCTGGACACGATTCTGACGTCGCTTGAAGCCGGGCGGCCTATGCAGGACCCCTTGACCGCCTTTATTTAGAGGTGCTTGGAGCACGGAGAGTGAAACGGAGAGAACCATGGCTGTAATACGAGACATCATGCCGGCGTTCCAGTTGTTTCAGCCGAGTTCCATCGCGGACGCACAAAAGCTTCTCGAACAGCACGGAGAGGATGCCTGGGTGATGGCGGGCGGACTAGACAGCTTCGACTGGCTGAAAGACCGCATCAGGAAACCCAAGGCGCTAGTGGATCTGAGCGGGGTTGAGGAACTCAGGGGCGTACGCACGACTGCCGATGGGATTGAAATTGGCGCCATGACGACGCTCACGGAAGTTGTGCACCACCCCGTGGTCAAGGAAAAATACGGGCTGCTGGCGCAGGCGGCGGAACTGGTGGCATCGCCGCAGATTCGCAACCAGGGCACGCTCGGCGGCAACGTATCGCAAGACGCGCGCTGCTGGTACTACCGCGCGGGCTGGCCCTGCTACCGCGCCGGCGGCAACATCTGCTACGCCGACACCCCGGTAGGCAGGAATCGAGAGCACGCCATTCTGCATGCCGAGCGCTGCGTGGCGGTGAATCCGTCCGATTCCGCGCCGGCCTTGATCGCGCTCGACGCCAAGTTCGTCATTCGAACTCCCAAGGGTGAGCGGGTGGTGGATGCCGAGGACTATTTCCTGGGACCCGACATCGACATCACCCAAATGAACATTCTGCAGCCCGGGTATTTGCTGACGGCGATTCGCATTCCCTCTACCTGGGCGGGGGCGCGGTTCTATTTCGAGAAAGTCCGGGACCGGAATGTTTGGGACTTCCCTCTCCTGAATGTGGCTTCGGCCATGATGTTGTCAGGAGACACAATTCAGAACATCCGCATCGCGGTGAATGGCGCCGCAGCCAGGCCCTTGCGGCTGAAGGCGGTGGAAGACTCGGTGCGCGGCAAGCAGCGCAACGCTGCAACTGGCGAGATGGCAGGGAAACTGGCGGTACAGGGAGCGGTCCCGCTGCAGTTCAACGCCTACAAGATCCCGCTCATGCGGAACCTGGTGAAGCGTTCCATCAGCGGCGTGCAGGAGGCAGCATGGGCATCATAGAGTGGGCGACAAGTCCGTTAGGGCAGAGCGTTCCGATCCACATCGCATGGTTTTTGATTTGGGTTGCGCTTATCGCGGGAATGCTGTTCCTTGTCGTGCATGCGATTTACATCCGTTACTTCGCCAAGGAAAAGGAATTTGTAGCCGACGCCTCCCCGAAAGTAGCGGCCCAGTTGCCCGCGCGCATTCCCAGGCACTCGCTGGCAGCCCGGCTGTTTCACTGGATCATGGCAGCGTCCATGTTCGTGCTGCTGTTTACTGCGTTCCTGCCTAAGGTGGGCGTCCGCTTCGACTGGGTGACCTACCACTGGATTGCGGGCACCGTCCTGACCATTTCGATTATCTTTCACATCATTCATGCATCCTTTTATCTGGACTTCTGGTCGATCTGGCCGGATCGGGCTGATGTCGAAGACGCCTGGAAAAGGTTCCAGCGCTTCAGGGGAGAATCTTCGGCTCTGCCGCGGAAGTTCGCCAAGTATCCTCTGGAAAACAAGCTTTACCACGGTGCGATCATCGTGACCGGGATGTCGGTGATTCTGACGGGGGTGTTCATGATGTCGCGCGTGCGCACGATTTTCTTTCCGCGCAATCCCTATCTGTTCAGCGACATGACCTGGGGCCTGATGTATGTGCTGCACGGGCTGGCAGGGGTCGGACTGATCACACTGGTCGTCGTGCACGTTTACTTCGCCATACGGCCGGAGAAGCTTCCTATTACCGCGTCGATGATCGTGGGCACGATGAGCCGGGAGTTTTACCTGAAAGAGCACGATCCAAACCGGTGGGTGGTCGAGGCATCGCCAAACGTACCGCGGAGCATGGCCGATGGCGACTGACTTTTTTGAACGCTGCGATGCCATCGAAAGGTGCTATGAGTTCATGCTGGCTTATGCAGGCCAGGGTTTGCCCACCGACCAGGGCAGTCAGTCCGGAGGACAGGTCCGCGAATTTCTACAACACGCCATCCACGCCATGAACAGCCTGGCCGAGAGCTGTTCGCAGGCGGCAGCCGAATCAGGACTCGAACCCGCTGCGAAGTACCGGGCCTTTATTTCGGTGCTTGACCGGGATGCGCAGGATTCGCTGGCCGCCCTCCAACTGGTGCTGGCCCAGCCCGCCATCAGCTCCCAGCTGATTGACAATCTCAACGCCTCGATCCATCTCCGGGCGTTACTGACTGACCTGTTCCTGGTGGGGGAGATCCTGAGGACACAAAGCAAAGCGGTGGTAAGCTCCACGGAGTCATCCTGAGCGGAGTCGAAGGACCCCTATAAGGGGAAGAGTCGGCGGCTCGATTCTCTCTCTTGCTCTCAACGCGGCAGCACGGCTCGAGCCGCACTCGGGATGACTCAGCTCGGGGTTTCGTTTCGACTTACGTCGCCACCAAATTGCGCTTGCAGCGTCATTTCCAGCCCTTTTCCACGACCTGTGTGGCAATCGCTGCCAACACGGCGCAGACAGCGCCCACAATAATTTCTGGTTTGTGATCTTCCAACCATCGACCCACGCCAACCCTCTGTGGATAGCGAAGGTAAACAATGCTGTGCGAACTGACAAAGTAATACACGACAGCAACTGCCAGAATAAAACCGGTTGCGATGTGAGGTAATTTATAAATCGAGATGGGTCTGGCAACCGGTGGGACGAATATCCACAGTGCAACTGCCACGAGCCACAAACCCGCAAACACCCACGGCGCCAGGGATCGTACCAGAGATTTCAGCCTTAGCCTTCTCTTCTCAAAAATTGCAGCGACGTTCACATATTTTGACCACGCCGGCAACTGGTCCCCAGTTTCGTGGATGTGTATGCGTGTGGCGGAGGGCGTGAGCTCGAGAGTTTGATGCTTCCCGGGGGCCGAGATGTTCATCACGAAACGGGTTGCACGTCCCCGCAGGTCTTTCAGATCGTCCAGCGTGTCACACTTCGACTTGCCGACAATGAAGCTCGCCTGACAGTCCGCGCTGGAGTCGGTCAGGATCTGCAAAATCTCACCAATGTCATCGAGGTAGAGCTTCGCCGGCGGGAGCTGGGACGGAATGGAATCGGGGAATGGTTTTATTGCCAAGCGAACTCCTTCCTGCGGGATCCGGCCTGCGGCCTGCTATGCCGGCTCCGCCCTAACTGGCGGCTCTGCCACCCTCTCTGCCCACATGCGCGCCAGGCTTTCGGTCATAGACGATCTTGTGCAGCTCGGTCAGCGTCGTCAACGCGTCATTGAGTGCAATGCGCTCCGACATGTCCCTCCCACTCTCGCTTTGCAGCTTCATCAAAACCTCGAGCCGGTCGTTGATGGCGTGTCTGGCGTGTTCGATGCGCTTTCGCAGCTTAACCCGGTTCGGCTCAAACAACGCAACATCGAAGAGGTCGCGCCAGTCTCCAGTGTCATTGGTCGTCATGATGGCCTCCTCAGCATGAACGGGGCTATCCTTGCGAACTTAGGTCCAATTGTCAAATTGATTGTTCGCTTTTACGGCAACCGACCACTGGGACGGGTCGGCATAGTTAGCTGGAGATCTGGTCTTTGACCCGGTTGTGATCAACGCAAACAGTGAAAGCGCGGTACCAATGGCCGTCAGCAAACGAAGCATTGCTTATCTCCAGGGAAGGGCTTGTGACCATCGTAGCGATCACTCTCCCACCAATCAAAACACCAAGGTCTTTTGAAGGGGGTGTCCGGGAGGACGACTTTGGCGCGGAAATTCATGGTTACCCCTCCTGGGGTGAGGGGCCTGAAACCAGGGCTTGGGTGGAGCAGCGCTTTAGCGCTTTGTTCAGGACAGCGGCTTCAGCCGCTGTGGTGCTACTCGGCATTTGCGCAGCGACAAGTACCTCAGGGACTGAAGCCCCCATCGATGGACGCTCGATTGCAGGTCTGAAGGCCTGCTCCACCCGCCCGAGGCCTGCACCATCCCCGAAGGTCTGCTTCACCCGCTGAAGGCCCCGCATCATCCCTGAAGGCCTTGCTCCACCCTGAATCAGGCCCTCGCGACTAATTTCGATTGAGATGAACCTCCGGTAGAATTACTATCTCCGGCAATGAGAAATCATGGATCCGAAGTCTCTCTCTCGGCCCAAGCCACACAGTCCTCTGCAGTCATCAGCCGACGCGACCTGATTCGTGCCGCTCTTCTCGCCGGTACATCGGCAGCGTTGGGACCGGCGTTTTCACTTGCCCAAACTGCGGCATTCGAACTTACCCCGGCGCAGCGCGGCGAAGACGACTCCAAACAACTGGCGGACCCCAACTGGAAACCAGCCTTCCTAAGTGAAGACCAGAACGAGACTCTCATCGCGCTCAGCGACATGATCATTCCAGCCACGGATACGCCTGGAGCAAAAGAGGCTTTGGTCAACCGCTACCTGGACCTCGTGCTCACCGGTGAATCAGCGGAGTCTCAGCAGAACTTCCTGGCCAGCCTGAACTATATTGACAGCGAGAGCCAGCGCCTGTTCGGCAAAGAATTCCGCTCCCTGACGGCGGAAGATCAAGACGACCTTCTGCGCCCGCTGGCATATCCCCAGAGGCCGAGCTTCTGGCTCAACAAAGACCTTCCCGACCCCGGGGTGGAGCACTTCGGACGGCTCAAGTCCATGATCGCGGTGGCGTATTACACCTCCGAGATCGGCGAGCGCGAATTGGGATGGGACGGCAGCTTTACGCATGGTCCGTTCCAGGGCTGTGAGCACCCCACGACAACCCACAAATAGGAAACCTTCATGCCACAGGATGTGCTGCAGCAGACATACGACGCCATCGTCGTGGGATCGGGAGCGACTGGCGGTTGGGCAGCGAAACGGCTCGCCGAAGCTGGACTGAAAGTCGTGCTGCTCGAAGCGGGCCGGGCGGTGTCTCCCAAGGAATTCACCGAGCACATGCCGGCGTACAAGCTTAAATACCGCGACCACTCGCCCGAGATCGAACGCACCCGCCCGGTCCAGAAGCAGTGTTACGCCTGCATGGAATACAACTACGAGTGGTTCGTGGACGACCTGGAAAATCCTTACAGCACGCCGGCGGACCGGCCATTCAGTTGGCAGCGGCTGCGGATTGTCGGCGGGCGTTCACTGGTTTGGGGGCGGCAGAGCTATCGCCTTAGCGATACCGATTTCAAGGCCGCCAGCCGTGACGGTTACGGCGACGATTGGCCCTTCTCCTATGCCGACCTCGCTCCTTACTACGATATCGTCGAGCGCTACGTCGGCATTACCGGTGCGGCGGAGAAAAACGAAATGCTGCCGGACGGACAGTTCCTTCCGCCCATGCAAATGACTTGTGGCGAAGTGCGGATGCGGGGGCGGGTGAAAGCGAAGTTTGGCCGGACGCTCACCATCGGGCGCGCCGCCATCGTGACCCAGCCCCACAACGGACGCGCCCCCTGCCACTATTGTGGCCCCTGCGAGCGCGGTTGCAGCACGTTTTCCTACTTCAGCAGTCCCTTCACTACGGTGAAGGATGCGTTGAAATCCGGGAACTGTACCCTGATTACGAATGCAGTCGTCCGCCATGTGGATATGGACAGCGACGCCAACAAGGCGCGGGGCGTGACCTACGTCGATCGCCTGACTAAGGAAACGAAGGAAGTCCGCGGCAAGGCCGTCGTTCTGTGCGCGCAAGCGCTCGAGTCCACGCGCATTTTGCTGAATTCCGCCACCCGGGAATATCCCAACGGTCTGGCGAATTCCAGCGGCGTGCTCGGCCACTACCTGATGGACCACGTGGCCGGAGGCGGCGCCAGCGGCACGTTCGACGATCTCAACGTCCTGCCCAGCGCGAACCCTCCCCACCGCCCCAACGGGATCTACCTGGTGCGTTTCCGCAACACGCCCAGCAGCGGCAAGCATCCGCACTTCATCCGCGGGTACGGCTTTCAGGGCGGCTCCGGGCCTGACTTCAACATGGAGGCGGAGGGCCTGGGCGCAGAGTACAAGAAGGCGGTCAAACAGGGAATATACGGGGCATCGCTCGGCGCTTTCGGCGAGTCGCTAGCTAACTTTGACAATTATTGTGAGATTGATCAGAACCTGAAAGACGCGTGGGGCATCCCCGCCCTTCGCATCAGTATGGCCCATGGCAAGAATGAAGCCGCGATGATGCGCGATGCCGGAGTCACCGCCGCGGAAATGCTGGAAGCAGCCGGGGCCAAGAACATTAGCGTCCAGACCAGCTTTGGAATACCCGGAATGGCAGTCCACGAAGTAGGGACGGCGCGCATGGGAAATGATCCCAAGAAATTCGTGCTCGACCCATTCAACCAGGCCCACGATGTAAAGAACCTGCTCGTGACCGATGGTTCGTGCTATGTATCCTCGGCATGCCAGAATCCGACTCTGACCATGATGGCGATTACGGTCCGGGCCTGCGATCATTTGATCGACCGTTTTCGCCACAGCGACGTGTAGGGCGGCCGCGATGACTTCGATATGAAAACAGGGACCTCAATGCGGAAATCTGACTGGAAAATTGTCGTAGTGTTTCTATGTGGCGCACTGGCCGCCATTTCCCTCTCCGCCTGGCAGTCACCGCCGGCTTTCGATCTAAAGGCGAGCATCGCGCGGGGCAAAGCCATCTATAACACGCAGTGTGTCACCTGCCACCAGGAACAGGGCGAAGGGATGAAGGATATTTATCCGCCCCTGGCCAAGTCGGACTACCTGATGGCCAACAAGGCTCGTGCCATCGGGATGGTGGTAAATGGCGCCCAGGGCCCCATCACCGTGAACGGCGCCAAGTACGACAACGAGATGCTCAGCACAGACCTGACCGACCAGCAGGTGAGCGACGTCCTCAACTATGTTCGCAATTCCTGGGGCAACAAGGGAGCGGCCGTGAAACCTGAAGAGGTAGCGCCGCAGAGAAAGAAGAAAGCAGAGTAAGCGGGAAACACTGCCTTCCAGATTCCGATTTTGAATTCTGCGTCTTCCTTTACGACGTTCACCGGGAACGATGTGCCCCTGACCGCCGGGTTTCGGTGCGCGCCGCGTCCAATCGGGCCGCAATCGCGTCAAAGGAGCGGGTGGGGCCTTTCCAGCGCAACTGATCCAGGTCCTCAAAGAGCGCGATGTCGGTCCGGAGCGTGGCGAGTGTGCGAAAGAGCAGTGCGCGCTCTCTTTCGCGACAGAGAGTGGCTGCGAGTGCACTCGCATTGGCGGCGTTCACACGCCACTCTCGAGCGTCTGAAGGAATCGATTCCAGATGGACAAATGCAGCCAGGACGGCAGCCGACGACTTCGCACCCCAGCCCGGAAGTCCGGGATAGCCATCTGCGGAATCGCCCACCAGGGCCAGATAGTCGGGGATCGAGACTGGCGAGACGCCGAACTTCTTGATCACACCGGACTCGTCCAAGGTGACGCGAGTCCGGCGATTGAGCTGGACGATGCGGGTGCCGCGCACGCACTGGGCCAGGTCCTTGTCGGGAGTGCAGATGATCACGCGTTCGACGCGCGCATCACGAGCGGCCGCGACAGCTGCTGCCGCCAGGGCATCGTCTGCTTCAAACTCAACCATAGGCCAGACCACAAGGCCGGCAGTCGAGAGGACCTCTTCCAGCAGTGGGAATTGCGCCAACAGGTCGGGCTCGATACCTTCGCCAGTCTTGTAACCTGGCCACAGGTCGTTGCGAAAGGATTCGATAACGTGATCGGTTGCGACCGCGATGTGGGTGGCACCCTCTTTGATCATGCCCAGCAGGGACGCGAGGACGCCTCGGACCGCCGCTACTTCCCGACCATCTTCGTCCCGCGCGGATGGCAGAGCGTAGTAGTGCCGGAATAACTCGTAGGTGCCGTCAACCAGATAAATCTCCAAGGCGCAACTCCAGCATAGCGCATTCCTCATTTTGAAAAGAACACGCCAAAAACGTCGTGCAAATATGACTTTAACTGACGGAAACTAGCCTGAGTTCACAGATTGTTGGTGCCGGGGGGAGTTGAACCCCCAAGGTACCAAGTACCGCGAATTTTGGGCATCGAAATGGACTACCCTGCAATACTGACAATTGCTTTCGATTGGCTTTTTGGGGAGGTATGTGCCCGACCTTTGGCGGAGCTCTGGTCGCCGTTCAAGACAAAGGCAGTGTTCCGCACCTGAGACTTGGTCAGCGTTCAAGCCGAATGTCATGTCCGATCCCAACTCGCCGTTATCGGCGTGCGCAATCCAATTCAGATGTCCTTAACCGCGGGAGCACCCGGTCGAACCGTGGTTTTCCAATCCAGGGTTCTGGTTTGGGTGCGGTCGGTCAACACCATCCTTTCAAGCCGCAGTTCACCCTCAATTATTTGAATACGGAGAGATCGGCGATCGAGCATGATAGTGCCAAAGCCAGAGGCTGTTGAGAAGAAAGTCTTAAAGGGAAGAGCGTTTAACTGCGGGCCGAACCAGAGGGTTCTTTGCACTGCGGAGTAACGAAAACCGGCCAGGGCGCCAAGCAACGCATAGCTGGCCATTGCCCTGGCATAGTAATTGCCACATTCATACTCATTCCAAGGATTGCGAACCCTGCCGTCATAACGGCTGCGCAGGGCCTTAACGATGGTCAGTCCCTCCTTTACGAAGCCTTCTGCGATAAGATGCGAGGCCACCTGGTATTCAATACCAGTCCAGACTTCATCAGAATAAACGAAAGGCAACGTGGGTTTTCCGCCGCGGGGCCAAGTGCACAACAGTACGCCCGGCTCATGTCCCATGGCATAGCCGGGGCGTTGCGCATTGGCATGCTGGCTTAGGTCGGTTTTGAAATTATGGTTGAAGATAGCTTGCAGATTGCTTCGGACATTCTCACGCGAGAGCGGAGTGTCGATTCCGTAGAATCGGGCCATCCAAGCTCCGATGACTCCGTCAGAGATGCATCCGTCTCCGTATTGGTATTTCGGCCCCTCCCGCTTCAGGAGTTTCTGCATTTCACTGCTGTGGTCATCGACCTGAGCCACCAAGGTGGCAAATGAAGCATTTCGTAGACCCAGGTATTGCACCTTCTGTTGGTAATACTCGCCATTGAAGAGCTGTTCATCCATGAAGTGCGCACAACGTTGGGCCAGGTCTTCGTAGAACTTGGCGTCCTCAGGTTGGCCCACTTCCCGTGCCATTTCACCGAAAGCCGAGAGGGCACCCAGGTAGATGCTGGTGCACATGCCGTCCGGCCCCCAGAATTCGATGTCGTAAGTATTGTGATGCGGCTCAAACAGACCTCCCCGGTGATCCGGATCCCAAGTGCGAATGCAGTAATCCAGGCTGCGCTTGGCCAAGGGATACATTTTCTTCAGCCAATCCATGTCTCCGGAAATCTGCCAGTCGCGAAACACCTTCATGATTCCGCCCAGTTGGCCGTCAGAAGCAGCGTGAAAATCGTGCTTGACCGGGCCTTCGGGAAGGGCCGAACGGAACGTCACGTGACCGTTTTCATCCATGGAACGGCCCAATTCAAGTTCGCGCAACGAGCGCTCCGCCTTCGGGTAGAGGTGGGGGAAAGCCTGCGCATAATTCCAGACATGCGTGCAGGAACCATGGCAACATCCGGCATCGGGAAAACAGCCCTCCCAACCCCACAGGTCGCCATTTTCCAGACGCAGCACAGTCGGAGACTTCAGGATGGCCAAATTTGATGAGACCGCATCCAGCACAAACGGCGGCAAGGTAGAGGAAAACAATGCTTCCTGAAACGCGACCGTGCGCGCTCGCAAGGAAGCGTAGTGCTCTTCGACGTAAAGAGCTACTTCGCGGGCATCATTCCAAATGGGGGCGTAATAGGGACGCCAGGGCGGAGGTGTCGCCCCCGGAACAGAACGGCAGCCGGCCTTGCCTTGAGTTTCGGGGACGTCAGTGGGAACAGCCCCGCCAACCTGCAGGTAGCAATTGGGGAAGTGCCAAGTGATCAGGACGACATAGGTTCGGGACGCACTCGGCACCAGGGTTCCTTCGAGAAGAATGGATCCGCCATTCCGCCCACCAGTGTCGATCTCGTTGGATCCATCATTGGGCGTGAATGCTCCGGTGGAGACTTCGCGCCAGAGTGCCGACAACGAGTCAAATTCCCAGCCGGGGCTGCGCAGCCACATCCCTTTAATACGCGGCTGACTACCTATGGCAATCAGGCAAGCGCTGCCGTAGCCTTCAGCCGTTGGCTCTTCTAGATTGTGGAGAAACACACCCCGAGCAGGGATCACGGTATTGCGGCTCTTCGATTCCTCCCCGCCACATCCGGGCGCCAAATGAGAAAGATGATAGGAGAACTCATATTCAACGTTCCGCTGTGAGGCGTTTCGAAGGGTGTACTCCAAAATGGCGCAGGGTATTCCCGAGTTCTTGTCATCCAGGGGAATAAAAGGATTCCAAGCACTCAGGCTCACCTGCAACGGAATGGAGGAGTCGCTGATCTGGGCTTCTCCGAATGGATATTCCCCCCGGAATACGCATTTTTCAAAACGCGGCAACCCTTCGAACCCTCCGCGGCGGTATCCCTGTCCCTGGAGTCCCTGGTCATAAATCTTCAGAATCGGGAACGGTCCTTCGACAAGTTTGGTAACGGGAGAAGCCCCCTTGACATGCAGAATGGCAAAACCAGCTTGGGAGGAAGCGTAGCCCTCTGGCAAGGCAGTCGTTGCGGGATGATTCCAGACGGAAAAATCCTGCAAACCGCCGTATCCGTTAAGACAAATACAGCCGGCCCCGATTCCTCCCAGCGGCATCGCGATTTGGGTGGTTCTGTCGCCTGTGAAGGTGCGCTGGGGGCGGCTCTGGAAGAGTTCTTCCGATGAGTAAGGGGCCTCTTCAGAGGTCGGTGCCGGAGGCGTGTTCGAAACTGCCGAGACCCGTTGGCTGCCAGCCAAAGGTACCGCAGCTCCCAAAGCCGCCGATGAGGTAGTAACCAGAAACTCTCTGCGAGTTGATTTATCTGAAGATGACATAAGACTCACTGGGAATTAACGGGCCGCGCCCTCTGGAGCAGAAAAAACGCGATGCGGTTTCCCTTGGCGCTGCTCCCTGGACGATATGGCTGCCGCCGACAAGCAACTCGGCAAGAAACAACTGACCGTCAGACCTCGCATACACATCGAAAACAATCAGGATTGCGAATGCTCTGCTGGGAAACTCCCCGACACGGTTTCTGGTGCGAGGCGGGAGATTTCCGTCTGCTGGTCGGGCACCGATGGCATAACTCGGCGGCGTTCCGCCACAGGTTGCGCGGAGTATAGCGTATGCCCCAGGGACCTTCAATGGAATGGACGTGTGACGTTCGAGAGAAGTGCCTCTCAGGGCCTACCTACTTGTCGGGTCAGCACTGACCTACTTCTACCCTATTACTTTGCAGTACTCCCTCTTCAGTCGCGGGCCGGCCACAAGAGGTATTTGGACGCAGGTGGTTCGGTCAATTCACAACATGTCAGAATGCTTTAGGAGACGCGTCGTACGGGGCTTTCACGTTTGGTGCCGGGGGGAGTTGAACCCCCAAGGCACCAAGTACCGGCGGATTTTGTGTCCAACCCACTCATTTTTCCAAACCAACCGTTTTCTAAGCTTTACAACCACTTGCGGGAAAGGGATGTGTTGGATCTGTGCGGTCCTGTAAGGGTCTGTTGAGAGCCAATGGGCAGAGTCTGGGCAGAAACACTCGGGCGAGAGGACCGCTTTCCCACCTCGGACTGTTTCCAATCGGGGCCTCCTATTACCTGAAAGTTTCCTCACGTGCTCCTTCGCCTCCGGAGCCGTAGTGCACCGCACCCTCCTGTGTTCTGTTGAGTATGGTTCGTCCGCCGCACGTGCTTCGTGTAACCTAATTACTTGGTTGACTCGAACGCATTGAAACCGCCATTCACGCAGGCAGCAAGGTGTTTTAAAAGGGCAGCCGCAGTGCTCCTCACTGGCATTTTTCTTGCAACCCTTTTGTCGTGGGCCCAGAACGGTCCCCAGCCTACTCTGGGCCTCCGCATTCTCGTGGTGGGGTCGGCAGACGAAGCGAGGCAAATCCTGGACAGCCTGAAAAAGGGCGCGGATTTTGCTTCACTCGCCAAAGAGAAATCCACCGATGCGACCGCCGCCGATGGCGGATACATGGGGAAAATAGATCCCGCGACGCTACGTCCTGAGCTGCGCGAAGCGTTGAAGGGCATTCGGCCCGGGCAAATCACCGGCACTATCAAGCTCTCAACCGGCTTCGCCATCTTGAAGGTGTTGCTTCCCTCCGAGTCTCCGGAGATCAAGGATGCGAGCCCGGCGCGCAATCTGCCGGCTGCCGCCACCGGGATCATCCGCTACGCTCCCAATGTGGGTGGAAAAAGCGAGGCCGACCTGGCGTTCCGCAGTTTGCCCAAGCCCAACGGCTGGAGTCAGGACTTGCGTGGGCTATGCGAGATTCGGAAGAAATCTCTATCTACTATGATCGATCGGCTCGAGAACAACGAGCTGCTGGATACAAAAGGTCAATCCCCTGGAAGCGCATTGGACCGCATCGAGGAGCACTACGGTCTGGCGAATCTATACGCGTATCAGGGAGCTATGGGCAAGGCTGTAGCGCAGTGGGAGTCTGCCTACCGGATCGCCACAACCCAGCTCCCGGGAGCCATGCCTGAGCTCGAGGAAGTATTGGGAATTGCGTATCTGCACAAATCCGAAATGGAGAACGATGTCTATCGCCATCCCGGCGACCGGTGCATTTTCCCGCCACGGCCGGGAGTGAAATATGAAAAGACCGGAGACTCGCAGAAAGCGATTGAATACTTCCTGAAATATCTCGACGGGAAACCTGACGTGCTCGATGTGCGCTGGCTGTTGAACCTGGCTTACATGACCCTCGGCGGCTACCCGGGGCAGGTACCGCAGAAATACCTGATTCCGCTTTCGGCATTCGAATCCAAAGAAAGCGTGCCCAGATTCGTGGACGTGGCCGCGGCCGCGGGAATCGACACCTTCGGCGAGTCGGCCGGCATCATCGTGGATGATTTCGATAATGACGGCCTGCTCGACGTGGTGCTTTCTGACTACGACCAGTGCGGGTCTATGCATTTCTTCCACAACAACGGCGACGGGACCTTTTCGGACAGGACGAAGCAGGCCGGCCTCGACTCACAATTGGGCGGTTACAGCATGATTCAGGCCGACTACAACAATGATGGATGCCTCGACGTTCTGATATTGCGCGGGGCCTGGGAATTCCCGCAGAGAAAATCGTTGCTGCGGAACAATTGCGACGGAACTTTTACCGACGTCACTGCCCAGAGCGGGCTGGCCGAACCGGCGACCAGCACGCAAGCGGCGGCGTGGGCGGACATTGACAATGACGGCTTGGTGGACCTGATTGTGGGCAACGAGAACGGTGGCCTGCAGCTCTTCCACAACAAGGGTGACGGCACTTTCGAGGATATCGCCCGCGCTGCCGGAGTCGACCGCGGAGGGTTCATCAAGGCAGTGACTGCCGGTGATTACGACAGTGATGGGTATGCGGATTTCTATGTTTCGATCATGAACGGTGATCACTACCTCTATCACAACAACCACGATCTGACCTTTCGTGAGGTCAGTTCCGAGGCCGGGGTCAATAAGGTCAGACAGAGCTCTCCTGCCTGGTTCTTCGACTATGACAATGACGGCTGGCCAGACTTGTTCGTGGCCAGCTACTTCGTGTCCCTGGAAGAAAACGTGCGCAGCTATCTCGGCCTTTCGCCGAATGCCGAAACTCTTAAACTGTTCAAGAACATGAAGGACGGAACTTTCCAGGACGTAACCCAGGAGGTGGGGCTCGACAAAGTGTTCATGCCCATGGGGGCCAACTTTGGTGACATCGACAACGACGGGTATCTCGACATCTATCTGGGCACCGGAAATCCCTCCTACGCTTCCCTGCTGCCGAATGTGATGTTGCGCAACCACGATGGCAAGTTCTTCACCGACGTAACCGCCTCATCCGGCACCGGCGATCTCCATAAAGGACATGGAGTGGCCTTCGCTGATATCGACAATGATGGAGATGAAGACCTGCTGGCCCAGATCGCGGGCGTTACGCCCGGAGACTCGCACCCCTTCCGCCTTTTCGAAAATCCCGGCAACGGCAATGATTGGGTCAACCTTCATCTCGTGGGAGTGAAGAGCAACCGCGCCGCCATTGGCGCACGCATTAAACTCACAGTCGCAAACGCGCGAGGCGAGCGGCGTTCCATCTATCGCACAGTCGGCGGCGGGGGATCGTTCGGAGCTTCCCCGCTGGCCCAGCATATTGGACTGGGAAAATCGGGGCGCATCATCGAGCTGGGGATCTGGTGGCCGGCCAGCAATACCCGGCAGACTTTTACCGGTGTTGGCAAGAATCAATTCCTTGAAATCAAGGAGTTTGCCAAGGATTACATGAAGCTTGACCGGCATGCCTTTCGCTTAGGCGGCTCGAAGGGGCCTGCCGCACTGCCACCAAAGTGGGGTACCAGCGGCGCACCGGGGAAGGTAAACTGACTGGGCTTGCCTTGTAATCCGTTATGAAGCGTTGGGCTCTGCTGACGACAGTCTTGGTGCTTACGGCCTCACCCGTGTGGGCCGTGCAAAAGTACGACGTTCGCGGCCTCGTACTAAAAGTAGACTCGCCCCGCAAAACCATGGTGGTCTCCTGTGAAAGCATCCCCGGATACATGGAAGCCATGACCATGCCTTTCACGGTCCGCGAGCCGAGATTGCTTGAAGGTCTGCAGCCGGGCACTACGGTGGAGTTTACGCTGGTGGTAGAGGAGGACTCTTCCTACGCCGACAACGTCCGGGCACGGGCGTTTGAGAATCTGGAACTGGATCCCACGCAAGCCCGCCGGATGAAACTTCTGGAGAAGATGGTGGCGCCCAGTTCCTCCCTGCCGAGCGTCGTTGCGATTGGCCAGCCGGTTCCTGATTTCACCTTGACTGACCAGAATCGGCAACCGGTCAGGCTCTCTCAGTTTGCCGGCAAAGTCGTAGCTGTGACTTTTGTTTACACCCGTTGTCCGTTTCCCAACTACTGTTTTCGCCTGTCGAATAATTTCGGGCAATTGCAGAAACGGTTTAAAGAACGAATGGGGCGAGATCTGGTACTCCTGACCATTGTGATCGATCCAGCCAACGATGGCCCGGAAGCCTTGACCAAATATGCCCGCATTTGGAAGGCGGATTCGGAGGGCTGGCGCTTCCTGACCGGAACTCTGCCGGAAATTCAGCAGATTTCCCGCAGATTCGACATGAACTTTTATCCCGATGAAGCCTTGCTGGTGCACTCCTTTCATACCGCTGTCATCGACAGCCAAACCCGGCTGGCTGCCAATCTGGAAGGAAATGACTTTAGTGCCCAGCAACTGGGGGACTTGATTGAAACATTGCTCAACCACCCCAAATAGGTAGAGGTACGGCTCACATTCCCCCTGGCCTGGCAAGCTGGAGAGCCAAAGGGGGATCTCAACGCTTCAACCAACATGACATCATGTCTTCCTCTCGCCGAGATTTCCTGAAGATTCTGGGTATTGGTGCCGCTGCCGGAATGTCGGCGCAGCCCGTGCCGGCAGCTTCGGCCGCAAGTAGTGCCGGTCCCATCCGTCTGGACAACAATGAAAGCGCGTACGGCCCGTCAGAAAAAGTAGTCGAAGCCATACGCGTAGCCGACGCCGAAGCCGGACGCTTTCCCTCAGGCGCGAGCGCCGCTCAACTGGCAGACGGGATTGCCCAGGTTCATCACGTCAGCCCGGACCAGGTAGTCCTGGGCGCCGGCTCCACCGAAGTTCTTCGCATGGCCAGTTGCGCCTGCCTGGAATCCGGCAAACAACTGGTGCAGGCCTCACCCACATTTCCGGCGCTTGAACTTTATGCACGGTCGACCGGTGCGACCGTGATTTCCGACCCGCTCACTCCGCGCTTTCACCATGATCTCGACGCGATGCTCGCGCACGCCGGGGCGAGCGCCGGCCTGGTGTATATCTGCAATCCGAACAACCCCACCGCTTCCATTACCCCGCGAGCCGATTTGGAGAAATTCATCTCCCGGCTCCCGGGCTCCTGTTACATCTTGATCGACGAGGCATACCATCACTATGCGGAGCCATCTAGTGCGTATGCGTCGTTCCTCGACCAGCCTTTGAACGATCCCCGCATCATCGTGAGCCGCACGTTCTCCCATATCTACGGACTTGCGGGGTTGCGCGTTGGTTACGGGATCGCATCCGCGGAGACGGCCACGCGCCTGCGGGCCTTCGGCACGGTGAACGCCGTCAGCACGCTTGCGATCCGTGCCGCTATTGCCGCGCTCGACGATACTGCCAGCCTGAAAGAGTTCGTCAAGAAGAACACGGATGCCCGCCAGGAATTCGTGAACACGGCCCTTACCCGTAGCATCAAGCAGCGCGAGTCCCACACTAACTTCTTTGCTGTGGAGACGTTCAATCCTGCGATCATGGTCATCCAGCACTTCCGCGCTAACAATATCCTGATCGCCCCGGTGTCTCTCTCGTGGGACACGTGGATCCGCGTTTCCCTTGGCAAGCCGGAGGAGATGAACGCCTTCTGGCGGGCCTGGGACACGCTACCGATTGACAAATCGGCCATTCGCCACTAGTTAGCAATCGCTCTCTCTCGCAGGCTAACTAGATGTTTCTCAATGGGTTGGACTTGGTGCCGGGAGGGGGAGTTGAACCCCCAAGGTACTAAGTACCGGCGGATTTTGAGTCCGCTGCGTCTGCCAGTTCCGCCATCCCGGCCCGTTTAGAATCAACTAGCTAGCAAGTCCAGCCTTCGCTGT
>JAIQFF010000278.1 GCA_020073395.1 Terriglobia bacterium
ATGGCCTGCAATCCTTCCCGGAAAGCCACCGAGATTGGTTCCGGATGGTAGACAACTTTGGTCCAGGGCGCGGGAATGGCCAGTAGATACGCCATCACCACTGCGGCCACGTTGGCGCCGATTACACCCGTGGCGCCGTAACCCAACTTAATGGCCAGCAGAGATCCGCCCAGCCGTACAATTCCCTCCGCCACGACATTGAGCGCCAGACGGCGGAAGCTGCAGGCGCCCTGCAAATAGCCCCGCCGGCTTCCGAGTGGAACGTAGAAAGCCGCTCCGATGGCCATCAAGGTCACAGGGAGGGGACCGGGCAGGTTAAGGTAGCCCGCAATCAGGTTGCGGATCACCAGCAGAAACAATCCGGCGAGGATGCCGCAGGCCCAGGAGCGCCAATGAAGCCCGCGATAGGCGGTTCGTTTGGCCGGCAACGACTCCTGTTGGGCCACGATCTTGGCCGAGACGATCTGAAAAGAAAGTGTGACCGCCGATATCAGGATCAACAGGGTGCAGACGGCGCTGACATGACCGAAGCCGCTCGGCCCCAAAGACCGAGCTACCGCTATGTTGTAAAGAAAGTTGATCGCGGTCACCGAGCCAGTCCCCGCAAGCAGCATGAAACTTCCGGAAAGTACCCTGGCTCGGAGTGTTTTGGATTCACTATCCGGACTGGAGTTCAAACGATTGATCACTTGGGCTCCGACCACTCAACTGGGGGAGAATACTTTGAAGCAGTTCCGTCCGCCTTCGCCGACGAGGACCGGTGCCGGCGAAACCTATCCCATCGCGGGCCTTCAGATGCCGAAAGCCGCAGCGACGCTGCCTGCTCGGCCGCCAAATTCCGGGGTGCCATCACACAACCTGAATACCGCCAATCCCTTCTAAGGATGGGTAATCCATCTGATGGCACAGCACCCACTTAGGCTCTGGTATGCGCTCCTGCTGCTCCTGCTCCAAGGCTGCACCCAGCCCGGGCTGCACCGCGACCTCATCCAGAACGTATCATCAATGGAGGCGGAACGTAGGGTTCTGGCCGTCTACGAACCGTGGTTTGGGCATCCCAGCCACATCTCGGTGGGCTATTCCTCTCAAGACCCGGTGGTCATACGCAAGCAAATGGACGAGGCCAAGTCCCTGGGAATTTCAGGCTTCGTGGTGGACTGGTACGGGGACCGCGAGCCCTTTTTGGACCGCAGCTACGCCCTGATCCAGTCGATTGCTTCCGAAAAGCAGTTCAAAGTCGCCATGATGTACGACGAAACTCAAACCAAAAACGGACAAGCCACCGACGACACGCTGGCCGCCTTTGACAAGTTTCGTCGGACCTATCTGGCCCCGAACGCGCCCGGCCGTGAGGCATATCTTACCTACAACGGACGGCCCATGATCTTCATCTTCCCCAAAAGCACGGAAACCGACTGGAATCGCGTGCGTGCAGAAACCAACCGCTGGGACCCTCCGCCTCTACTCATTTACGAGGACCGTTCCACGCCGTACGCCGGCGTGTTCGACGGCTTCTACGCGTGGGTGAATCCGGGGAAGAAAGGGTTCGCCTCCGATGGCAGCAACTGGGGAGAGGACTATCTGCGTGGCTTTTATCAGCGGATGCAATCGAAATACCCGGACAAGATCGCAGTAGGAGCAGCCTGGGCAGGCTTCGATGACAGCAAGGCATCCTGGAGTCTCAATCGTCACATCTCCCAGCGCTGCGGCCGAACGTTCGCCGACACGCTGAGAATCTCACGGGAATATTCTCCGCTGCCGTTCTTGCTGATTGCCACCTGGAATGACTATGAAGAGGGCACAGCGATTGAACGCGGGCTGAGGAAATGTGCTCCCAACAACCACTAAGCCAGGTCCAAGCCGTCTCAGACTGCAGGAGATATTCTCTCCAGATCGCCGCTCTGTCCGTTTGACTTCACCGACACGGGTCGCGCCGGGTGGGCCCGATAGGTTGCTTCCTCGGCGGCGTACACCTTGGCAATGATCGAAAGCGGACGGCGCCTCACCTCGTCATAAACCCGGCCAATATACTCTCCCATAATGCCCGCGGATAGAAGCACCAGGCTCCCCACAAAAAAGACCGCTGCGGTCATGCCATACACCACGGGATTCACTGGGCCCGCGGAGACCACGGCCGAAATCATCAGGACAAAAGACGCGAACAATGCCAGCCCCGCCAGAACGAAACTGAAGCGCAGGGGTTTGTAGCTGAAGCTGGTGATCGCATCCATCGCATACTTGATGCGGCTCACGAAGGAAAGCTTGCCTTCCCCGCCGACCCGGTCGTTGCGGTCGTAATATACGATTGCGCTGCGAAACCCCACCCATGCCCGCAGGCCTGGCAGATACCGGTTTCCTTCTGACAGAGCATTAATCGAGTCCACAGCCTGCCGGTCCAGGAGCCCGAAAATGCCCGCATTCAGGGGAATAGGGAAATCGGCAAGCGCACCCAGCACGCGATAGAACAGGGGGAAGAGCACGGCCAGTGCCTTGCGACGCTCTTGCCGGCTTCGTCGCACCGCCGTCACCACCTGCGCTCCGCGGCGCCATGCCTCCACTAGTTCAGGAACAACTTCGGGAGGGTCTTGCAGGTCGCCATCCATCAACACAACTGCATCTCCGCCGGCGGTCTGCAGACCGGCAGAGATCGCACCCATGTGCCCCCAGTTGCGCGAAAGATCCACAACCACCACGTGGGTGTCGTTCAGTTGCAGGGTGCGCAACAATTGCAGGGTCGAGTCCGTCGAGCCGTCATTAACATAGACTACTTCCCAGGGGTCGCGCAGCTTGCTCATCGCACCCACCACGGCATCGTGAAGCCGAGGAATGATGTCCTCTTCGTTGTAAACCGGCACGACCACCGAGATCATGTGCAGCTCCTTTGGCTCGTTCTTTACCTGCTCCGGAACCATGTTCGCTCCGGTTCTGCAAGCATCATTCAGGCTGTGCCTGGAAGACGCGTACTTTCCAACGCACCTCGGTTGGAGTCAGAACTGCGACGTAGCGCGCGCGAACATGCTGTGGGGCCAGCACCTGATCGTGATCCACGATTTGCATGTCGTATTCCACCGTATCCAACAGCTGAACCGATAATCCTTCGGGCGAGTAAAAAACGATGTTCAGATGGTGAGAAAGGTCGCGATAGCGGACCTTCATACCCAGCTCTTGCTGCTCGCGGACTGCCTCCGCGAGTTTCTCTTTCGCCAGTCCGAGGTACGATGTGTCCAGCAGATCGGCGCGGTTTTCCTGAAGCGCCTCGCTCATGCTCTTCCACGCCTGCAGATAATCACGGACCACTGCGGTCTTGGTCTGCTCTTGGAGTGACCGCGGGCCCACTGCGTCGGCGTCCACACGGACGGTGGGCTGCGCAAAACCCGAGAGCAGCAACCCACCCATGATCGCGCAAGCCAGCGGGAACAGCTTTCCGGGCCGGCGCGCTAATAGCTGGGAGGTCGTCCTCATCGCTGCGCTCCCACTCGTATTTCATTTCCCAATACCACGCCGGTCGCCACTGAGATGACGGCCCCATCTCGAGCTGGCATTTCGGTGCGGGCCACATCACGTTTCAGGGGCACATCCACGGTGGCTTCGCTGCGGCCGTTGTAGGTCTGGGTGAAGGTAATGATGGTTCCGTCCGACACCGCATTGCCGCTGCAGTCGCGCACCGGCGCGGTTTCCAGGATCATTCGCTGGCCCGAACGCTGGCCGCTCATCTTCAGATTGCAGGGATCTCCCGGGACCTGTTGCACCACTCGTTTTTCCGCGACGCTCCCCACGCTGACCTGGAACTGCGCAGCTCCGGCTTTCGGCGCGGAATTCATCTTCGACCACCCCACTCCATTGTGAGTCGCCACACTTCGGGTCTGGGTAACGCCCGCACT